>JBAYKV010000009.1:0-30654 GCA_041664405.1 Syntrophales bacterium
GCTTTACGCCTTTTCCATCTTCGTGATCTTCCTGTGCCTGGCCGCGCTCTACGAGAGCTGGACCATCCCCATGGCGATCCTCATGATGCTCCCCCTGGGGGTCATCGGCGGCGTCATCGCCTCAAGCCTAAGGGGACTTGCCAATGATGTGTATTTCCAGATCGGATTGCTCACCACCCTGGGGCTGGCCACCAAGAACGCCATCCTTATCGTCCAGTTTGCCAAGGACGGGCTGGAACAAGGAATGGATCTCATCGATGCCACGCTGGAGGGAGCGAAATTGCGCTTTCGTCCGATCATCATGACCTCCCTGGCCTTCGGTTTCGGCGTTCTACCCCTGGCCCTAACCACCGGCGCCGGGGCCGGGGCCCAAAACGCCATCGGCACCGGTGTCCTGGGAGGAATGGTGACGGCCACCGTCCTGGTGGTTATTTTTGCACCTCTCTTCTACGTGCTGATCGAAAAGCTCTTCGGCAAACGAAGGAAACATGAAGCAGCCGGGGCAGGAGGCGCCAAGTCATTCTTCCAGGTGTTGAAGGAAAAACTGACCGGAAAACGACGGAAAGATGAAAACACCGGCATTGCCGACACAACTCCAACGGGAGAGGCATGATATGAAAAGAATCTCCTTGTATATTATTTGCGCTATTGTCCTCTTGGTGGGCGGTTGCACGATGGCCCCGAAATATGAACGCCCGGCAGCTCCCGTTCCCAACCAATGGCCAACCGGCGCCGCCTACAAGGGAATGAAGGCTGACGCGGCAGCGCCTACAATGCAGGATCTGCCGTGGCAAAAGTTCTTCATCGACGAACGCCTCCAGAAGATCATCGAGACGGCCCTGAAGAATAACCGCGATCTGCGTCTGGCGGCCTTAAATGTCGAGAAGGCCCGGGCCCTTTACGGCATCCAGCGGGCCGAACTGTTTCCGACCGTCAACGCTGTCGGCGCCGGGAGCAAGGGACGGGTACCGGCGGACCTTTCCTATACGGGCCAAGAAACGACCTCCCAGCAGTACAGTGTCAATTTTGGCGTCAGCGCCTGGGAAATAGACTTCTTCGGCCGGATCCGCAGCCTGAAGGATCGGGCGTTGGAAGAATACTTCGCCACGGATCAGGCCCGCCGCAGCGCCCAGATTCTCCTCGTATCCGCCGTGGCCGACGCCTACCTTACCCTGGCGGCGGACAGGGAAAGATTAAAACTAACCTCCTCCACTCTCGATGCACAGGAGCATGCCTATAAACTGATCCGGAGGCGTTGTGACGTCGGGCTTGCCTCCGAATTGGATCTCCGGCGCGCCCAAAGCCAGGTAGATACGGCCCGGGGAGACTTTGCCCTCTATACCCAACTGGCCGCTCGGACTGAAAACGCCTTGCAGCTCCTCGTCGGCTTTCCCGTACCGCCTGCGCTCCTGCCGCCGGAGTTGGGTAAAGTCCGTCCGCTTCGTGATATTTCCGCCGGTTTGTCCTCGGAACTGCTCTTGGGCCGTCCCGATATCCTGGCGGCGGAACATCGCCTCAGAGCCGCCAATGCCAATATCGGCGCCGCCCGCGCCGCCTTCTTTCCCCGCATCTCCCTGACGACGACCTTCGGCACGGCCAGCGCCGATCTGTCGGGGCTCTTCCGGGACGGTTCCAGTACGTGGAATTTCGCGCCCCAGATCATCGTCCCGCTTTTCGACGCCCGTTTATGGTCGTTATATGATGCCACGAAAGTGGAAAAGGATATAACTATAGCCCAGTATGAAAGGGCAATCCAGGCGGCCTTTCGGGAGACGGCCGACGCCCTGGCCGTCCAGGGTACGGTGAACCGCCAGATCGAAGCCCAAGAATCACTGGTTACCGCTTTTGCCGAAACCTACCGCCTCTCCGTCGCCCGCTACACGAAGGGAATCGACGGCTACCTGAGCGTCCTCGATGCGCAACGCTCTCTCTACGGCGCTCAAAAAGGGCTGATCAGCCTTTATCTCTTCCGCCTTGCTAATGACGTTGCCCTCTACAAGGCCCTGGGCGGGGGGGCATGAAACCATAATTGCGTTGACGG
Source organism: Syntrophales bacterium (assembly GCA_041664405.1). Classification (GTDB taxonomy): domain Bacteria; phylum Desulfobacterota; class Syntrophia; order Syntrophales; family UBA8958; genus UBA8958. The sequence continues at coordinate 2,042 of JBAYKV010000009.1, forward strand.
TATTCACTCCGATTCCAGATCAAAGATGAAATCAAGGCGGCAAGGAGGAGGCGACGCAGCCAACGATGATAGCGCTTTGATATGGAATCGGAATTACTTGCCGCAGCACTTCTTGAATTTCTTGCCGCTCCCGCAGGGACAGGGGTCGTTTCTGCCGATCTTGGGAGATTCTCTTTTTACCTGCTTTGGCTTTACCATGTCGCCGTCTTTGAAATACCATCTACCCGCCACTTTTTCAAAAACGGCCCGTTCATGATGTTGAAGCCGCTTACCCTCCATGGAAAAGCCGGCAATGAATTCAACCGTTCCCTGATCATCCCCGGGGCCTCCCGCCTCGGTTTGAACAATCTCAAGCCCGTTCCATACAGATGATTTCGACCATTTTAAAGCGCCCTCCTCATCCCAATCTACCCTGGAATCGGGGTGTATGGTATCGTGAATATACGCTATTTCCTGTAACGCGTAGGCGCTGTATCGCGAACGCATCAACTGCTCCGCCGTTTCCGGATGCCCCTCCCCTTTTATGAAGGGTGCACAGCATCTTTCATAAGTCTTACCTGAGCCGCATGGACAATCCATTTATTTCTCCTCCCCATGTTTATATGAAATCGGTTTAAGTATATTGATCATTTCCGTCCTTCCGAGGGTTTTTTCCATTTTCAGGGGAATTATCGAAATTACGACAATTTCACCCTTTCCTCATCTCGATAATTTCCGGGTACGGTAGCATATTTTAGACAAAAATCAATAATACATGATGATCGTTTTATACCCCTTGACAGGCCTCGGAAATAGATGTTAGGAGGCGCCGGTAATTATAAGGACAAGCAAGGTAACTATACACCATGTGTCACCCCCTGATCAAAAAGATCGTTTTATTATCGATGGCCGGCTTTTTCTTAGCCATCCTGGCCGTTGCCTTTCATCATCATGACCGCTCTTTTTTATTGACCTCGTGTTCCATCTGCAAGGTCAAAACTTCAATCTCCGGAACTTTCAATAAAAACAAAATAGATTCCCCCCCGGCAGTAGCTGTAATCTCCCTTGGCTCGGCGGCGATCTTCCTTTCATCGACGCTTGTCGTACCTGAAAACACAGCCATCTGCATGTCTTCCCAGGTAGGTTATATCTACCCCAATAAGGCCCCCCCGGCCAGGTCTTAACTAAACAATCCCATAGATTTTATTACGATTGTCGCCGCGACCTGTTTCAGGTTTTTCGTGCGTCCCGGCAGCCTTAATTATTATTGAAAAATTTACCAATAAGAAGGAGAAAGAAAAATGAATTGTCCAATTTGTATTGTCCCATTGAATGTAGCAGAACGTCAGGGTGTCGAGATCGATTTCTGTCCGAAATGCCGGGGCGTCTGGCTGGACCGGGGTGAGCTGGATAAGATTATCGAGCGATCCACGCTGGAAACACCTTCCCGTCCTTATCCTGAGCAGCGGTATAATGACGGCCGGAGTCAGCAGCCCTATGACAAGCATCACGATGAGCATCGCAGTGAGCACCACCAGAAAAAGCGCGGTTTTCTCCATGATTTGTTTGATTGAGAGGTAGAAGGAGGTTGCATGGATACTCAACGCCGTAAAGTTAGGGTCGCCGTCCTTTCCGTCGTCTCGAACACGACCCTGGTGGCCATGAAGTTGGTTGTGGGCCTGATGATCGGGTCCGTCTCCATCATCTCGGAGGCTATTCACTCCGGCGTTGACCTCCTTGCCGCCATTATTGCGCTGTTCTCGGTTAAGACATCAAGCATCCCGGCGGACAGCGAACACCCCTTCGGACACGGGAAAATCGAGAATATCTCCGGCACCGTCGAAGCCCTGCTTATCTTTGTAGCGGCAATCTGGATCATCTTCGAGGCGGTGAAAAAGCTGATGAATCCGGAGCCAATCGAGGCCATCGGCTGGGGCGTCGGCGTGATGCTGATTTCAGCGGTAGTCAACATTATCGTATCGGAGATGCTTTTCAAGGTCGGCAGGGAAACGGATTCCGTCGCCCTGCAGGCCGACGCCTGGCATCTGAAAACGGATGTGTACACCTCCGCCGGGGTTATGGGCGGTCTGGCCCTGATCTGGATCGCTCAGTGGATTTTCCCCGGACAGGATTTCTTCTGGCTCGACCCGGTTGCCGCTCTGGGCGTCGCCCTGCTCATTATGAAAGCGGCTTATGATTTGACCACCCAGGCTGCCAAGGACCTCCTGGATGTTCATCTTCCCAAGGCGGAAGTGGAATGGATACGGCAGTGCATTGTCGAACAGGAAGGCGTCATTCAAGGCTACCACGATCTGCGGACGCGCAAGGCGGGGCATTTCCGTTTTATAGAGTTTCACCTGAAGGTAGATCCCCATATGTCGGTACTGGATTCCCACGCGATTGCAAAAGAACTGTCGAACAAGATCAAAGATCGCTTTCCCCATACAACCGTCACCATCCACATTGAGCCCTGTGACGGCGCCTGCAATGACAAATGCATCGCCGGATGCCTCCTGCCCGAGCAAAAAAACGGTAAAGGCAAGGCATAAATGAACATCCCAACGAAATATAACAAGATAAGGAAATTTACATGAAACGAACAATACTGTGTTTTCTCCTGGCAGCCATCTTTCTCTTTGGCTGTAGCGAGGGTTTGAAAGGCGTGGAATCGGACTATACCATAAAAGTAACCGGCGGCGACCAGTTGCCGTTCAGCGGTCATTACACAATCGCCGGTACAGGGGCCATGCCCAAGCCTGTCCAGGTCACGGGGAAGGCCCCCGCAGAATTTGCAGGCAAGGGCTTGGCGGCGGCCTGCGTCATTCGGAAAACGACTGTCGAGGGCACGCTGAAGGTGGAAATCCTGCACGGGAAAGAAGTCGTGTCCACCGCGGAGACCGCTGCTCCTTACGGGATAATTACCCTCGGTAAAATCCCTGACACGAATTCCATCATCAATCAGATCCTGGGAAAGATTTTGGGTTAGAAGGGAAATATCATCATGCCGTCCCTCTGAATCATGGCATTGAGTTAGTCCCTCTTGACTTTCAAGAGATAAAAGGTAAAGTCAGAGGCATCTCAATAAACATAAGATTAGGAGGTTGATGATGGAGCTGAGAGAGGCAATCAAAGGTCGGAGAAGTATCAGAAAGTTTAAACCCGCCGAAGTTCCCCGCAGCCTGATGGAAGAGATCCTGGCGGAGGCCCGCTGGTCGCCGTCCTGGGGAAACACGCAACCATGGGAATTATATGTGATCACCGGTCCACCCCTGGGGGAACTCAAGCGGCTCAACAAAGAAAAGTCATTAAACGGCGGACTTCCTGCCCCTGATGTTCCCATGCCGGAGAAATGGCCGGAGGCGATGAAAGGCAGGTATGGAGAACTGGGAAGGATCGTTCTGGATACCCTGGAAATTCCCCGGGAAGACAAGGAGGCCCGTAACCACTATTATCTTGGCATGACGGGTTTGTTTGACGCCCCCTGCCTGATGGTGGCCTGCGTGCCCCGGGACTTGCGGATGGAGTACGCCATGCTGGATATCGGGCTCATTGTCCAGACCGTCTGCCTCCTTGCTCATGACCGTGGCCTGGGGAGCTGCATAATGGCCGCCGCCGTACTTTATCCGGATTTACTGAGGAGCATCGCGGCCATACCGGACGACCGCCGTGTCGTTATCGGCGTGGCCTTGGGTTATCCGGACGACGCCTACCCCCTCAACAACTTCGCACGGCCGCGTGCGAAAATGGAAGATTTCACCCGCTGGGTGGATTGATTGGTTGTTCCCAAATATGACGATTTACGAGGGCGCCATATAGTGAGTCTTTGACAACATCATTGATATGATATCTTGATATTGTTCCTGGCCATACCTGGTTATATCAAGGAAAATCGGCCTGTTTTTGTTACGAATAAGAAAAAACGAACTTGAGAATGAAGCTCCCCGCCGCAAGCGGCGGGGAATTTACCCTGAGAGATTAAAGGACATTAAGAAATCCCTTCATTCATCCTTTCTTATTCTCGTTCTTTTTGTCCTCCGCAAGCTCTCCCGGCTTCTCTTCCGGCTCCGCCACAGACCTTTTGAAATCCTTGATCGCTTTCCCCACCGAGCTTCCCAGATCGGGAAGCTTGCCGGGACCGAAGACGATCAAGGCAATGACCAATACGATAACCAATTCCTGCATACCCATTCCAAACATATATGCCCCCTTGTTGTGACGATCATTGTTCTAAGGCTTCCACGATGGCCTTATCCAGCACATTCATATCAATAGGCTTCTTGATGTATTTAAAAACACCCTTCTTGATGGCTTCATCAATTGTGTTTTCATCGTGAAAAGCCGTAATCATAATCACTTTCGCCTGATGATCCTGTTTCCTAAGTTCGTCGTAAACAAATAACCCGCTTACGTCGGGAAGGCGGATATCAAGGATCACCAGTTCTGCTCGTGAGGCGGCATATTTGCTGATGCCCACCCATCCATTGTCCGCGACTTCAACGTCATAACCTTCTTCGGTCAGATACATGTCAAGCGATTCACGGATGGAATCGTCATCGTCAATGATCAGAATCCTCGACATTGTCACCTCGTTTCATTTCTTTAACAGATTAACCCTGGTATTACCAAGATCATGCAAAGGTTGATAGAGACAGAGTATTTGGTTGTCCGCTAATTGAACTAAGAAAAGGAGGGTGGAGCGCGAGCATGAGACGGGCTCAGGTAAATGAGACTTATTTGCCATTTAATTTCTTCGAGGTAGGCTTGAGAGAAAGACAGTTGTTGAGCAACATTGCTTGCATCTCTCCAGGCAGGACGAAAAAACACAGCCTTGACGCTGTGATCCTCAGTATCAGCCTGACCGTTCCCGCTTTGAATCATGGGAACATTGATATTTGAAGGCTGCCAGAATCCTGAAATGTCATCCGTCCCTGTCAACAGGCATAACATCATGATGCCAAGGCAGATTATCGGTTTTTGGGAAGAGATTATTTTACGTATGGCCATAAGGTTTCTTGTCCTCCGTTAAAGCCCTTAGCTCCCGCAGAGGATTATAAGGCGGACAATTTCCGAAGTCAATTAAAATGATAGGATACCTATCCATCCACTCGCATGAACCGGAATCACATCACCTGCTTTTCCCCGAATTCGCAGGACAGGACAAAAAAGTCCTCTTCCAGGGCGGTCTTGATTGCATAGGGCAATTTCTTGAACAGGCGGATCATGGCGGCGTTACGGTGCGAGGTATATGCCACCATGCCGGAATAACCATTCCCCATGGCCCCTTGGGCGAGTTTCGTCAAAATTATATGTGCGATCCCCTTGCCCTGCCAGTCTTTGGAGACGGAAAAGGCGACTTCGACACGGTTCTGGGCGGGCTCGAGATTGTATTCGCCAACGGCGATCACCCTTTCCAGCCCCCCTTCCCCCGTGGCAGCAACAACGGTCATGTTCTTGATGTAGTCCACCTGATACATGTCCGCCAGTTGTTCCTGATAGAAGGTCGAGCGCAACTGGAAGAACCTTGTTGCCACATCTTTGTCGTCCATGGTGTAGAAGTGCTCCTGGATGGGGCGGATATCCGTCGGCTTGACGGGACGGAAGGTAACCCGGACACCACCGTATTCCCGGATTTCTTCCAGCCGGACGGGATAGACGCCGAAGAGGGATTCTGTCAGGGTGCGCTCCGGGCTGATCAATCCCAGTTCCCCGGCCTGCTGGAAAAGCTCTTCGCGAAAAGCGGGATGGGCAATGCTGATCAAGGCCATGGCCCGTTCCTGAAGACTTTTACCGAAGAGATTGACCATGCCGTATTCCGTGATGACATACTGAATATAGCTTTTCGATATGAACACCGCCCCGCAGTCCAGTTCGGGAACAATGTTGCTCTTCTTGCCGTCGGTTGTCGCGGCGGACAGGACGATTATTGATTTTCCCTCCGGGTTAGCCTGGGCGCCGATAACAAAATCGGCCATCCCCGTAACCCCGGAGAAATAATTCTCGGGCAGGGCATCGGCAGCAATCTGTCCGGTCAGATCAATGGCCGTGGCGGCATTTACAGATGTCATCCGCTCCTGTTTGGCAATAATGATGGGGTTATTTACATAGTCGGCAGGGTGAAATTCAATGGCGGGATGGTTATGGAGGAATCGGTACAATTCTTCCCCGCCGATTGCCGACTCCGCCACCAGTTTTCCCTCGTGACTGCTCTTATAGCGGTTCGTAGCCACCCCTTCCTTCATGAGGTGCATGAATCCGTCCGTCATAAACTGGGTATGGACTCCCAGGTCACGCTTGTCCTTCAAGGCTCTGAGGATGGGACCGTTATATTCACTCAGCCCCACATGGATCGTAGCGCCGTCCTCAATCAGGCAGGCCACCAGTTCGGCAATTCTCCGCGCCTCCTCCGTTTCCGGATGTTCCATAATCGCCGGCAGCGGTGTGTCCCATTCCACAAATATATCGATGTCCCGGATATGGAGAAAGGTGTTCCCATTGATGCGGGGCATCTGCGGGTTGACCTGGGCGATCACGAGATCCGCCGCCTGGGCTGCGGCTCTCGTAATATCGACGGATACCCCCAGGCTCATCCACCCGTACTCATCGGGCGGACTGACTTGAATGAGGGCGCAGTTGATGGGCAACTTCCGGGAACGAAAAAGTCGGGGGATGGAGGAAAAACCCATGGGGGTGAGAAAGCGGCGGATGCCCTTGAGCTGTTCCGTCCGTCCCGACCCCTGATAGATACTCCGGAAGGAAAAGATATGCTCCAACTCCTGCCGATGCTTCGTCAAGTCGATGGTTGCTTCCAATGCCAGGAGGCGGATAATCTCCAGATCGGAGAAACGATCGCGGTTCTTAATAAGTGCCTCCACAAGGTGGCGGGGCGAGCCGCAGGTGGAGCTAATGAAGACCCGCTGGCCGGAGTGGATCATGGCAATGGCTTCCTCTGCGGTCCTCAATTTTTGCCGGTATTCTTCCATTGTTTAAAGCCTCCTTATAATCGCTAGCGGCGATATTACACATAAAACAGAATAATTCACGGACTTTTCTCCTTATTATCTTTCCCTGTGCAGAAATGACAATCCATCATTCCCATTTCTAAATAGTTTAACGTTTCCAAATCATTGAGCGACGGGGTTCTGATCATCCTTGGTCTCATTTCCGAGGCCACCCCCGTGGGATTCGGAAAACTGGGGGATCTCAAGGGTTACCGGAACGTTTTGAATATAGGCCTGATTATCACTGCCGCCGGTAATATCCCTGTCGCTCTGCTGGGTGCGGATTCCGGCCTTGCCCATGTCATTGTCGCCCTGTGCCTGATGGGGGTCGGCATCGGCCCGTTCTCTGCTCCCAACAATAAACTGATCATGCCCCTTTCCCCGCAGTAGAAACAGGGCATGGCTTTCAGGTGGTTTTTATTGTCGGAGCGGCATTGATGCTGGTGAACGCCTTTTTCGCATTTCAGGCCAAAGACGTTACAGAACCGGCCCCTGCCCAATGAGAACAAAGGTTTTTATCATTTATGGAGAGAGGGAAGAACCCTGTCTCCCCGCTCTATAAAAAAATTAATTTTCCCCTTGAAGGTTGGTAAATTAACTGGTATTAAACCCCGTAAGGAAAGTTGCGGAAGGCCGGACGGTAATCGAAAGGGATAATTTAAGGAAGTTTGAAATTTTAAATCAATAAGGAGGATACGTTCATGAAAAGTAGTGGGTTACGGCTTTTATTAGTGGTTTTTTTATGTTTGCTCTTTGCAGGTTGTGCGACAAAGAAGGCGGCCTTTTCGCCCGACAGCCTCGACATGCAAGTGAAATCAGGTAAATTAATACAGAAAACAGATAATTTTGTTGTCCTCTTTGACAAGTCTTCCTCCATGGACGACCCCTATGGCAAATCGACGGAGCTGGCTTTGGCAAGAGAAGTGACCCAGAGAATGATCCAGACGATTCCGGACATCAAGCTGACCGCGGGACTGCGGGATTTCTATAACGATAAGACAACGCTTCTCTACGGGATGGCCCCCTTTGACAAAACAGCTTTTATCAAAGGCATGGAAACCCTGCAATGGGGCAGCGGTCCGACCCCGATGGAAAAGGCTATCGACGGGGCCGCCATCGACCTCCAGGGAAAAACGGGAAATTCGGCTGTCATTATTGTTAGCGATTTCGAGAACATACCGGGTGTTGATGACCTTCAGCCCGCAAAGGTCATCCCCGCCGTGGCCAGGTTAAAGGCTCAGTATGGCGACAAGGTCTGCATCTACACCGTCCAGATAGGCAAGTACCCGAAGGCGAATTTAGTGATCGACGCGATCAGGCAGGAAGCCAAGTGCGGCGCCGATGTTAACGCCGACGATTTAGCCACCCAGGCGGCCATGGATGCATTTGTGGCAAAGATATTCCTCACAACCCCGCCCCCGCCGGCAGCAGCGGCCGCGGCGGTACAAGAGGCAAAAGCGGAAGCAGCGGCCGCGGCAGTGGCTCTGGAACTGGCCAATGTCTACTTTGATTTTGACAAATCCGCAATCAGAACCTCGGATAGAGAAATCCTGAAGGGTCATGCCGACTGGCTTATGAAGAATAAGGATTATTCACTGACCGTTGAGGGTTATTGCGACGAAAGAGGCTCCACGGAATACAACTTGGCCCTGGGAGAAAGACGGGCCATGGAAGCCAAGAAATATCTCATCGGGCTGGGTATTGATGAAAAGCGTTTGAAGGCCATCAGTTACGGCTTCGAGCGTCCCCTGGATCCGGGACACAATGAGGCAGCCTGGGCCAAGAACCGGCGGGCACAGTTTGTCCCGGCCCAGAACAAGTGATTTTGCATCACTGATTCATTGATCCATAGCGGCGGAGTGTCAAAAGCTCCGCCAATAGATCGGTGACAGACGAAGACATCGTTTTTTATCAGCCGCCTCTCCAGGTAAAATTACGGCCCGGAGAGGCGGCTTTGTTTTTACGGACAAGCTCTTTCTAAGTCCGATTCTAAATTAAAGATGATACCAAGGCGGCGAGGAAGAGGCGACCAAGGCGTATTGTTCATACGTCGAGGAACCGATGACAATGCCAACGAAGATAGCGCTTCGATTCAGAATCGGAATAAATCTATCTCGGAGACTGCACTGCCGCAGCAATCTCACGGCTTAGTGTCCCCAGTGCCCGGCTCAGGGCCGCTGCGAAACTGGCATAATCGCCGCCGCTGACCGGCTCGGAGATGTCCGATCGTCTGACCAGGATGGTTTTTGTCCCGCTTTCCTCCAGAATCGCCCAGTTTGCCTTCAGGACCACCGATTTTCCCAATACCCCGTCCAGACGGAGAACATCAACCGTGATCTGGCTGTTGAGGCTCACCCTGCGTCCCCAGGCATAGGAAACTACCCGTTGCAATGGCAGTAGCACGGCCAGGTTCTCCGTCATCACCCGGGCGATCTCATCCCGGCAGGAACCACTGGACCAGCGGTCATATTCCGCGATTCTCACCTCATTTTCCCCGGAAAGGGTGACAATCTGGGGGCGATCCAGGCTGTCGGGAATGGAAATCGGTCCCACACCGATTATCTCAGCCTTTCCCGCCGCCGAGGAAGCATTATCCGGCTTGCTGATCCCATTCAGAGTGTAGAACCTTGCCGGTTGCGACGTCGCGCACCCAGCCATGATAAACGTCAAGACAGACAATAATATCCAGATTTTTCGCCGTCCTTTTTTCATACTTTTTCCTCCTTAAGGCCCCTTCTTTCCCTTCAGGAGCGCCTCGGGATGGCGTTCCAGATAATCGGTCAGCACCCGCAAAGACCGGGCGATATTGGAAAACTCCCGGAGGGTGTCTTCCAACTGGAAGGAAACCTCCGTATTCTCCCGGGTAAAACGATTCAGGGCGGCAAGGCTGTCGTCCATTTTCTTCAGCGTCCCCTTCGCCTGATCAAGGGTATCCTTGGCCTTGGCGGCGATTTGTCCCGGCACCCCTTCCGTCATGGCCAAAGTCTTTTCCGCCTGCCGGAAGGTTCCCCGGGCCGCCTCGGATGTTGCCTGCAGATCCGCGAGGGTCGGGCCAATCTGTTCGTTCATCTTTTTTATAAGCCCCTCGGCCTCTTTAGCCGTCTTGGCAAGGGACTTGACGCCTTCCTGCGTATCTTTGGAATTGACAAGGCCTTCGATGCCTGAGATGATTTTATCCAGTTTCTTCACCATGTCCTTAAGTGGGAGTTCCTGCAAGGCCTGGGTAAGCTGCTCAAGCTGCGTCGGTATCGTCGGGATCTCCTGGTATTGCTTAATGTAATTATGGAGCTCGGCGGGTTTGTCGGGATAAAAATCGAGGGTGATGACCAATAAACCGGTCACCAGGCTCTGGATGTCCAACTGGCCCTTCAGACCTTTTTTTTCCACCAGGTATTTAATGTCTCCCGCTTCAGCCGTTTCCTTCCTTCCGGTATCGAGATTAACGACCTGACTCGGGTCAAGTTCAATAACCACGGCGCTATGGAGCGCCTCAATCTCTGGTTTGTAATAGAGCCGTACGTCGGTGACGGCGCCAACCTTCACACCTTTGAAATACACGGGGGCCCCCGCGTTCAAGCCTCGGACGGATTCATCAAAGTAGAGGGCATAGAGGTTGTGCTTCTTAAAGAATTGCCCGGAGGAAAAAATGACTATGGCCGCTGTCAGCAAAGCCACCGCACCGACGACAAAGACGCCGATCATTTTCATACTGGCCTGTTTGCTCATGGGTTGCTCCCCTGTCTATGGTCCTTGTTTTATTCTTTGAATCAACGCCCAACCGATTCGAAGGTCTTCTCGGTAAACTCCCCTCCGCGCGTCAGAAAGCTATGGACAACGTTGTTGGTACACTCCTTCAGCAGCAGCTTCGGATCACCGGAGGCAATCATGGTTTTTGCCGTCCCGTCGAGAAATACAGAGTTATTGCCAATAGAAAAAATACTTGCCAACTCGTGGGTTACCACGACGATGGTCGTCCCCAGGCTGTCCCGGAGCTGGAGGATCAGATCATCGAGAAGACGGGAACTGATGGGGTCCAATCCTGACGACGGCTCGTCGAAAAAAAGGATCTCCGGATCCATGGCCATCGCCCTGGCCAGTCCCGCTCGCTTCATCATGCCCCCGCTTATCTGGGCGGGATAATAGTCCTCGAACCCCTTCAGCCCGACGAGGGCCAGCTTCAGGGAGGCAATCTCGCCGATATCCTGAGGCGAAAGATCCGTATACTCCTCCAGGGGCAGGGCGATATTTTCCGCCAGGGTCATGGAGCTCCACAGGGCGCCGCTCTGATAGAGGACGCCGAAGCCCCGGGTTATCTCCTCCCGCTGCTGCGGTTCCGCCCGCCAGTAATCAACGCCATTGAATAATATCGACCCCTTGGCCGGATTATTGAGGCCGATGAGATGCTTGAGGAGAGTGCTTTTCCCGCACCCGCTCCCCCCCATGATGATGAAGACGTCGCCGGTGTAAATGGTGAAGTTCAGATCCCGTTGGAGGACGAAATCCCCATAGGCCATCGTCAGATCTTCGACTTTTATATGGGCATGCCTATCGCTTCCTGTTGTCATATATCCAATATAGTCAAGTACATAAAGTTAACAAGCAATATCAGACGGCGGTGCAAAAAGCCCCAGAGGCGAGGCGCGCCCGTCCTGAGGAACGAGGCGTACTTTTGCGTACGTCGCAGTGACGAAGGAGGGAGCGCAACAAAGCATATGGGGCTTTTTCCGCCGCCGTCCCGTCCATCTCAGATTCCCAGGATATTGCACAGCACCGTTATAATCGCCGTGGCAATCACAATGCTCACGATCCCCGTCACCACCGCGGAAGTCGTCGCCTTCCCGACGGCGGAAGCGCTCCGTTCGCACTGGAGTCCCCGGAGGCATCCTGTCAGCGCAATAAGAATTCCAAAAACGCCGCTCATGAAGAGGCCGACCCACATATCGTTGAGCTTGATAGCATCCGTCGTCTGATTGTAGTACTCCATGAAATTCAGGTCCAGCACTGTCACCCCGACGATAAGCCCCCCGAGAACGCCCATGAAATCGGCATAGAGGCACAGGAAAGGCATCATCACGGCCAGGGCGATCATTCTCGGCAGGACGAGAAATTCCATCGGCGGGATGCCCAAGGTCTTGAGGGCGTCGATCTCTTCATTTGTCTGCATGGTCCCCAGCTGGGCAGCGAAGGCGGCCCCTGTCCGTCCAGCCATGATCACCCCCGTCATGATCGCCCCCATCTCCCGGAAGACGCCGATCCCGACCAGATTGGCTATATAGATCTGAGCGCCGAACATGCTCAACTGGATAGCGCCGACAAAGGCGAGGATGAGACCGACCAGCAGACTGATCAACGAGACGATGGGGAGGGCCTGAATCCCGCATTCCTGCATGGCGACAAATAGATCGCGGCGGCGGAAGCGTGCCTGGCCCTTGAGCAACTTTCCGAAGGCCATGGTCGCCTCGCCGATAAAGGCGAAGACGTCCTGGGTCCCCTTCCAGAAGGCGTAAACTTCTTGTCCTATCTGTTCCAGGATGGAAGTCCGGACCTTTTCACGCCTGGCCCCGGCCCGCTCCGGAACTGCATAAGCCAGACTCAGAAGCCCCTGGACTCCCTGGGGAAGACCTCCCCGATCCACAGAGACATCCCGCAGTTGACCATAGTCAATGATATTGATGAGGAAGGTGATGAGGACGCTGCTCCAGCCGGCCAGCCCGGAGCATTCAAAGGCGAGGTTTTCCGCCGCCGGGGCCTGCTCAATTTGCCGGAAAACCTCTGCGACAGGGGGCAATTTCTCTCCCGCCCGCCAGTTGCCCCGGAGGACAATCTGCAGTTTCCCTATATCAGGACGGACGAAGGAGAGCATGCTCTCGTTAACTTGCATTTTTAAGGAGGACCCCATAACCACCCTGACCCTCCCCCCGCAGGGGAAGGAAGTATGTTTTTTTTAGGCCCTTTGCTTTAGGTAGCTACACTAAAATGTTTTTTTACGTCCAGATTGAGGGCCTTGGCCACCTTGGCAACGAGGGGGCCGTTGGGATCAATCTCGGCGTCGCTGATCATCATGACCTCCATAGTCAATTTTATTGCTTCTTCACGCTCTTTCCGGGTCGGCAGGAGCTTTGCCAGGGAGGCAATCGCACGATCTTCATCGATGAGGACCATAAAATATTGCTCCCGAATCGCCTTTCGTAACTCCTGCGGGTTAGCACCTTCAACTCCCAAGCGCTTCCTGATCTGTTTACCGATGAGCCGGGAACGGTAGTCGATCGCCCCAACATGGATCATGCAGAGCATAATAAGGCGAATCAGGGCTTCGTCGAACCCGCCTTTATCCATCTCCCCTTTGAGCCGTTCGATCTCCGCATGGATCGCCGCCTCCTGCGCCTCATTTTCCTCTTCCATTATCTGGGCCTTCTTGCCCGGGAAGAGCGGCGCCAGCCCCAGCGGCCCGTACATAGCCTTGAACATATTACGGTAACGATCGTCGCGGGAATCACGATAACCATTGAGACGATCCTCGATCGTCTGGGCCATGTCCCTCTCCATGGCCAGGAAGTAGTTGCTGTCTTGCACCGGTTTACGGTTTTTTCTGACCATGTCCGCCCAAATCTTGAAGGTCGCCATGAAGGGATTCACCTGCTCGGAAAAGAGGTAATATTTCCTGCGACTCTTATTGAGCCAGCGCAGCATCTCCGCGCTCTTTTCCGTCGTCATCATCCGGACCCAGGGCTGGAGAAAGGTCCGGTACAATTTATCATTGAAATCGGACACCTCCGCCACGGAAGCAAAGTAATCGTCGTCCCGATGAGATTCGTTGAGGTCCATGATGTTGGCAATCTTCCGCATCTCAAAACGGACGGTATAGTCACCATGGATCAGTTCCCCACGCTCCGCAAAGGGATTCTTCTTCTCAATGATCATTTCATAGAGTCCCGGTGGCAGGTCATCGATCATGTCGAGGGTCGTGACAAACTCGGTATGCTGTTTCCTGGCGATGGAGGTGCCCACAAAGATCCCCAGGTGGCCCACATCGGGGTGGAGGGTGTAGATGATCACCTGGCCATCCTTCAAGATAGCCTCATCACTGCCATAAACGTCAACGATCCAGTTGAGAGCCTGCTGAGGAGGGGTAATGTTGTCGCCAAAAGAGGCAAAGATGACGATGGGACACTTGATATTCTTCAGGTCGAGCCGTCGACCGTCGGGGGTGGTAATCCCGCCTTTGGCCAATTTATTACCGATGAAAAGGTTGGTTACGATGGAATCGATCTCCTCGGCGTTCATCAGGAAGAAGCCGCTCCACCACTCCTCGAAATGGAGATAGCGCTCCGCCTCCGTATCAATTTTGGCGTAGAGGTTATACTCTTTGGCAAAGAGAGTATTAGCCGGATTGAGATTCTCGAAATTCTGAACGAGATAGGAACCGTCGAATATGCCGTTGCCCAGATCACAGGTCATTGTCGTGAGCCACTTGCCACCCAGAAGGCCGCCTGAGTAGCGCATGGGGTTTTTGTTCTTGTATCCCGCCCAGTAGGACATGGGGGCGCCATTCAATATAATGGTTCCCATAATGTCCGGCTCAACAGCGGCGAGGGCGGCGACGGCCCAGCCGGCCTGGCAGTTACCCATGACGCAGGGTTTTTCCGCCTCCGGATGCCGGCGGATGACTTCCCGGAGAAACAGGGCTTCGGCGTAACCGACGTCGCTCAGAGTCTGCCCCGGTTCCGGTTTGGGGAAGAACATGACAAAATAGGTTGGATGACCAGCCTGTAAGGCAACGCCCACCTGGGATTCCTGTTTGGAACCGCCGATCCCCGGCCCGTGCCCCGCCCTGGGGTCAACGATCACGAAGGGACGCTTCCTGGGATCTATGGTCATGCCTTCTTCGGGAATGATCCTGAGGAGGGCGTAATTGACCGGATTCTCCATGGTGCGGCCGTCGAGGATCGTTTCATACTTGAACTGTAATACCGGCGGCTCTCCGTCCTTGATGTGTTGCAAAAAGTTATCACCCCGCTGACGCATGACATCCCAGAAAAGGATTTGCCGCTGGATCATATCAACGCCATATTCCCAGAGGTCTTTTGCGGCGACGTTGCCCTTGCCTGTTCCCCCAAATCCCTTAAAGAAGGCAGACGGATCAAACCCGGCGGGGAATTTTTCCCATGATGCAGGCTGCCCCGGCGTTTTCACGGCCCCCTGGAACATCACCATTCCGGACTTCCAGAGGTCTTTTAAAAGGACGTTGTCCTTCCACATGTTCTCCAACCCTTTAAGGAAAGAGGCCGGATCGAGCCCGGCGAAAGGTTTTTTCACCTCTTCCTCTTTCTTGTCTGCCCCTGCTGACTTGGGAGCCGCAGCGGTTTTCCCCGGCGCCTCCTGTTTTACGGGCCGGGGGAGCGGTTTCGCTGCCCCTGACTTTTTAACGGCGGCCACAGCCTGTTCGGGAACCGCCGCTTTTTCTTTTTTTACCGGCTTCACAACTTTTACGGGTTCAGGAGACGCAGTCACTGCCGTCTTTTTTATTTCCGGATCGAGAACCGACGACACGGCGGCTTTAATCTTGGATGCCTTTCCTTTAACTGGCGCTGATGTCTTGGCCATGATAGATTCCCTCCTTTTATTAGACAAATCGACGATGTTCTATCGATTCTATGTATCCCGTGTCTCCCGCCTTAATTTCGGCGGCGTTGCCTTCATCCGTATCAAGGTGCATGTCGAGGCGGAAGTTCTGGTCCACCCGGATCAGGACATCGCCGAAGATGAGCCCCCGCCCTCCTTCCTTTCGGACCCGGACGACGTCCTTATCCCGAAGGCCGAACTTGAGGGCATCATCGGTGGACATGTGGATGTGGCGCTTGGCGCAGATTACCCCTTTTTCCAAATCAATCTGTCCCTGGGGGCCCACCACCGTAATGCCCGGCGTTCCCTCGATATCGCCGGAATCCCGGATCGGGGGATCGATGCCGAGCTTGAACTGTTCTGTCCGGGAAATTTCCAACTGGCTGTATTTTCTCGCCGGACCGAGAATCCGGACCTTCTCCAGGTTTCCCTTGGGGCCGACAAGATTGACTGTTTCCTCGGCGGCAAACTGCCCCGGCTGACTGAGAGGCGACTTCGCCGTCATCGTTTTCCCCTTGCCAAAGAGGAGTTCGAAATTCTCCTGAGTCAGGTGGATATGATGGGCCGAGATGCTCAACGGGACAGGGGTTGTCTTGAAGACCTTCATATCCAGCTCGGAACGGACCAGGCCAACAGTGTGGAGGGTGTTCCGGGCAATCATTCGCTCTTCGTCGGCGGGAATCACCAACACCCGGAGCTTGGCGTTTGGTTCCGCGATGTCGACGACCTGTCCCCGCTCCGGCCGGGCCTCGCGGTTTACCTTATGATCAATGGTCATGCCAAAGGCCTCGAATCCCTGAAAGATCCTGGCCCGGATCTCCGGGGAGTTTTCCCCGATGCCGCCGGTAAACACTACCACGTCCAGGCCGCCCAGGGCTACGGTATAGGCGCCGATGTACTTCTTGATCCGGTAACAGAAGATGCTGATCGCTTCCAGGGCATGGGCGTCGCCACTTTCCGCCGCTGCGAGTAGTTCCCGCATATCGTTGGTCAGGCCGCTGATTCCCTTGAGACCACTTTCTTTATTGAAGATGTTTTCCAGATCGGCGGCGTTCCTCCCCTTCCGGAGAAGATGGAAGATAACCCCCGGATCCACATCCCCGGGACGCGTCCCCATGACGAGGCCCTCCAGGGGGGTCATCCCCATGCTGGTGTCGATGCTCCGGCCATGATCGATGGCGCAGACCGAGGCGCCGCTGCCCAGGTGGCAGGTGATCATCTTGAGTTCACTCAGGGGTTTTTTGAGAAAAGTGGCGGCGTTCAGGGCGACGTATTCGTGATTTGTCCCGTGGAATCCATACCGTCGGATTCTTTCCTCCGTGCAGAGCTGCCGGGGCAGGGCATAAGTCGCCGCTGCCACCGGGATGGTCTGATGAAAGGTGTTGTCGAAGACGGCGACCTGCTTCGCCCCGGGAAGAAGTTTCCGGAAGAGCTCGATTCCCTCGATGTTATAGGGGTTATGTAGGGGGGCAAGATCGGATACGGATCTGATCTGTTCCAGGACCTGGTCGTCGATGACTACGGGACCATTGAAGAGTCCGCCGCCGTGGGTTACCCGGTGACCGACGGCCCTGAATTCCCGGACATCCCGGACGGCGCCGACTGCCGGATCGGCAATGGCCGCCACCATGAACTCGAAGGCCTTCTCCATGTTGGGAACCGCCCCCAGGGATACTGATTTTTTTGATTTAGGGGTGACAACCTTGTGATGGGCGTCGGCAGAACCGATCCGCTCGATGGTCCCCTCAATGAGCGGGTCTCGTTGCGTCGTATCGAAGATGGTGTATTTCAGGGAGGAACTCCCGCAGTTGATGACGGAGATCTTCGTCGGCTCCGAGGCGGAGGTAAAATAAAGATCGTAGGGATCCGGGCTGGCCAGCATGGCCGCCGCGCGAACCTCCTGCTCCTTCTGATAAAGGCCCATTTTAAAGACAATCTCCGTCAAATTTTTGGTGAATAGCAGCGCCGCCGCAGGGTTTTTCTTGACCGCAGCCATAAGAACCGGCCGGGGAATACGGATCAGGGTACTGGGTTTGGTCGTCTTATAATCGAAAGCCACCAGATTACCCGTAAAAATGGACATATCACCAAAGATCCGCCCCTTTTCCAATTTGGTCAATAACTCTTCCGTCACGCCTTCACCGGGGATGGATACGCCTACCTCGCCGTCGTAGACAATCCAACTGTAATTGTGGGTCTCCCCTCTTTTCGCTACACCAATACCGGCAGCAAATTCAACGACTTCGGACGCCTTGACACACTCATCAAGTTCCTCGTCGGAAAACAGGGATATTAAGGGATTAGTCTGGAAAAATGACTTCAAATCAATGACTGCCATAGATATCGTCTCCTCGTTTCATCAGAAAATGCCCTCGCATATCCATAAATCCATTGCGTTATACTCTCCTTCACTTCAAGGGGAAGGCGGGGGTGGGGATGGGTTGAGTTCTTTTGTCGTGGTGTATCCGCTGGCCATCTTGTCCGCCTCGGTGATCCAGCCTCCCCCCATGGTCTTATAGATATTCACCAGGGATTGGAAGAGGTAGCCTTTTGTCTGGACTTGGGAGAGCTGGCCGTTAAAAAGACTTCGCTCCGCATCCAGCACCTCCAGATAGCTGCTGTAACCGTTATCGTAGCGCAGCCCGGCCAGACGCCGGGTGCTCTTGAGGGCCGTTACCTGAGCGCCCTGGACGGCAAGGCGTTCCCGGGTTTTCTGCTGATCAACAAGGGAGTCGTCCACCTCCCGAAACGCGGTCTGTACCGTTTGTAGATATTTTACCAGGGCCTGCTGCTGGATTGCCTCCGCCTGCTTCACCTGGCCTTTGATCTTGCCGGCGGTGAAGATGGGGGCGGTAAGGGAGGCGGCATAGTTCCACGTCTTGGCTGGTCCCGTGAGGAGATCGCTCAGATCGGCACTGGCGAAACCGAAGATCCCCGTCAGGGATATGGAGGGAAAGTAGAGGGCCTTCGCCACGGCGATCCGGGCGTTGGCGGCAACCAGATTCTGCTCTGCCTGACGGACATCGGGACGGCGATCGAGGAGATCCGAAGGAAGCCCTTCCGGTACTGCCGGCAGTACCAGCTGGTCAAGGGTCCTGTCCCGGGTTATGGGACCGGGATTACGCCCGAGGAGCAGGTTGATGGCGTTTTCCTGCTGGGCGATATTCTTTTCCAGCTGGGGGATGACCGCCCGGGCCTCTTCATATTCGGACCGGGACTGGTTCAGTTCCAGTTCGGAAATGACGCCGCCCTGGTAGCGCTTCTCGAAGATTTGCAGGGAGTCCCCCCGGCTTTTGAGGGTCTCCTGGGAAATCACCAGTTGCTGGTCATAATTGAGGAGATTGATGTAACCGTTGGCTACGGAGGTCACCAGGGTCATGATCACGGCCCGGCGGGCCTCGTCGGTGCTTAACAGGTCGGCTCGGGCCGCTTCGGTTGCCCGCCTGAGCTTCCCCCAGATGTCGAGTTCCCAATTGGCATTGAGATTTGTTTGAAAGGTATTGGAGGTGGGCGCTAAACCCGGCGACCAGCCCGTTGGTCCAACTTCCGTTGATCGCTGCCGGCCCGCATTCGCACCAAACCCCACTTGGGGGAAAAAGTCCGCCCGGGTGACGCCGAGCTTTCCCATATATTCTTCCACCCGGGATGTGGCGATGCGGATGTCCTTGTTTTCCCTCAGGGCCGTCTGGATAAGCTCATTAAGGGCCGGGTCCTGGAATTGCCCCCACCAGGCGGTGTTAGCCAGGGCCTTGGCGTCTTTCTCTTCAAAGCGCCAGTTCTGGGGTGTATCCACGGCCGGGCGCTTGTAATCCTTGCCCAGCATACAGCCTCCCATAAGCAGGGCAAGGGCGATAAGGATAAATAAATTTTTTGCCCTTATGACTTTTGATTTACGATTTGCGATTTGCGGTTCTATTTTCAAATCTACAATCTTCATCTCAGTTGCCCTCCTTTCCCGGCGAGGGTTCATGTACCGGTTCTCCACCCGTCGCTGCACTCGGCCTTTCGCCTTCCTTCTTTTTATCGGGATGGGAACCAAGGTTTTCAAAAAACTGGAAGAACATGGGGATGAAGAAAATGGCGATCACCGTCGCCCCCAGCATACCGCCGATGACGCCAGTGCCGATGGAGTGACGACTGTTGGCAGAGGCGCCGGAGGCAATGGCCAGGGGCACGCAGCCAAGGATGAATGCGATGGATGTCATGACGATGGGCCGGAGCCGGAGCCTTGCCGCCTCAAGGGCGGCATCGTAAACGGACAACCCCTCGGCCCGTTTCATGACGGCAAACTCCGTAATCAGAATGCCGTTCTTGGCCGCCAGGGCGATCAGGGTCAAAAGACCGATCTGGAAATAGATGTCGTTCTCGATTCCCCGCATCAGGATGGACAACAGCGCCCCGAAGAGGGCAAAGGGAACAGCCATGAGAACGCCAAAGGGTAAAGACCATTTCTCATACTGGGCCGCCAGGATCAGGAACACCATGATCAGACCGAAGACAAACACCAGACCGGAAGTACCGCCGGCCTTCTTTTGATAGAAGGCCTCGCCGCTCCAGGTATAGCTGAAATCGTCGGGCAAAATTTCCTTAGCCACCCGTTCCATGGCGTCAATGGCCTGACCGGAGCTATAGCCGGGGGCGGCTCCGCCGATGATGTTGGCCGCCGGGAAATTGTTGAAACGGTTGACGATATCGGGACCTGATTCATATTTCGTTGTGATGACCGATTGGAGGGGTACCATACGGCCGTCGTAGGAGCGGACATAAGACTGGGTCAAGTCCTGAGGACGGGAGCGATACTGGGGTTCCGCCTGGATGATGACCTGCCAGAGGCGGCTGAATTTGTTGAACTGGCTCACATAAGAGGACCCGAAGAGGATCTGGAGGGTATCATAGACATTCTGGACCGGCACCCCCAGGGTCTCGGACTTCTCCCGGTCCACATCCACCCGCAACTGCTGGGAGTAGGCGTTGATGGTCGAGTTGACTCCATGCAATTCCGGTTGTTTGCCGCAATGGGCAAGAAATTTATTCGTCACTTCCTGGAGTTTTACCGCATCCCCCTCGCCGCGGTTCAGGATCCAGAACTGAAAGCCCCCCGTGTTGCCGAGGCCCGAAATGGAAGGGGGATTCATGGGCATAACCACCCCTTCCTTGATCTGGGAGAAATTCTTGAAGGCCGCCTTTATGATCGCCGGGGCTTTTAGCTCGTCCTTCTTTCTTTCCTCGAAATCCTTAAGGGATATGAACAAAACACCGGCGCTAGCTTTCTGGGCGTTATCCACCAGGCTGTATCCGGCAAACTCACTGACATCCTGGACGGCCGGGTGGTTCATGAAAAACTTCGCCGCCCTGGCCCCCACATCCTCCGTCCGATCCAGGCTCGCCGTATCAGGAAGAAAACTGATCCCGAAGAGATACCCTTGATCTTCCGCGGGAACAAAGCTGGTGGGGGTGATATAAAACATGAATCCCACTAGACTCACTATAATGACAAAGACGGCCATGCCTATCTTCGTATGCTTAAGCATTTTGGCGACCCCGGCGGTGTAACCGTGGGTCACTTTCAGGAAGAAGGCTTCAAACCACTTAAAGAAGCCTTTCTTTTCTCCTGTTTTGTGCTGAAGGAGGAGGGCCGCCAAGGCTGGAGACAGGGTCAGGGCGACGATTCCGGAGAAGACGACGGATATGGCAATGGTCACGGCAAATTGCTTGTAGAGCTGCCCCGTCATGCCGCCGAGAAAGGCCACGGGAATAAAAACGGCACACAGGACGAGCATGATGGCAATAACCGGTCCTGTAACCTCATCCATAGCCTTTTTCGCCGCCTCCTTGGGGGAAAGGTGGAACTCCTCCATATTCCGCTCCACATTTTCGATGACGACGATGGCGTCATCCACGACAATCCCGATGGCAAGCACCATCCCGAATAAGGTCAGCATGTTGATGGAAAAACCGAAGAGGATCATTCCTATAGCGGTACCGATAATGGAGATGGGAACGGCCAGAATGGGGATGATCGTGGCCCGGGCGCTCTGGAGAAAGATGTAAACAACGAGGATAACGAGGAGACAGGCCTCAAAGAAGGTTATAACGACATCTTTGATCGAAGCCCGGACGAAATTGGTGGAATCCATGGCGATCTTGTAATCGATCCCGTCGGGAAAATTCTTTTTCATCTGCGCCAGGGTTTTTTTCACCTGGTCAGATACCTCAACAGCATTAGCCCCCGGTTGCTGATATACCGCCAGCAGCGTCGCCGTCTTGCCGTTCATCCGGGTGCGGATGGAGTAGTCCTTGGAGCCCAACTGCGCCCGTCCGACGTCTTTCAGCCGGACGATAGCCGAGCCGTCCTTGTTGGCCCGGAGGATAATATTCTCAAATTCCTGGGGGGTCGTCAGGCGGCCCTTGGTGGTCACGGAAAAGGTCTGCTCCACCCGGCCGATCGTGGGGGACTGCCCGATTTTGCCGACGGCGAACTGTTGATTCTGCTGCTGGATGGCGTTGGAGACATCCGACGCTGTAATGCCAAGCTGGGCCATCCGGTCCGGTTTCAGCCAGATGCGCATAGCATAGTCGGGAATTCCCAGGATCGCCGTTTGGTTGGCACCGTTAATGCGCTTGAGGGCGTCAAGGACATAGAGGTTGGCGTAATTGGCCACATAGGTCTCATCATAACGGCCGTCGGGGGAATAGATGCCGATGACCATCATAAAGGAGCTTGATTTTTTCTGCACCGATACCCCCTGATTTTGTACCGATTGGGGTAACTGGGGCATGGCGAGGTTAACCCGGTTCTGGACGTCCACCTGGGCCATATCGGGGTTGGTCCCGATTTCGAAGAACACCGTCAGGGTCATCGTTCCCGTGCCGGTGGAGGTGGAGTTCATGTAGATCATGTTGTCGGCGCCGTTGACCTGTAATTCGATCGGAGCAGCCACATTCTGGGCAATGACGTCGGCGCTGGCCCCGGGATAGCTAGCCTGAATCTGGACCTGGGGAGGGGTGATTTCCGGATATTGAGCGATGGGAAGGTTGAACATCGCCACCGCGCCGGCAATTACAATCACGATGGAGATGACGGCGGCAAAGATGGGCCGATCAATGAAGAATCTAGAGATCATGGCGGCCTCCCCTTACTTCTTTGCCGGCGGAGCGGTTTTCGCGGAGGCGGGAGACTGCGGAGCTGGTGATCCGGATGACGGAGGCGCCTGCGCCTGCTTACCTCCCGGAGCGGTGGCTTTTGTCCCTTGTCCTGCGGTCGCTGCCGACTGGTCACCCGCTACGGCGGGCGCCTTTTTGTCGACGATCTTTACCGGCGTCCCTTCGGCAAGCATCATGACGCCATCCACAATCACCCGGTCATTAGCGGCCAGTCCTTTGGTAATGAAGATATCGTCGTCATGCCATTCACCTACGGTAACATTGCGAACCTCTGCCGTACCCTGCTTATCGACGCACCAGACGAAATGACCTTTGGCTCCTTCGAAGACCGCCCGCCGCGGGGCGAGGATGGCATTAGGACGAATGGCGCCCTTGAGGCGGACCCGGACAAACTGACCCGGCTTCAGAATACCTTTGGGGTTTTCCATGGTGGCCTTGAGGAGAAACGTCCCCGTTTCCTTGCTAAAAGAGGGATCGGCAAAGATCAGGTGCCCCTGTAGTGGATAAATGGAGCCGTCAGCCAGCACCAGTTCCACGACAAACTTTTCCCCCGGGGGGAAAAGGAGAGTTCTTTCTTTGACAGCCTCCCTGGAGAGCAGATATTCATTCTCGGACATGCTGAAGGTAACCCACATGGGGTTCATCTTGGCCACATAGGTAAGGAGGCTGTCTGTTGCGGAAATGTAGGTCCCATCCTGCTTTTTGGCCTGGCTGGAGAGTCCCGTCACGGGCGAGGTGATAATGGTGTAGCTGAGATTCAACTCCGCCTCTCTGACCTTTCCCTGAGCGGACAGGACCGAGGCGGCGGTCGCCTGTTCCTGCCCCGTGGCGTCATCGAGGTCCTTTTTGCTGACGGCGTTCTGGTCCGCCAAGGGCTTGATCCTGGCCAGATTGGCCTTGGCCGTGGTCCACCGGGCCTGTTGCTGGGCTAACTCACCCTTCGCCTGCTGAAGCGCAGCCTGAAAGTTTCGGGGATCAATCCGGAATAAAACCTGCCCGACCTTCACAAGGGACCCTTCTTCATATACACGCTTGTCGAGGAAACCGTCGACCCGGGACCGGATTTCCACCATATGGGAACTTTCCGTCTGACCGACCCATTCAAAAACTACGGGCGTGTCCCTGGGCGTGATCGTGACGGCGGTCACCTCGGCCGGCGGTCGCTGGGCACCCCCCTTCTGATCCTTCCCGCATCCCGGCAGGAGGCCGGCGGCAAGGATAACACAAAGCGATAAAAGAATAGCATGGCGACGACTTGCCGTTTTCATAACCTACCCCCAAAATTAAATTCGCGGAATATTATATTATTTTCTCCGGCCTGTCAAAAGAAAGTCGACAAAGAACGGCCCCGCAAAAAGTCGAAATCATCATCTTCATGCCATTCCCGTGGAAATGGGAATATAGCATTTTCCATATTCATGTTTTGTCTAGATTCCCGCCTGAGCGGGAATGACGATTTTTTGTAAATGCGTCAACCATTGGTCGCCTTCCAGCCCATGATGTGATACCCGGCCATAGGAGTTAATACTCCATTCACGGTTCTTCCGGCAAATCACCGTCTTCCTCCTCGACCCAGGCTTTAAGCAGGGTGAAAGCGACAGCCAGCACCACCGGACCAATGAATATGCCTACGATACCGAAGGCGATAAGGCCTCCGATAACACCGGCAAAGACGAGGAGGAGCGGCAGGTCCGCCCCTTTCTTGATGAGCACGGGGCGGAGCACATTATCAAGGGTTCCGACGACGAGACTCCACACAAGCAGCACTGATCCAGCCATATTGTGGTTGCCCCAGAAAAGCCAGATGATAGCGGGAATCAGCACCAACCCCGGTCCAAGCTGGGCCACGCAAAGCATGAACATGACGGCCGTAAGGACCGCTGCCGACGGTACGCCGGTCACCGCAAGACCGATGCCCCCCAGGAGGGACTGCGCCAGGGCTGTAACAACTACACCGAGGGCAACGCCCCGGATTGCCTTTCCAGCGAGGATAGTAACCTCTTCACTGCGACGACCGCCCAGGCGTCTCGCGAAGCGGCGGATACCGGCGGCGGCAGTATCGCCCGTAGTATAAAGGATTGCGGAGATGATCACGGTCAGGAGAAACTGAATGAATATTTTACCCAGGTTGCCGGCCTGATCAACAAACCATTTGGCCACCTTTCCGGAGTACGGCTTGATCTGCAAGATTATCCCCTCGGGACCGGCAGTTGCAACCTCCTGCCATGCCGCTGAAAGCTTGGGACCCATCATTGGTAAATTCTGTACCCAGGCAGGTGGCGATGGTACGGTACTTGTGCGGAAAGATGCCGCCAAGTCGTCGACCCGGTGCGCATTGTCCACAATGGTCGCCACGGCGATCCAGAATGGTATTACCAAAACAAGGAGAAGGCCCACAGTCATCACCAGGGCGGCGAGGCCCCGTTTCCCCCACAGCCGCGCCTGAACGAGTAACAAGACCGGCCAGGTCGTTACAACGATCGTGGTCGCCCATATCAACGCGGGGATGAAGGGTCGGAGTATTCCGAAAACGGCGATGATGAGAATGGCAATCAGCAAAACGGTCAGCGTGGTGTGTGTGATATCCCGATAATTAGGTTCTCTCATGATTCTCCTTTTTTGCCGCCCCCTGCATAAAAATTTGTTGAAGCCCTTTCGTTGTGTGTAAATATTTGGATTTTGTCAATGGAAAATGTGTAGTATGAGAAAGTGTATCGAGTCCCTATTTTCATTGTAGATTATGATCATTGAGTATGATAGAACACTACGCAAAAGATCTACGCGTATGAATCGCTTTAGGATAAACAGGAATTATTACCCATAATTCCATTAAGAGAGATAATTATTTACAGAGCCGCTGCTGATGCCCGATAATCTCGTCGCCTGTCCCGATTGCGATCTGCTGCAACATGTTCCCTTACTGCCGCCACGAGGGAAGGCGCTTTGTTGCCGGTGCGGCAAAGTGCTCGCAACAAATAAGCCGGGGGCCAACGAACGGACCCTGGCCTTGGCAATTGGTGCGGCGATTGTTTTTGTTATTGCCAATGCCTTTCCCCTGATGGGCATTTCAGCGGCAGGACGAGAGGTTGATACGACGATTATCGGCGGCGCCTGGGCGATGTGGCAGGAGGGTAATCAGCTTACGGCAGCCCTTGTCGGGTTGTGCGCCGTAGTTGCCCCGGCCGGATATATCATGATCACAATGGTGGTGCTAGTCGCAGCCCGCAGGTATCCCTCGGCGCCAGGTTGGGTGGGCGAGCTGCTTCACTGGGCGGAGCTGGCGCAGGAGTGGGCGATGGCCGAGGTAATGATGCTCGGCATTCTTGTCGCCCTGATCAAGATCGCCGATCTCGCGACCGTCGTCATCGGCTTGGGAATGTTTGCCGCCGGGACGCTCATTGCTCTCCTTGCGGCGATGGCGATTAATTTCGACCCCGAGGAGATCTGGACGCACGTACAATGGACCGACGACGGTGCACGGTTGCTCGCAAATTCCACACAAACCATTGATTACCGAGAGGCAAAGAAATGACCGCACGGGAACCGATGGCCATGCCGTCAGGGCTTGCCTTGTGCAAGCACTGCGGACTCTTGTCAAAGCTTATGCCAACGCATGAAACGAGCTATTGTCTCCGCTGTGGCAACGAACTCTCATTCCGCCGCCATGAGGCAATTCAGCGCACCTGGGCCCTCATCGTCGCGGCGGCAATCTGTTACATACCGGCCAATATCTTACCCGTCATGACATCTATAACCATGACAGGCGCTGAAGATGATACGATCCTCGACGGCGTTGTCATGCTTTACGCGACAGGATCATGGCCCTTGGCGCTCATTGTCCTGATCGCCAGCGTGATGATTCCCATGTCGAAACTATTCGCCCTTGCCTATTTACTGGTTACGGTGCAGCGAGGTTCGCTGAAAAGCAACCGCGAACGGGTGCAACTCTATCGCATCGTCGAGTTCATCGGCCGTTGGTCCATGCTCGACGTCTTTGTCATTTCCTTTACAGTCGCCCTGGTACAGATGAAGCCGCTTATGGCCGCCCAGCCCCAAATGGGCATCGTTTTTTTTGCGGCCGTAGTAGTCTTGACCATATTTGCCGCCCAATCCTTTGACCCCCGGCTGATCTGGGATTCCGCTAATAGCATGGAGAACCGAAATGAGTGAAAACAACGACATCTCGAACATCCCCCAGGCAACAACCATACCCCACAAGCGGGCAAGATTCTCGGTGATCTGGATCATTCCCATCATCGCCGCCCTGGTCGGCATCGGCATCGCGGTACAACGGTTTCTGAATGAAGGACCGACAATTACGATCATCTTCAAAGTAGCCGAGGGCATCGAGGCCGGCAAGACGTTCGTCAAGTACAAGGACGTCAACATCGGCCAAGTTACAAAGGTAAGCCTCTCGGATGACTATTCCCAGGTCGTCGTGACGGCAAAGATCGCCAAGAATGCAAGGAATCTCATGGTCAAAGACACCAAGTTCTGGGTCATGCAACCGCGCATCACCTTGAGCGGTGTTTCCGGCATGAACACCTTGCTATCGGGAAATTATATCGGACTGGAAGCTGGAAAATCAACGGAAAAACAAAGGGAATTTAAAGGTCTCGATACGCCCCCGATCATCATGAGCACGGAGCCGGGACGGCAGTTCTTAATGAAGGCGGATAACCTCGGCTCCCTGGGTTTCGGCTCCCCTGTTTATTACCGACGCCTGAATGTCGGTCAGGTCGTCGGCTACGATCTGGCGAAAGACGGCAAGTCCGTCGATATCAAGGTCTTCGTGAATGCGCCCTACGACAAACATGTAACCAAAGGCACCAGGTTCTGGCAGGCGAGCGGCATCGACATCTCAATGGGGGCAAACGGGTTTACCGTCCATACCCAATCATTGGCGGCACTACTCGCCGGCGGCATTGCCTTCGAGACGCCCCCTTTCTCCCAGAATGCGGAACAGGCGGCAGAAAACACGGTCTTCCTCCTCTTTGACAACCGGGAAATGGCGACGAAAAATCAAGACATGGAGGCCGATCCTTATGTGCTCATATTCCATGAATCATTAAGGGGGCTATCCGTCGGCGCTCCCGTTACTTACCTTGGCCTCGATATTGGCGAAGTTAAGCAAGTCGGTTTTCATTACGATCCGGTCGCTCGTACACTCAAACCCCGAGTGCTGATCGTATATTATCGGGATCTCTTCCTCTCACGAGCGGACAATCGCCAACTTCTCAAGCTGAACAGGAACCGGCCGACCACACTTCAGGAGCGTCACGGCAATATGCAGCATCTGATCGATCAGGGGTTGCGGGCGCAACTACGCCTCGGTAATCTGGTCACGGGGCAACTTTACATCGCCTTCGATTACTTCCCCCGCGCTCCCAAGGTCGAGATTGACTGGGGAAATGACCCCCCGCAACTGCCGGTAATGCCGAGCGGTCTGGCGGAATTTCAGCTAAAGGTCACCAATATACTGGATAAAATTGAAAAAATCCCCTTTGACGATATCGGCAAAGACGCGAAGAAGGCAATTGCCACCCTTGATGAAACGCTGAAAGACGCCAAAAAGGTACTGGGGCGTATCGACACTGAAATTGTCCCGGAAGCGAAAACGACCATAGAAACCTTGAAACGGGCGGTTGCCGCGGCAGAGCGCGCGCTGGTCAATGCCGACAAGACGTTGGTCGGACCGGATGCGCCGGCAAATCAGGAACTGCGTGAGGCCTTGCAAGAGATAGCCGGCGCTGCCCGCGCCTTGAAGGTATTTGTTGAATACATGGACAGCCACCCGGAAGCATTTATTCGCGGTAAAACGCAGGAGAAACCATGATGAAAAAGTTCACA
>JBAYKV010000010.1:0-29090 GCA_041664405.1 Syntrophales bacterium
AAATTCTTTAATTAATTCGTCGTTCTCCGCTTTCATGAATTGCTTCCTCCTTCATATGTAAAGCGATGCTTACGCTTCCGATCAATGATTCAACAAGCGTCATAAATTCACAATAAATATCTTTAAGCTTATATGCCATTAAAATCATTATCTAGTTTGATGACCATTTTCAGATGTGTTCCTTTACCAATCTCCGATGTGATGCGGAAACAATCGGAAAATTTTTTAATATTGCATAATCCCATACCAGCGCCAAATCCCATTTTTCTTACCCTTTCCGTTGCCGTGGAATAACCTTTCTTCATGGCAAGTTTTATATCAACAATACCCGGTCCTTCATCTATGGCTTCGATCATGACGTGATCGTTGGTAACGCGGAGGAAGATCTTGCCGTGGTTGGCGTAGGAGGCGATATTGATTTCCGACTCATAGGTAACTAACGCAGCTCTGCGGAAGACCTCCTTGGAGAGTTTCATGTGTTTGAGCAAGGCCTTGATCTGGCTTGATGCATATCCGGCATTATTATAAGTGCCTCCTTCAACAGGAAAGTAGTTTTCATAGATAACGGTTTCATTAGAAAGCATGTTTGTCGATGGTCCTTTCAAGACAGCATATAATAACTTTAACATATGATCTTCCCACTTTTTCAAAGAAAATATACTTTGTGACAAGGATGGGAATCTGCAATTCTTCGGCAAGACGGATAGTTTCCGGAAATGGTCTCTTTCCTCGCATCATGATATGATAACAGCATCAATATCGAAAACATCCGGCGTCCTGTGGATTCGCCGAGCCAGCAGAAGACTGCCTGACCGTAACGACCGTCTGCTGCCGAGGGATATGTCTCCATTCCTCAGAAGGAGCTCCGCCTTACAGGACTTGCATAGTCCGCCCGATATACTCATACCACTCAGATTACAGGGTACTGTCACGCTGCTCCGGCACCCGGCAGCAGCTGGCGGTGTCATGCATCAGGCACTTGCCTTGTAGATTCAGCCTAACACCCGACAACACAAGATGGAGGGAGGGACCGGGATGGTGCACCCGGTCTCTCAATTCGAAGACAACACCTTTGCAGCTATCTTCGATTTTTATATGTAAAGGGACTGGAGATATGGCTTCTCCAGTCCCAGGAGTAGTGGAGCCGAATCCAGAGATACCGCCCCACTTAGGTAGTTCCATGTAGTTCTTTTTTTAAAATAATATCTCCCACCTTTTCCATGTAAGGGGGGTTAAAGAAACTGACTGGAGGTAGGAGCGTCAGTACCTTTAACCCCCTTCTCGACAGCATTGTAGCTGTTCGTGTCAGGAACCACAGTGTCAACTATAGCTATCGCTCCGGCATTAGAAGATACAATCCAAATAAAATCTATGGGAGGTAGGTAAAATTCTCGTGCAATTTCATTGCCGGAACAATAGCTATTTCTTTTATTTTGGTGGCCTTTCAAGTCCCTTCACAATCTGTGATCGAATCAGCCGCGGTAAAATCATTTGATGTTGGGGGCAAATGGACTTCGGGTTCTGGTATGCGGCGTTAGCAAAGGCAACCATGTATTTCCGAATGTCCTCGTAGCGCACCACCTCATCAACGAAGCCTTTCTTAGCGCAGTAGAATGGCCTTGATGTGTCCTCGTAATGCTTTACGAGTTCATTCATTTTCTTGATGGTGCCGTCGAGAGGCCTGCCGGCATCCTTTTCCTTCACGAGCCGACGTGCGTAACTAGCCGCCGCCGCCGTCTCACCGTGCATGACGTTGATTTCCGTCGCCGGCGTCCCCAGGGTAAAGGCATTGTTATTGTTAGCCGTCGGGCCTCCCAGGACATAATGAGCCGCCGCCGTCCCCTTACGGACCACGACAAGCATCATGGGAAGTTCGGTTGACTCGATGGAATAATTGAGTGCCTGCCCAAGCCCAAGGAGCTCGGCTTTTTCGGCAATATCTCCCACGTCGATTCCCGATGTATCCTGGAACCAGATCATCGGCACACGGTCGCGCGCGCACTGGGTGACAAATTCATTCATCTTTATCAGTCCCTGACGATAAAGCTTTCCGCCGACCGCATGGTACTCGTTCGTGTACTCCGGATAGTTGCGAATCAGTCCCTGCCGGTTGCCGATGACGCCAACAAGAAATCCGTCGACCTTCACCAGACCGCAGTACATCTCCGGACCATAGCCGGGGCGGAATTCCATATGCTCAGAATTGTCTATTAGCCGCGCCAGTACCTCATCGAAGGAATAGACTGCCCTTGTATTCACAGGAATAATCGATTCCAGATCCGACGGAGATAATTTCGGTTCCGCAGGCTCGGCCACGCGGAAAAACTTCGGGTTGTAAGCCGGCAGGTAGTTCATCCACTCTTTGATACCATCAAGAACATCCGTCTCCGACTCATAGACGACCTTGAAAAAGCCGGTGCTGTCATGATGGACACTGACGCTTCCCGGAGGAACGGCTTTGAAATGCCGGGTTGCTTCGATCAGCGTTTCAGCGCCTTCAGCATCGAAGGAGCCCTTCGGACTCATGCCGCTCACTATGCCGCCGCCACCCACCGCAATATTACATTTCTTATGGGCCAGCAAAATCGTCGGGCTTATGCCCTGATAACCTCCACCCGCAGGGTTGGTGCCGTAAATTCCCGCAATCACGGGCACGCCATCCTGCTCAAGCTCTGCATGGCGGTAGAAGCAGGTCCCCTGGCCGCGACGGTTCGCGTACACCTTCTCCTGTTCGGGAAGCTTAACGCCGGAGCAGTTGACCAGCCAGACCAGAGGCAGGTGGAGGATCTTGGCCATATCGGTGACCCGCAGATTATTGTCTGCCTGCCCGGCAATCCAGGCGCCAGCAATCCATTTGTTGTTGAAACCAATGAGGACGCACCATTTGCCATTAATCCTAGCCAGACCGTCAACAACATTCGTCTGTCCGGATTCTTCACTGTCGGGATCATAGATGGTATGCAGGGGGGTAAACGTTCCCGGATCTACCAAGTATTCGATTCTCTCCCAGACGGTCATCTCTCCGCGCTTGTGTAAATCTTCCGTGGAAACGCCGAAGTTCTTTATCCGGTCATTTTCACGGTCGATTTCGCCCATGATCTCATTAACCCGGGTGACGTTGTCTTTCATCATTTCTATGAAGGCAGGCTTTAAGGGCTTGCCCAAGTTATCCATCTTTTCAAAATATTGTTTCATTGCTTTACTCACTCCTTGTAACGGTTTAACCGCACGCCTCGCGCGATTGACCTACTTTTTAGCCTTCTTCGCTCCCAGTTGATCCAAAGCTATGACAAATTTGCAGACATTGGCCGATCCTTCCACCATGGAATAGGTGGGAGCATCGCGGTAATAACGCGCAACGGGATATTCCGTCGAGTAGCCATAGGCTCCCAGAATACGCATAGCATAATTGGTGCACTTAGTTGCCAGTTCTCCCGCCAGATACTTGGCCTGCGCCACTTCCAGGGTATTATTCAGGTCGCCCTGGTCTTTCTGCCAGGCAGCTTTATATACTACAAGTCTTGCTGCTTCAATTTCACATACCATCTGAGCGATCATATCCTGTATCATCTGGTATTGACCGATTGGTTTGCCGAACTGTTCACGTTCATTAGCGTATTTGAGCACGCTATCAAGGCAGGCCTGCGATAGGCCAACCCCTCCCGCCGCTGCTGAAAGACGGGTTTGATTGAGGGAGCCGAAGACAATCTTCGCACCATCGCCAGGATTTCCCAGGATGTTCTCCTTCGGAATCTTGGTGCCATCGAGGTAAATCTCTCCGGTCGGTGAGGAGCGGCTGCCGAGCTTGTCCAAGTCGGTAGTCCTGACGCCATTGAAATTCTTCGGTTCAAGGACAAAAGCGGAAAGGCCCTTGCTCCCCTTGGAACGGTCCGTATAGGCATAGTAGATGATTGAGTCGGCTACGCTGGCATTGGAAATCCAGGTTTTGGAGCCGTTAAGCAGCCAGTGATCCCCTTTGTCTTCCGCCGTCGATTTCATGGACATGACGTCCGATCCCGCGTTGAATTCCGTAATCGCGAAACCACCCATGTATTCGGCGCTCACCAGTTTCTGGATATACTTTTTCTTCGCCGCTTCCGTACCGTAACGGAAGATGGTGAATGCGCAACCCAGAGTCTGCATGTTAATCTGCACTCTGAGAGAGCTGGATCCTCGGGCAATCTCCTCCGTAAGGATCATCGCCGCCAGCCATCCCATGTTATTTCCACCATATTCCTCCGGGATCACGGTGCCGAAGAATCCTAACTCCCCCATAGGCTTCACCACTTCTTCATAAGGGAAGTAGTGCTCTTCATCCCATTTATCCGCATACGGCGCAATTTTCTCAGCCGCAAAATCTCTGACCATTCCCCGCAACATCTCAAGTTCTTCAGATAATGCAAAATTCATCGATACATCTCTCCTTTTCAATTAAATCCCTCCGGGGCATATTCCCCGAAGCTTGCTTCGTTCCTTGCCGTTTTGGATACCCCCGCAGCTTGCTGCGGGGTAGTTCATTTGACATCGCTCCAGTGCTCACAGAGCTTGTAATATTTTCAGCTTTCCAAATACCGGATTTCAGACGGAGACATCAGGCCTTCTGAAAAACGTAGTTGATTTGGTCGTTCGGCAGTGGGTGCACGGTCGCTTTCATCGGTATCCCCACAGAAAGTTCTTGCACGGGTACTGAGGAATCCACCCTGCCGAATACCTTGTAATCGCCGTAATCAAGTACAGCGATTGTATAGGGAAGATCCTGGGTGAAGCCTGTCGGCGCAAACGTGAGAGTGCTGAAGCTGAGCAGCTTTCCCGTTCCATTCACCTCGAACCACTCCATATCGCTATCAAGTGACTTGAAGCAGTCGGCTCTGGGCGGAAAGAATTTCAAGCCGCACTTCTTGCATTTGGTTCCCATCAATTTACCCTGCTCCAGATAGCTGATAAAATCGTTAACATGAGTCACGGCCGTGAAGCTGACTGTACCGAATTTACTGAATCGATTATCCATCTCTTTCTTTGACATATTATTCTCTCCCTAAGATCATGACATTAGCATAGAGTCCGACACCACCGACATTGTGGACCAGACCGATGGCCGGATCCTTGACCTGCATGTCTCCCGCCTCTCCCCTTAACTGCAGGACAATCGTCCTCACTTGAGAACCGCCCGTTGCACCAACGGGATGGCCCTTGGAAAGCAGGCCGCCATCCACATTCACCGGTATTCGACCTTCCTTGTATGTCTCCTTGGCACGGATCAGGGCAGGCCCTTCACCCGGTTTTGCAAAAGCGAGAGCTTCGTAAGCAAGGATTTCGGCAATTGTAAAACAATCATGCACTTCGGCCACATTAATGTTTTCCGGCTTCATACCGGCCATTTTGTAGGCCTGCCTTCCCGCCTCCGCTGCTGCTGGGAGACTATAAAATGAGTCGCGACCGGCCATGTTGACCGACGCCGAGGCGGAGCCTAGACCTTTGATCCAAACCGGCTTTTTGCTGAAGGCCTTCGCTTTTTCCTCACTCGCCACGATAATGCAGGAACTCCCGTCCGCGTTATTGCAGCAATCTGCCACCCTCAAAGGGGACGAAAGGACACCGGCCATGGTGGCCGGGGCTGCCATATCAGCCATAGCGAGCGCTTTGCGATTCATGGCCCTGTCGTTGAAAACGCCGTACGTGGAAGACTTAATCCTCACGAGGGCCAAATCATCCAAGGTTGTCCCGTACTTAGCCATATGCCCTTGTGCAAACATGGCATAATAAGCGGGCATCATCGTACCGAAAGGCGCTTCCCACTGGATGTCGGCACCACGCCCCATTCGCTCCTGCGACTCGGCGGCGCTGATTTCCGACATCTTCTGAAAACCGAGAACCATAACCATGTCATGGAGACCCGCTTTTACAAGGGAATACGCCAGACGAATACCGGTTGTGCTCGACGAGCAAAGCGACTCCACGTAAAAAGTAGGTTGCGGATTCAATCCCAAGTATTCCGCAAAAACACCCGAAGGCGACCTCTGCTTGTCATATTCCGGCGCAGAACAAACGATGGTCGCGTCGATATCTTTTGTCGTGACATTCGCATCCCCCATGGCTTCCTTAAAACCCTCGAAAACCAGTTCCCGAACGGATCCCGGATAGGCACGAACAAATTTACTTTGCCCAACTCCTATAATTCCAACTTTACTCATGTATATCCTCCTAGTTGATAATTGATAAACCTATTTGCCCTTATAAACGGGTTTTCTCTTTTCCAGAAATGCTTTCATTCCCTCTGTTTTATCTTCACTGGCAAAGGCCAACGAAAAACAGGCATTCTCAATGGAGCGAGCCGTGTGCAGGTCCGCATCGGCTGCATTTTGAACGGCATACTTTGCCAGGCCTATGGCTACGGGGCTGTGTTTTGTCATCATCCCGGCCATCTCCATCACCGTTTCCATTAACCGCTCGTCCGGGACAACCTGATTGATAAGATTGATCCGATAGGCTTCGTCACTACCGATCATCTTGCCCGTCAGTACCATTTCCTTAGCCTTTCCAAGTCCCACCAGCCTTGTAAGTCTTGCTGTCCCTCCACCGCCGGGTATAATGCCTACATTGATCTCTGCCAGCCCGAATTTTGCGCTTTCGGCGGCAATGCGGATATCGCAAGCCATCGCCAGTTCACAGCCTCCGCCTAGACAGAATCCAGCTATGGCGGCGATGATCGGTTTTCTCGACTGTTCCATCTTGAACGCCAAATCCCATAGTGATGACCTGCTGAATTGTTCTACCGCTGTCTTCTCCACCATGGCAGTGATATCAGCCCCGGCAGCGAAAACTTTCGGTCCCCCGGTTATAATGATCGCCCTGACATCGTCATCCATTTCCATTTCACCCACAGCCTGGGACAATTCATCTCTCATCGCGGGGTTGATGGCATTCCTGACTTCCGGACGATTCAGGGTGATCATCCCCAACTTCGTCTCGATTATTTTTTCAAGAATAATCGTTTTGTAATTCATCATCTTTCCCTATATGAGTTAAAATTTGACATCGGTGCGGGGCTTCTTCTCTCCCGAAGAATAATCGTACCATCCTTTTCCTGTTTTCCGTCCCAGATCACCACTCTCAGCGAGCTGTTCCAGATTCATGGCCGGCCACCACTTCGGATCCCTGTAGCTTTCGTATAAGCCCCTGAGAACGTTAAGACCGATATCAAGACCAACCAGATCCGCCACTTCGAATGGTCCCATGGGGTGATTAAGAGCCAGTTTGGCCGCCTTATCAATATCTTCAATGCTGGCAACACCTTCACTGAGGCAACGATAGGCCTCGTTTCTAAAGGCCTGGTTTATCCGGTTGACAAGAAATCCGGGGACATCCTTTACCCTCACGGTCTCTTTTTTCATGGATTTAACCAGTTGCTCCGAGACTTCAAGGGTATCAAGCGACGTCTTAAGGCCTTTGATGATTTCCACCAGTCTCATGGCCGGAACGGGATTGAAAAAATGCATCCCCACAAATTTATCAGGCCGTTTGACAGTTGTTGCCAGTCTCGTGATCGCAATTGATGAAGTGTTGGTGGCGAAAATAGCATCCGGGCGGCATATTTCGTCTAACTTCTCAAAAGCCGTTTTTTTGGGCTCATAATCTTCGGCAATGGATTCGATGACAAAATCAACATCCCTTGCTTCCTCCCAATCTGTGGTTAACTTGATCCTTGACAAAATCGTGGCTTTGTCGTCGGCCGTCATCTTCTCCCTCTTGATCTGCCCGTCCAGACTCTTGTTGATCATTGCAATGCCGCGCTCCATGTTCCTGTGCAGTTTCATTACTACACTGTATCCCGCCTGCGCGGCGACCTGAACGATGCCAGCTCCCATGGTGCCCGACCCAACGACCATAATTTTCTTGATTTCCACCTTTCACCTCCTGAAATTCTTTTTAGTTATTTTATACGCATCCGCATTAAATGGTGATACTTTATATCAACTGATTATGAGCGCCGCTTCGGGACATTCCAGAACGATCTCATCTGCATTCTTGATAATATCCGTATTCATGTAGGCCTGCGGCAAGATCTGTCCGGCGTAATATCGCGCGGAGGCGATTTTACCTTCATAAAATGTCCGATCATAGTGATTTTCAGGAAGCTCCTTGAGCTTCCGCATCGCGATTAAGGCTTGTTCCATCAAACATTCTGCAACCTGTACCTGTGCGCAGATGAACAATGCCTTTATGGCGTAAAGTGGTATCAGCTTCCTCTTTTCTTTGAAATTCGAGTACCAGGAGTCATAGATGCTTCTTACTTCTTCGAGGCAATCGTAGCCTTTCTTCAAGCTTTTCATTTCTTTCTGAAAGTCCGGCTCATTCTGATTCGTTTCAATGAATTCTTTAATGGTGGACATCCACAGGGCAAAAGGTTTTCCGTCTTTCATCCTCATTTTCCGTCCGACCAGATCGTTGCCGTGCATGAACGACGTACCTTCCCAAATGGTCAAAATTTTTGAATCCCGCAGATACTGCTCAACCGGATATTCGCTCGTGTATCCCACTCCGCCGAAGATCTGTATTGCTTCCGCGATGAGATTTAAACTCGCCTCGCTTCCGTAGCATTTCACCAAGGGCGTGATGATCTCGGCCAGTTCGCCGCATATCCTCGACCTTTCAACATTCTGCGAGTTACTGTGGATATCGAGGTAGTAAAAGCCCTTGAAGATCATAGCCCGGATGCCCTCCGTTTGGGCTTTTAAATCTAACAGCATTCTCCGCACGTCTTCGTGCTTGACGATCGGTACGCGCTCGGCGTTCTTAACGCCAAAGGGACGTCCCTGAATACGCTCAACAGCGTACTGGGCTGCGTAAAAATAGGCCGCCGTCGCCTGGCAATTCGCGTTATGTCCCGTTCCGATCCTCGACTCATTCATCATGTGAAACATCATGGCGAGGCCTTTGGAAGCACCGTCCTTATCGGGTGGCGCCCCCACTCTGATGCCGTAACACTCGTCGTTTTCACCGAAACTAAGAAGGGCTGTGGCCTGCGCCTTAAGACCCATTTTATGCTCAATCCCCACAGTGGCCACGTCATTTGCTTCGCCCAGACTCCCGTCCCCCTTAACCCAAATCCGTGGAACGATATAAAGCCCCAATCCCGGCGATCCCGGCGATCCCCCTTCGGGCCGCGCCAAAACCATATGAATGGTATTTTCGGATATGCCAGAATCGCCGCCCGTGATAAACATCTTCGTACCCTTGATTTTATATATAACCGGATCATCCGTGGGAATGGCCTTGGTTATTGCATCCCCCACATCCGAACCCGCACTCGGTTCCGTGATGCACATGGTCCCTTGCCAATCACCGCTGAGCATTTTCGGTAGAAACCGGGTCCTATCCTCTTCACTGCCAAAGCGGATGATGAGATTGGCCGCCCCGCTCGTCAATTTGATGTAGGACGTCAGCGCCGGACAAGCGCATGTGTTCATCTCATGAACGACCTTATAGATGATTAACGGCATGCCTCCTTCCAACTCGACACATTCGCTGCTTGAGCCCCAACCGTTTTGCTGAATAAAACGATAAGCTTCCCTATATCCCGGTGCGGGAATAACTTGGCCATCAGTGAACTTTGCGCCAACTTCATCCCCTTTTGCATTGATCGGGCTTACAATTTCACAGGCCACTTTATAGGCTTCGTTCAGCAGCATATCGATATCATCCACACTAAAGTTTTCCTTAAAGCGATCACATTCCAAAACTTCTTGAGAAGGCAACCATTCCTTCAAAATGAATTTCAGGTCCTTCATATCGTATTTGAATTCCATAGTCCTTAACACCTCCTCGGCAAAAGAATGACCCGATCAAGAGGTCTCTTCCCGATCATACTACTTAAGTCATTAAAAGTTATCTATAATACTCGTTATCGAGATAATATTCCGTTTTCTGTTTAGAGCATGAGCGGGTTTTACACCCGCCCATACTCTAAAGTATTACTGAACATACTTCGATTAATTCTATGCCATTTTCTTTGCTATATCTTCTCTCAGAACGTACTTGAGAACCTTTCCTGTCGGCGTTCTCGGAAGCTGACCGATGGCTTCGATCCGCTCGGGCCATTTATATTTGGCCACGCCTTCCTTCTCCATGAAAGCCTGAACTTCTTCGATTGTTATCGCTTCGCCCGGCTTCAGTTCCATATATGCACAACATTTCTCTCCAAGTCTCACATCGGGCATCCCGACCACCGCCACGTTCTGTACCTTGGGATTCTTGTATAGAATGAACTCCACTTCCTCGGCGCTGATGTTCATACCGCCGCGAATGATGATGTCCTTAAGGCGGGTTGAAAAATGATAGAACCCGTCTTCATCGAGATAGCAAGCATCACCGCTATGGTAAAAACCGTCTTTGTCCCATTTCTGTTTATTGAGATCAGGCCTTTTGTAATAGCCTGCGATGATAAACGGCGCCCGCTGGCAGAATTCGCCGACCTTGCCTACGCCCAGCGCATTGTTATTTTCGTCCACGATCTTCGTCTGGCTGTAGAGCTGCGGCGTACCGATCGTGGTTGACACCAGTTCCGGCGCAAGTCCTACTTCGGTGACGTTGAGATGACCTTCGTTGGAGCCGAAACCGTTCCAGACCAGGCATCCAAATTTCGTCATCATCTGTTTGATGACGGCTGTCGGACAGGGGGCGCCACCACTGGCCACGACCCGCAGCGAACTTAGATCATATTTGTCTAGTTCGGGATAATTAAGCAGTGCGATATGCATAGCCGGAACGCCTGCATAGAGCGTCGCTTTCTCCCTTGAAATCGTCTGCGCCATAGCGGCAGGATTAAATCCATCGAGCAAAATCAGTGTACCACCTACCATAACCATGGAAAGAACGCCGACGCTCTGGCCGAAAAGGTTGATCCAGGGAAGGGCCATCACGACTTTGTCGTGGACATTTTCCGTCAGGTGATGCAGAAAGGCGGATCGTTCAAAAGCCTTCCAGTGATCGTGGGTCCGCGGACAACCCTTCGGATCCGCTTCTGTCCCGGAGGTGTAGCACATGGTCAGGACGTCATTGGCATCAATTTTAAAATTCTTGTCGAGATAATCTCCGGCGTATTTTTCTTCGAGTTTGTTTTCCCATAATTTCCCGTATGAGACGGCGCCTTCAGGAACATCCTCTCCAAGAACGATGATATTTTTAAGCTTTTTGTGTTTAGGCTGGAGTCCTTTCATGATGTTAACGTAATTAAAACCTGCATATTCCTTTGCTACAATCACAGCAGGCGTTTCCGTCTGACCGAGGACATAATTCAGCTCGTGTTCCCGCCATTGCATGGCCAGTGGAACGACGCAGGCGCCGATGCGAGCCAGCGCCAATTCCGTGATGATAGCCTCGACACAATTTGGAATCTGGGTTACCACTAAATCACCCTGTTTGATACCCAGTTCAAGAAAATTCAGAGCCATACGGTCCATCATGATCCCGTATTGAGACCAGGTCAGCCTCTTCTTCGGATCAATCAGCGCTTCCTTGTTCGGAAAAGCAGCAGCCCAGCGTTTAACATAATCACAAAACGTCCACTTGTCCCAGAAACCAAGACCCGCATAATAGTCTATCTGTTCTTTCGTGACATTGCTTTCGATTGTCATGACGCTCACTCCTTAGGGTTACTGATTTGCTTGGAATGTAACGTCCCGGGATCGCTTCCCGGGACGTTACTCATCCTTGCTGAATCCGTCAGAATACGCTATGCTAAGTTTGGGAAGTCTTTCTTCGCCCGCTCCTTGATTATGTAATGCATCTTCTTTCCGGCGGGGTTGAAAGGCAATTCCTTCACGTCAACAAATTTGTAGTACTTCGGCCGCTGGTACCTCGCCAGCCGCGGGTGGTTTTTGCAGTACTCTTCGAGATCCTTTTCTGTAATCGATGTGTCCTTCAGGGCAACATAGGCTACAATCGATTGGCCCCATTGCTTGCTCGGGGCACCCGTCACAAAGGTATCGATGATGCCGGGATGGTCTTTCAGGGCGTCCTCCACCACGACGGGGTGAACATTTTCGGCACCGGTGATGATCATATCGTCCATGCGGCCGCGGATGGTGATAAACCCTCTCGAATCCCAGGAGGCTGTGTCACCGGGAAGCTGCCATCCCCTATAGGGGAATCCTTTTGCCATATCCTCGGGTCTATTGAGGTATCCGAAGCAGCCATGCATCGTACGGAGGGCGATTTCTCCTTCCGTCACTCCGTCCTTTGGACAATCGTCAGCCGGATTGTTCGGATCGCCTCTCCGTCCAAGATCGATACGGATGAGTTTGATCGTGTCTTCCGTGATGGGCAGGCCGATGGTACCCGCCATTTCCGGCAAATCCCAGGGTTTCAGCATGGTTACCCAATGCTGGTCCGCCGTTCCGTAGCCGTTGTAAACACCGGGGCAGAGTATCTTCATGCATCGCAGGCAGGAGTCCTGATCGAGCGGGGAGCCCATGGAAATCAGAGCCCGGAGACTGCTCACATCGCGCGGCTGCTTCTCCTGGGTCTGACACATCCGCTCGTAGATCACGGGGGCGCTGACCATGTGCGACACCTTGTATTTCTGGATGTAGTCCATAGCCAGATTTTCATCGAACGCCTTCATGATTACGACGGAGCCCCCGCAATGGAGCATGGGAATAGGACCTGTTGTGTTTCCGCCCCGGTGGAAAAGCGGATTCGTAGCCAAGCTGACGCACTGATTGTCAATCTTGTGCAATCCGGCATTCATCATGCAGTCAAAAAAGATACAGGCGTGACTCAAATAAAATCCCTTGGGCAACCCCGTCGTACCGGACGTGTAAAGAAGAAGGACTGGATCAAACATCTTGACATCCTTTTCCGTCGGCGGAGCCGTCTTGGGTTTCCCCTCGATAAACTTCGCATAACTCACATGTCCCGCCGGAACATCACCCACGCCGACCATCACGCAGACCTTCGGTTTGATCTTGCACGACTCAATGGCCTTCAACACCATATTCTTCAGGGCAACATCATAGACAAAAACCTTGGTTTCACTATCATCCATGAGTTTTGAGACCTGCCCTTCGGGGAGCATGAAATTCTGGGACGCAAATACGCATCTTGCCTTGGCAGCGCCCATATACAGAATAAACCATTCATAGCAGTTGTAAAGATCGCCCATGAGGGAATCAAACGTCGTAAGACCTGCATCGAGAAGGGCGTGGGCAAACTGATTTGCTTCTTCATCCCACTGTCTGTATGTTAAGGTTTTATTCGTTAATGGATCGATAATCGCAGGTTTATCCGGCCACTTCTGCAAGTTACGGAAAAGCTGGCTCGTAATTGTATAATCCTTTTCCCAGATCTCTTTTAAAATCGAATAATCTACTGCTTTTCCCATTACTCTCCTCCTTTTTTTCGATAAACGATCGGTATGGATTCACTCCTCCCCATGAAGCAATGAACGGTCAACCACACATGTCCGCTCCGACTGCTCCGACCACCTCCTTCCTTTTCACATAATGCACGCCCTAAAACGGCTTTTCATACTTCCCTGAATATCTATTTGTTTTTGTAGAGATAGGGAAGATAGTCTCTGCCAAAGATCTCCCGTAGAGCCACCAGTTTCGAGACCTGAGAGGTCCCGTCGGCGATTTCAATGGCCAGAACATCGCGTAACCTCTGTTCCAGTGGAAACTCATTCGTGTACCCGGGATGACCGTGCAGAACGAGACAGTCCCGGATGGCGTTGGTGGAAAACCTCGGCGCCATCCATTTCACCATTCCGGCAACCTTGGTGCTTGATTTTCCCTGGTCTCTCAACCAGAGTCCCTGGTAACAGAGAAGGCGCACAGCTTCGAGCATGCTGATATGTTCTATAATGGGGAAAGAAACACCTTCGAAGGTGGCGATGGGCCTGCCGAAGGTAGTACGCTGCTTCGCATATTCGATTGTTTCTTCAAGGGAAACCATGGCGGCCGCAATCGCTTCCAGGGCAAGAAGAATACGGCTGATATCGAATCCCTGCATGCCCATGACAAACCCTGTTCCTTCCTTGCCGATTAAATAATCTTCAGGGATCGCGACGTCATCCATGAAGATGGATCCCCTGGCAACGGATCGTACGCCCATGTCCTCATACGATTGCAGTGTTACGCCGGGGTAATCCGTCGGCACCACGAAGCAACTGATGCCTCTGGCGCCTGCAGCAGGGTCCGTCTTTGCAAATACGATGGCAAAATCCGCATCCATCATGGCCGTGATGCCGGCCTTTTCACCGTTCAG
Source organism: Syntrophales bacterium (assembly GCA_041664405.1). Classification (GTDB taxonomy): domain Bacteria; phylum Desulfobacterota; class Syntrophia; order Syntrophales; family UBA8958; genus UBA8958. The sequence continues at coordinate 14,266 of JBAYKV010000010.1, forward strand.
AATATATTTGCCCCCTTTTTTGACCGCCGACGCTTTCATGGCCACGGCATCCGTTCCCGATCCGGGCTCCGTGATGGCAAAAGCAGGAATCTTATCCCCGGCGATGAAAGGAAGGAGAAACTCTTTTCTTAATTTCTCGCTTCCCTGGGCAAGGATCTCCGCATCGAGATGTCCCACCACAAAGGTTGACATGGTCAAGCTGCAATCTCCCCGCGATACTTCCTCGCAGACCATGCCCTCCGTTACATACGAGGCGCCCATCCCGCCCTTCTCAGGAGGAATGGTCATTCCGATGAGGCCTAAATCGCCTATCTTTTTGTTGATATGCTTTGGATATTTCTTTTCCCGGTCCCATTTCGTATAATAGGGAGCCACTTCCTTCTCCGTAAATTTTCTGACCATATCGCGCAGAGCAAGTTGTTCCTCATTAAATTCAAAATCCATAATCACTCTCCTTCCCTGTTCTCATTTTAGCCTTTCCACCTAGCCTTTTAAACCATATTAAGACCACCGCTCACGCTCAGAACCTGCCCGGTAACGTAGCTTGCCTTGTCGGAAGCGAAAAAGGCCACGGCTCCGGCAATGTCCTCAGGTTGGGCCAGGCGTCGCAATGGTATAGCTTTCTTTAGCCCCTCGGCAATGGCTGGATTGTCGCCGGCAACGGCGGCAAATAGCGGGGTGTCGGTCGGTCCCGGAGACACGCAATTAACCGTAATGCTATAACGTGCCACTTCCCGCGCCACAGTCTTCGAAAAGGCAATGATTCCTCCTTTAGCACCGGAATATACAGCCTCACCGCTTGACCCCACGCGCCCGGCATCGGATGCGATGCTGACAATCCTTCCGTACTTGCGTTCGATCATTACGGGAAGAACCGCCTTGAAGCAGTTGATCGGCCCCTTCAAATTGATGGCAATCACCTTGTCCCAGGTAGCAGGCTCGCTTTTGATAAAAGGCTCCATCTTGTCCCAACCCACATTGTTTACGATGATATCAACGCTGCCGAATGCGGCAACCGCATCTTTCACCATTTTTTCGCACTGGGACAGATCCGTTATATCAACCGTAACGGCAATGGCTTCCAGGCCCATCGCCTTGATCTCTCCGGCTGTTTTTTTTGCCGTTTCGGGATTCAAATCGGCCACGCAAACCTTAGCCCCCTCGCCGGCCAGTTCAAGGGCAATAGCCCGCCCGATCCCCTGTCCCGCACCTGTTACGATCGCTGCTTTGTCTTTTAATTTCATATGTCCATCTCCTCTTTTTAGATCACTGTTGTCGGCATAGAATTATTTTACTTCTTCCCGTAAGTCCCCGTATCCGTCAATTCAATCAGCAGACCCTTGCCGCTCTTGGGGTGAATGAAGGCCACACGATCGGGACCATCGTACATTTTGCCGATAATTTTGAGTCCCTTCCCTTCCAGTTCCGCAACCAGCTTCTCGAGGTCATCGCAAAGAACCGAGATATGATGATAACCGCCGTTGGGAGCGTTCTTCATGAACTGTGCAATGGCGCCATCCGGTCCGGTGGGCTGCATCAACTCGAATGTAGTATCTTTGATTTTCACGGAGGAAGATACCTGCTGCAACTGAGGATAGTCGATCCGTTTCACTTCCTCAGCGCCGAATGCATCCTTCATAAAATTCAGCGTATCGTCGAGGTTCTGCACTGCAATTCCAATGTGATCTATTCCTTTTATCATTGCGTACTCTCCTTATGTTAGGTAGTTTCACTACAGGGGAACATTTCCATGCTTTCTGGGAATCTTCTCCTGTGGCTTATCCCAGAGCAACTTCAGCGCCCGGTAAAGATGCGCTCTCGTATCCTGGGGTCTGATGAGAAAATCGATAACCATCTTGCCGCCGTAGAGATAGGGGGAATTGAATTTTTTTCGATACTCCTCAATTTTCTCCTGCTTGGCCGCCCCTCTGTCTTCTGCGGCCTCCAGTTCCTTCCGGTATAAAATCTCGACGGCGCCTTCGGCGCCCATAATGGCCATCTCGGCAGTGGGCCATGCATAGGAAAAATCAGCCCCCATCGTTTTGGATCCCATGGCCGCCCAAGAGCCGCCATATGCTTTCCTGACAACGACGAGCAGCTTGGGAACTTCCGCCTCGATATATCCGTACAGCATCTTCGCACCATGCCGGATAATTCCTTTATACTCTTCCTTCACCCCGGGCAGGTAGCCGGGAACATCAGCCATTGTCAGGATGGGGATATTGAAACAATCGCAGAACCGATAAAACCGCCCCGCCTTGTCCGAGGCGTCACTGTCTATGGCGCCGGCCATGACCATGGATTGATTTGCCACGACACCGATGGGATAACCGCCGATGCGCAAGAATCCGGTAATCATATTACGGGCAAACCGGGGTTTAACTTCAAAGAAATCGCCTTGATCAGCGATCGAACGGATGACACGTTTCATATCAAAGGGCGCCCGCGTCGAATCGGGAACGATCGTTGCGAGATCTTCGCAAATCCTGTTAGGATCATCGCCAGTCTCGACGATAGGCGGCTTCTCATCGCAGCTTGAGGGTAGAAAGCTGAGAAGCTTCTTGACATCGTCAAGGCATGCCTGCTCACTCTTTGACACAAAATCGGCGACACCCGATATCTGGCTGTGCACCTTCGGGCCGCCAAGCTCATAGCCCGAGATATCTTCGTGGCAGACTTCCTTGATGACCCGAGGCCCGGTGATGTACATCTCGCTCGTTTTATCAACCATGAAAATAAAATCAGTCAGGGCCGGAGAATAACAGCCACCGCCAGCACATGTCCCCAGGATGCAGGATATCTGTGGAACAAGGCCGGAACTCCGGACATGCTCATAGAAAAGAAGGCTGTATGTCCCGCTCCCTTCCTGAATTCTTGCTCCGGAGGTATCTACCAAGCCGATCATCGGCACTCGGGTTTTTGCCGCCAGCTTCTGGGCCTGCGCGATCTTTGAGGCATTACTCAAACCAATGCTTCCGCCCAGTACCGTGAAATCCATGGCGTAAACAAAAACCGTTCTACCGTTGACGGCCCCGTATCCGGTGATGACCCCGTCTCCGTACGGGCGCTTCTTTTCCATTCCAAAATCATGGCACTGGTGCTGAGAATACATATTGGTTTCAACAAATGTCCCCTTGTCAAAGAAAAGATCGATCCTCTCCCTTGCAGTCAGCCTCCCTTTCTTATGCTGATCTTCGGTGGCTTTCTCGCCGCCGCCGGCCTGGATCTTTTTCTCGGTTTGCTCCAGATCTTTTATTAATTCTTTGACGTTCATGTGCTTCCCTCTTTTTCATTTTGTGGGGGGCTTTTGCAGCCCCCCTCTTGATTCTCAATTATACTTCTTCCAGATTGCCGACTTTCCACTGCTTCAGGTTGACACCCGCCCGCTCCAACTCCGGTCCCAGAATGCGGACGGTATTTTTCCAGAACATGTTTTCGAGGACGCCTTCCCGCCAACCGAACTGCATGTGCTGGTAGATGATCCCATCCAGAGGAAAGAGGTTGAACTCGGAGCCGAACATGTATTTGTCCTTTTGACGGCGGTTCGCCTCATAGACGGTCTTGGGGGCGTTCTCCGGCAGGTAATTCGGCCAGATGCCCGAAAGCTCGCGGAAGATGTTGCCCTTGTGACGACACAGCAGAACGGCATCCTCGTCTCTACCGTCGGAGCAGTGCAGCATGATGATCTTCAGGTTCGGAAAGTCCGCGGAGATATCGTCGATATCGGGGATGAGCTGCATGGTGTATTTGACTTTCGTTCCGAGGGCGCCCGGCGCACCGCTGCCGAGCCCGGTAAAGCCGGTATGAAGCTGGATCGGCATGCCCAGTTCCTGACAGGCATCCCAGAGGGGATAGAACTGCTTGTCGTTTACACTAAAGGCCTGACCAACCTGCTGGAATTTGAGCCCGACGAGCTTAAGTTCCTTGCAGCAGCGTTCTGCCTCTTTAATCGCCTTATAGCCCTGCCAGGGATCGACGGAGCCCCAGCCCGAGATGACCGTATCGGGCCACTTGTCCCGCATGGCCGCGATCTCGTCATTGGTATTATCAGCATAGAGAGGATCGTCCCCCATCGTCGTTTTCGCCGCCCATGCGCAGGGCATGACTTTGACGCCGAGTTCCTGGAAGGGTTTCACCCACTCTTCTTCTGTCGGCAGAGAAGCCGAAATTTGCTCAGGTGTGATATCCTTTTTGCCGTAAAGGTATTTCTCCAGATGGACCCGAAATTTCCCCAGGCTCCGCCAGCCGGTCTTGGTATAGGGATGGGTGTGAATGTCAATGATCGGGGGCATCCCCTTCCTTGCACCCATGATCATCGCATTCAGTTCAGGATCCATTTTCAACATTTGTTTTTTCAAGACGAGTTTATCAAAGTGTTTCTTCTGTTCTTCGTCCATCTCCAACATGCCGTAACGTTTTTTCTCTGCCATAATTTTGCTCCTCCTCCTTAAATTCTGATAATTTGCGAATTCAGTCTTACCGCAGCCGAACTGCGTTTACATCACGTACCGAAACTGCCATACCACCATTTCGTGTCTGCTTACGGAATCTTAGCTTGGAGAACAATCCCGGATCTTTCCCTCTTGCAGGTCTGTCTGCTATTCCAAGACCACAAGCACCGCATCCGGTTCGACTTCGTCGTTGGCCTTTACCATGATTTCCTTGACCACTCCGTCAATGGTGGCGAGGATCGGATTTTCCATCTTCATGGCATCCAGCATCAGGAGCACATCGTCCTCGGCTACCGTGTCGCCAACTTTCACGTTGACCTGTAAAACCTTGCCCGCCATCGGCGCTAATATCTCCTCACTCATGATACACTCTCCTTTATCTCTATTCTTGGATTCAATCCTATTGACCCATCGCCTTCAATTTCTCGATCAGGACCGGGACAACGACCTTGTAATCCGCCACGAGTCCCAGATCCGATATTTTGAACATATTCGCATCGGGATCCCTGTTGATGGTCACGATTTTTTTCGAATTGATACAGCCCGTGATGTGCTGGGCCGCGCCGGAAATGCCGATAGCGATGTACAGTTCTGGACTCACCATCTTTCCTGTCTGTCCGATTTCCATACTCAGGGGCACCCAGTTCTCGTCCACGGGAACACGTGTAGCGCCGACGACGCCTCCGAGCAGATCTGCCAGCTCCTTGATCATGGCGAATCCATCGGGACCACCGAGACCTCCGCCTCCGGACACTATTATTTTGGCGTCCTCAAGCTTGACCCCCTCCGCTTCCATCCGCTTGGCTTCAATGAGTTTCACCTTTATCGCCCCGGCACTGGGAGCGTCAGCCAGGGCAATTGTTTCGCCCGTGCGACCATCCTGCGGTGTTGCTGCCGCCATGGACTTCGCGCGGATGGTGTTAATCTGAAGGAGGCCTGTAGTGGAAGCCATCACGGAAAGTGCCTTACCCCCAAAAGCTGGCCTTGTCTGCAGGAACCGTCCGTTTTCGGCATCAAAGTCAACAGCGATGCAATCCATTGCTAGCGCTACACCAAGTCTTGCGGCAACGCGAGGAGCAACGTCGCGCCCCAGATCCGTCTGTCCCATAAGACAGAGGGCGGGTTTGATTTTGGTACACTGGTCACACACAAAAGCTGTGTAACCGTCACTGTTGAACTCGGCATAACCGGCATTGGAGGCGACCAGCACTTTGTCCGCCCCAAGGGCGATGCCTTCGGCTGCCAGGGATGCAGCCGCTTCGCCGAAGAGCACCAAATCAACTTCGCCGCCAGTCTGATCCGCAAGCGCTCGGGCTCCCCCGAGCAGTTCCCGTGTGATGGAAGCCGTCTTGCCTTTTTCCATTTCTCCGACAACGAGTATTATCTTATTATTATCCATATATCTTTCCTCTTAAGGTTTGATCGCCAGAATTTTTTCCGCCAAAAGTGCGGCCGCTTCCGCCGGATCTTTTCCGGTCACCATTTCACATGTCCTCTGGTAGGCAGGGATAAAGAGTTTAACGAGGGAATTACGGGCGGCAGCCAGTCCTGTTTTTGCGGCTTCCGCACTGACATCGGCGGCGCCCCATTTGGAGAACTGTTTCCTGGCCGCGATAATGATCCCCCTGCCGGAGGGAATTCGGGCCTGTCCCATCTCGCTGCTCAACGTCACAAGGGCGGGAAGCGGAACATCGAGAACCTCCGATCCGTTTGTCATCATCCGTTCTACCTTCAGTTTTCCGTCCAAGACCTCGATTGCCTTGGCACGGACAACCAGAGACACCCCAAGGTATTCTGCCATTGCCGAGCCGACGACGCCTGCATCCCAGTCCGCCGCCTGCCGTCCACAGAGAATCAGATCAAAGGTTCCGATCTTTTTCACCGCCTGTGTCAGGATATAGGCCGTGGCAAAACTATCCGAACCATCGAACGCGGCATCATTGAGAATGAAACCTTCATCGGCGCCCATGGCGACCGCTTTTCGCATGACGTCTTCGGTAAACTTCGTGCCCAACGTCAGGACCGTCACCTTGCCGCCCTTGGCCTCCTTGATCTTCAAAGCGGCCTCAACGGCCAGGGCGTCATAGGGACTCATGACGAAAGGCATGCCTTCTGGCGGGATCACTTCGTTCTTCTTGCCGTCAACGGCAAACTTGGCCGGTGGAAGTTCAGGATCGAGAACCGGCTTGATGCATACAATGATTTCCATTTTTCCTCCTTCAACCGTATTGATAACAGACACCGAATCCTCCTCGGGGGTTCACCCAGTCGATGGCGCCCTCATCGCATGAAAACCGGCAGCTACCGCACTCCAGACACCCCTCATAGGAAAAGGTCAAATGCCCTCCCTCGCCTCGTATAGTGTAACACTCGGCAGGGCAGGCGTACATACAGGGTTTGAGATCACAACTCTTACATTTCGCTTCATCCACACGAATGTGGACTTCCCGATCGATATCAAATTTGTTCAACGCTAATTTTTCTTCTACTTTCACAGTGCCTTCCTCGCTTTCATGGCATCCGCAGCAATCTGCCAGAGGCTGACTTTGCCTTGCATGGATTTCCATAAGGTCTCAAAAGTGTTTTTCCGCGGCTTGCCGTCGCTATGAAAGATATTCCTCATCAAACCGCAGGCAAGTTCCGGGTAGGCATTATAGATCCTTGGATTTTCCAGAAAATGGGGGGCGCGGCGGAAGGTTTCGAGATCCTTGAGAACAAAACGGCTTTTAAGCAGCTGCTCGTAGTTGCTCAGCGATGATGACGTGAAATCCCCCTTCTCTTTGGCCCGGATCACAGTTTCACCTGCAGCGATCCCTGCAGCCATGGCAAAGTTAGCCCCTTCCAAAATGAGTCCTGTCCCAAGCACCATGGCTGCTGCATCACCGGCTACAACGATACCGTCCGCGTATAGCTTTGGCATCATCTCGATACCGGAAACAGGAATGAGGTGGGCCGAATATTCCAGTGTCTCCCCGTTGCGCCACAGGGGACGCACGGCGGGATGTTCTTTGAATTCATCAATGAGATCAGAGGCCTTCACCTGGTTCTTCAGGAGGGCATTCAGCTGCACCACGACACCGACCGAAAGGCTGTCCTTATTGGTATAGATAAACCCGCCGCCGGGAAGCCCGCGGGTACAGGAGCCCACAAATTCCATCACCACCCCTTCGTTCCCGGTGACACCGAAACGATCTTCGATCACCTCCCGCGGCAACCGAATGACTTCCTTGACACCCTGCTTGAGGTCAATGGCCTTGAAGTCACTGCGAAGCTTGGCTTTCGTCGCCAGCAGTGAGTTGACGCCGTCCGCGAGAACAACAACATTGGCCAGGAAATCCTCATCACCAACCTTGACACCCTTGATCTGGTTGCCTTCAAAAATAAAATCGGTAACTTCGAGACCCGTGGCGATGATTGCCCCGGCCTCCTCCACCTTGCCGCCCATCCAACGGTCGAATCGAGCGCGAAGGATAATAAAGCCGGGAGCGGCGTCAAAATCACCGTGTGAAGATTTAAAATCGACGGACAGGCAGTCCTCCTTCGTCATAAAGGAAATGACGTGGCGGCTCAGAAACCGCTCGACAGGGGCTTCCTTCCAGAAACCCGGGAAGAGCTCATTCATCACCGGCCCGAAAAAGGCGCCGCCCCACATGTTCTTGGCCCCGACGTATTGCCCGCGATCCAAAACCAGAACATTCAGGCCCGCCTTGGCCATTGTATAAGCCGCAGCGCAACCTGCCGGCCCGGCACCTACAACGATCGCATCAAATATATCCATCTCGGAAAACCTCTATCAAATTCAAGGTAATGCGGCCCACGGTCCAGGATGGGCAGGACATCGCAGGATGGATCGTGCCCGCACTAACAAACCTGCCGTCTTATTGATTCCGATTACCGCGGCACAACGGCGTCGATCCCGGTCTCGATCCGACCAATTATCAGCTTGTGGACATGGGCCGTACCGCCATAAATGATCGGCGCCATGCAGTCCCGGTACAACCGCTCCAGCGGATACTCGTCGCTCAGCCCATACGAGCCGTGCAGCTCCACGGCCGCCGTGGCCGATCTCCTCAGCATTTCCATGTTGTGGTATTTACAAATCGACGTCTCCTTGGCCACGTTCGCTCCCTTGTCCTTCAGATACGCTAGCCGGAAGGCCATCCAGCGGGAGGCCTCGAGGGCGATGGCCATGTCGGCAATCTTATCCTGAACGAGCTGGAAGCTTCCGATAGGTCTCTTGAACTGCTTGCGGTCCTTGCAGTAATTAACGCTTTGGTCGAGACAGAGCTGAATTGCCCCGACGGCCGCGAAGGCGATGCCGAAACGGGTGTGTTCCACGTTGGCAAAGGCCGCCCGCATCCCGAAACCGCCCAACTGGTTTGTCTTCGGAACACGGCAGTCGCGGAAAAATAGCTGTCCGTGGTCATGATGACGAAAGGCCATCTTGTTCTCAATGGGAGCGCGGGTAAAGCCCGGGGTGCCCCAATCCACGATGATCACCGCAAAACCCTTGGTCCCCTTGCTCTTGTCGGTCTGGCAAACCACCATGGCGAAGTCCGCATGGTTGGCGTTTGTGATCCAGGTCTTGTTGCCGTTAATAACATACTCGTCACCGTCCAAAATCGCCGTCGTCTCGATAGCCGTCGCATCGGAACCCGCATTGGGTTCGACGGTTGCAAAACAGTGGGTCTTCACTCCCTGAACCAGCCCGGGAAGATACTTCTTCTGCTGCTCATCCGACCCGTTCTGGACGATCGGCAGCATCCCCAACGATGTCCGGGAACACGAACCCATCCCCAAGGAAAAATCATAGTACGCCAACTGCTCCGTTACCAAACCCAGGGTCATCCAGTCCAAATCCAGGCCGCCGAATTCTACAGGCACTTTGATGCCCAAAAGTCCCTGCTCTCCCAGTTTTTTGAACACCTCGGGAGGCATTTTGCAATCCCGGTCCCATTGCTTAACATAGGGCTGAACTTCACGTATCGCAAATTCCTTGGCCATATCCCTGAACATCGCCTGTTCCGTGTTTAACTCAAGATCCATCTCCCTCTCCTTCCTTTTATTATTATTAATGCGTCCGATGGCTTGCAGCTCGGGGATGGCTGCATCGAGCCGAAATCTATACCGCGAAATCCTCTCGTCGAAACAATAAGGATCTTAATTCGGGTTTTTTGTTCTTATATTCGCTTTTGTAACAGGTGCAAAAGACAAGCCAATTCTTAATAACAACGTTTGTTATCGAAAATATTGATGTATTTGCTTTTGATGGATTGGACTAAAAAAATGAAAAGCAGCTTCGTCCTGTAGTTTAAAATGTACAGAAAAGGTGGCGGATACTTTTATGATGTGCTACAAGCACATTGAATGGGTTTCGCTTCATGTAGCATTATTCCTACATCACAATGGAATATTATATTTTTTTAGTTTTTGATATAAAATTGTTCTATGCACTCCGAGAATTTTTGCCGCTTCTTGTTTGTTTCCGCCAACGGACCGGATAGCATCATTAATAGCTTTACTTTCCGCTTCAGCTACGGCATCCCGTAAAGGCACTATGTATTTTTGAGGGCTATTGCTTGATTTCTGGCCTAACAACTTTATGCGCGTGGGAAGATGCTGCAACTGGATTTCGTGCGCCTCCGTAATAATCAAGGCCCGCTCTATAACATTTCTCAATTCCCTTACATTTCCCGGCCAGGGATATCGCTGAAGAGCAATCATCGCTGCTCCCGTAATAATTTTGGTAGGCATATTTTCTTTCTGACTCAACTCATTCATCAGAAACGAGGCTATTTCAGGGATGTCCTCGGGGATTGACCGCAAGCTTGGTGTATTTATTGTAAATATGTTCATCCGATAAAACAAATCCATCCGGAAAGTACCCTTTTTAATCATTTCCTGCAAATCTTTGTTCGTCGACGCAATTAGACGAAAGTCGACTTTAATGGGCTTTGTTCCACCGACTCGCTCAATTTCCCTGTCCTGTAACACGCGCAAAAGCTTCGCCTGCATATTCAGAGGCATATCGCCGATCTCGTCAAGCAATATGGTTCCTTTGTGTGCAAGTTCAAATTTTCCAGGCTTACCCTCCGGTTTCGCTCCGGTGAATGCCCCACCCTCGTATCCAAAAAGCTCACTTTCAATTAACTCGGCAGGAATGGCCGCGCAATTGACCCTGATATAAGAACCGTCGGCTCGCTTGCTTGCCTTATGAATGAAAATGGCACAGGCTTCTTTGCCGGTCCCTGATTCTCCCGTAACGAGAACAGTGGCGTCACTCTTCGCCGCTTGTAGGGCGGCATTCATCGTTTCCTGGATAAGCGCCGACTTACCCGCTACAAGTTTATCATATGCATAAATCTTCTGGTTCGTAGCTTCTTTGCGATAATACTTTAACTGTCCTTCCAATATCTCCAGTTTTTGATAAAGATCTCTGATCGTATCGAGTTTGTTGAATATCCTTTTACCGAGAACACCAATGATTTTTCCGTCCCGGTCTCGCAACGGAATCCTTGCAACGATCTGCTGGCGGGTTCCAAGCTGGTACGTTGTACCGATTTCCACCTTCCCCGTTATCAAGGTTTCATGCATTCCACTGTTTTTATTGACCTCGGTGATGTGCTTTCCAACCGCCTGCTCCGGAGTCAAACCATACAGTCCGACATTGTACCGGCTCATGAAGCGAATAATGCCGTTTTCATCAATGACTATCGGACATTCGTAAGGGTTATCGACAAAAGCGTCAAGCAACGTATTATTAAGATAAGATAGCCATTTTGGTTTTGAATTTTCCATCATGACAGACCTTCTAACAGCAATGGGTGCAAGCAGTTTTCCTCAGGAATAATGCGATATTATTTCGGTCTTTCCATACATCCATTTTCATTTTTGTCAAGGAAAAATCTTTGGGGGATATTTTGTGTATTGCAATCCGTATCATTTCCATGTAATTTATTTGAACCAAGAAAATTAAAAGGAACATTATAAATCAATGAAAAAAGAGCATGATTTGCAAAGGCTATTTTACCCGCAACGAGTGGCTATCGTAGGGGCCGGGGATAACCCCCTCTTAATCAACGGACGCAGTCTGATGTTCATGCTGCGCCACAAAAGCACGGCTCACATATACCCTGTGAATCCCAACCGCGATACCGTGCAGGGAATCCCCTGTTATCGAAGTATAACCGATCTCCCGGAAGTTCCCGATGTCGCCGTCATCGTTGTGGGTAAAAAATTAGTACCCTCCGCCCTTGAGGAATTGGGGCAACTGGGTTGTTCTTTTGCCATCGTTAATACATCAGGTTATGCCGAGACGGGACCGGTTGGACTTAGGGATCAAGAGGAACTGCTTCGCATATCCAGCCGGTACGGCATGCGTCTGGTAGGTCCGAATTGCCTCGGTCTCATCAATCTTATCTCTCCCGTAATACTTAGCTGGTGTGCAACCCTCGAGAGAGAACCAGGCGATCTTTTGCCGGGCGATGTGGCACTGATTTCACAGAGCGGAGCAATGCTGGGATCCATCTGGGACCGTGCGATGGGATTGGGATTGGGCTACTCCTATCTGTTATCATCCGGTAACGAAACCGACCTCGGGATGGCCGATTTCATGGATTTTTTTGCGCGGGATGAAAAAACGCGAGTGATAACAGGTTTTGTAGAGGCACTGCGTGATCCCGAGAAATTCTTGCGAGCTGTCGATCAAGCTCATGCCAACGGCAAAGCCGTCGTCCTTTATAAGGTAGGAAGAACCGATGAAGGAAAACGGGCGGCCGTTTCTCACACAGGATCCTTGACGGGATCGGATGAAACCTTTGACGCCCTCTGCCACGCCCATGGAATTGTCCGTGTTGACCGTTTGGACGCTTTGATCACATCGGCTCTGGCATTGCGCGCCATGCCTCCGGCCCGAGGCGGCCGCCTTGGAATATTCTGCTGTTCGGGAGGTGCAGCCGGCTTGGCAGCGGATCAGATGCGCGGAACCGGCCTGTCCATCGCACCGGTAGGCCCGGCCTTTGAGCGGGACATGACGGACATCACGAATTTTCAACCGCCCCATAATCCCTTGGACATCATCAAAGGTCCGTTAAAATCTTTTGACGTCATCACGGAGGCCATGAAAAGGTTCGTCCGTGAGGAGAATTTTGATCAGATTATCATCTTGATGACCACCATGTATCTGCAGAAGATAGCGCCAAAGCTGATGCTCGATGGCCTGAAGGACGGTCCTGAAAAACCTGTACTCGCATGCTGGTTGGGCGACAAGGTGGTCAGGAAGCCAAGCGAGGAAATGAGAGAAGGCGGCGTCATCACCTATCACGATGTTGAGTCTTGCCTCGAAGCTGCACGGGCATTGGCCGTCGTTGGTCAACATCGCAAGCGCCTGTCGACAGTATTATCCTACAAGAAACCACCGAAGGACGCGAAAAAGCGTGCGCTGAAGATCATCGAACAATGTGGACGGCGGCTTGATGAGGCATCTTCAAAAGCTATCCTGTGTCTTTACGGCTTTTCTATCCCCAGGGGAAAGCTTGCTCGCAATCTTGACGAAGCCATAGAAGCCGCACGGACGATGGGATTCCCTGTAGTTGCGAAAGGTATCTCTCCGGATGTTCTTCATAAGACGGAGGCAAAAGCAGTCTGTCTGGGAATCGGCAACGAGAAAGACCTCAAGAAGGCCTTTGAGCAGGTGAAATCGGCTATCGAGTCGAAAGGTACTTTGCGCGGGGTCCTGATCGAAGAGATGCTCCCGGAACCGCTTGCTGAAGTCATCGTCGGATGTTCCTTCGACGAACCCTGTTTTCATAAAATCATTTTTGGTCTGGGGGGAATCTGGGTGGAGGCTATGGGAGACATCAGTGTCCGACTCGCGCCGGTTTTGGAAGAAGAGGCGGCAGAGATGATCTCTGAAATTCGGGGAGCGAAAATTCTCGACGGCCTGCGCGGCAAGCCTCCCGTGGATAAAGAGGCCCTCGTCAACATTCTGGTTTCTCTCTCGACGTTGATCACGGACCTTCATGAAGAGTTGGGGGAAATCGATGTGAATCCCCTTATGGTTTATCAAAAGGGCGCTATTGCGGCGGATGCCCTTCTGACCATTCACAATAGATGAACCACCGGTTCAAAGAATCGCCAAGCCGATTGCGTTTCATTCAATTACGCCCACCATGTTAATCGTATACACATTGCGCTTTTCCGGGGCTTCCGCGGCTTAGGAAAAGCGTATGCAGTGCATTTATAGAATGACTAATTATCCAAGAGAATGTTTAATTCCTTCTCTATTCTTTTTAACGTTTGCGGGAGAATAATCTCTAAATGGCATTGGGAGTTCAGTCCCAGAATGGCTTTCTTGCATTCGTGGAGGTCCACTATCAGCAAAGAGAGTCTCTCTTTTCTCGCTTTCTCCTGTTCTTCCCTGATGCATTCTTCCAAGAACCATCCGGCTTTGTAAGCTTTTTCAATATTATCCACTCTTGTATCCCCCCATACTACAAATAATCGAAAACAGGGCTAGACATAGGTTGAAAATGTTATATTTTGATCAGAGCCTTTTTATGAATATGAGGGAGAGGCAGGGTTGGCGTCGCCCGGCCTCTCGGATAGTTAATAACAGCAAGCCAATTACAAATTTTAGGAGCGGGGACCGGGATAGAGCCCCCGGTCCCTCTGTGGTGAAACCGGAGGCCTAGTCACCGGTAATCCTTTTATTATTCATTGCAGGATTATAAAAATCCGCTGTGGCATCAAAGCGCGCATGATTCTCACCAACGAAAGGATGCTACCTAATCCGGCTCCCACCGTCTATCGGTGCACATCTGAAATATCTATCGGAAGTTTTGCCCGTAGCCGTTCGGAGTTTGTCCGACCTCCTTTCGACCCCATCCCATGAAATCGACCCTTGTCGTTCCCAACAATCTGTCCTGCGACAGCGGCCTTTGTTTCAGTAGACGATTTTCTCGACGAACCTGATGGCATCAGTCGTATCCGTTCCCCGCAGAAAGACCTCTCTGACGCAAACAAGGTTTTTTATTCATGGGTTGGAAAGCACCGGCCAGGGTACGAAGGTTATCGGAGACCCCGCTGTTGAACAATCACACCGAGGAGGCGCGGAATACCTGCCGTGCAAACCCGGTCTTCACCAAAGACTTCCTCCTCAAAATGGCCAAACTGAAAACCGAAGCCTCCATTGTAGCGGATGCCCTTCTGACCATTCGCAATAGATGAACCGCCGGTTGAAGGGATCATCATGCAGATTGCGTCTCATTCAGCTCCTTCATGAATTCCTCCAGCATCATAATTTTGAAGAGGGGATAAAGTGGATTGCTTCGATACATGTTCATCGCCGTCCGGTGAATCTCCTCGCTATAACTC
>JBAYKV010000011.1:0-28597 GCA_041664405.1 Syntrophales bacterium
GACGCATGACGAAGGTAAAAAATGACGCAAGCTTTCTTAACATGACTACACCTCCTTTAAGATGATGAAAATAAAAAAATCCGCCGTCGATATGACGCGGATCTCATTAAACCCCATCCTCAAACCCCATCCTCATATGCCCCCCTCAGGCGTTGATGATCGGAGAAGTCGATGAATCTGCAAATTAACCGCACCTTACAGGAAGACCTTCAAAAAATCAATATTTAATTGCCTTCCGAATAACCGACAATAATATTTACCGTGCAGATACGGCACAGAAAAAACTTGCATTACACAACCGAGGCAGCTATTCGTGTTCTGCTATGGATACCCAACAGCGTAAAGTTCGCGTCGCCACCCTGTCAGTCTTCTCCAATGCGAGCCTGACCATCATGAAGCTGATCGTCGGGCTGTTCATCGGTTCCGTGTCCATCCTTTCCGAGGCGATCCATTCCGGTGTTGATCTCATCGCCGCCGTTATCGCCCTTTTTTCCGTCAAGACATCGAGCATCCCTGCCGACGACCATCATCCCTTCGGCCACGGAAAAATCGAGAACCTTTCCGGAACAATCGAGGCGTTGCTGATCTTCATTGCCGCTATCTGGATTATTATTGAGGCCGTAAAGAAACTCCTCCATCCGGAACCCATCGAGACCATCGGTTGGGGCATAGGGATCATGCTCCTTTCTGCCGTTGTAAACCTCGGCGTCTCCCGGATGCTCTTCAGGGTGGGACGGGAAACCGACTCCATCGCCCTCCAGGCCGACGCCTGGCACCTCCGGACCGACGTTTATACCTCCGCCGGGGTCATGACCGGCTTGGCCATGATCTGGATTGGCAGACGGCTCTTTCCGGACGTGAATCTCAACTGGCTTGACCCTGCGGCGGCAATCGGCGTCGCCTTCCTGATCATCAAAGCGGCCTGGGACCTGACCAGACAAGCGGCCCGGGACCTGCTGGACGTCAATCTCCCCCCCGAAGAGGAGGCCTGGATCCGGCAGCGTATCCAAGAACATCAACCGGTGATCCACGGCTTCCACCAGTTGCGGACCCGGAAATCCGGGCACTTCCGCTTCGTCGAATGCCATCTTAAGGTCGATCCCCTGATGACCGTCCTGAGCTCCCACCGGATCACGGAAGACCTGACGGCGGCCATTGAAGAGAAGTATCCCGACACGAGCGTCACAATCCACGTAGAGCCCTGCGACGGTCGCTGCGACGAAAAGGTAAAATGCCTCGCCGGCTGCCTCCTGGCCGAAGCCAAACGCCGGGAAATAAAGGAAAGGTGCTGAAAAAGCCGTTGCTCCCGAGGGACATTTTACTCTTTTCCCATTGACAAAAGCCCCACATGTTGCCACGATGGCTACACGATAGCGGCGATTACGGATCATGCAAACAATCGGAAAGTCTCATTGGGGATCGACGTTGAACCAGCCCTTCCACAGCACTGAAGAAGGAAAGAAGCGCCTAAAGATCCTGGTTATCATCGACGGGGTCATGATCCTCCTGCTCCTGGGAAATCTCGTCTGGATGGTTTTTGACTGGTTTTTTGCCTTCCCCCCCTTTCACGATTTTTTCCAGGCCAATTTTCCCCATTTTTACCGGTTTTATGAACCCGTTCACCTGAAATACTGGTCCTACGACCTGTTCTTTGCCGCGATCTACCTTGTTGAATTTTTTCTGCGCTGGTACCTGTCCGTCCTCTGGAAAGAATATCATCGCTGGTTTTTCTATCCCGCCATCCATATTTATGATTTTGTCGGCTGCATTCCCGGGCCGTTCCGCTGGTTGCGGCTCTTCAGGGTCGTCGCCTTTTCCGCCCGCCTGAACAAGCTGGTCCGGATCGACAACATCGTTTTCAAAAAGTTTCATAAATACAAAGACGTCCTCGTGGAGGAGATTTCCGACCGGGTTGTCGTCAATGTCCTCAACGACATCCAGACGGAACTGCAAACGGGAACGCCGCTGTTCAAAAGGGTCATCCAGGAGGTAATCAGGCCGAAGCGGCAGGCCCTGACGGAACTCCTCGTCGATAAACTGCGGACCGTGGCCCGGGACATGAATGACATCTTCGATCAGGAAATGCGGCTCTACATCGAGGGCTGCATCAAAAAGGCCTTGACCAGCAGCGAGGATATCCGCCTCCTGGAAAAGATTCCCGGGGCGGGGAAAATGATCTCCCGGCGGGTCGAAATCATGGCGGCGGATATTGCCTTTAATACGGTCGACAAGATTTTCAGGGATATTCACGCGCCGGAAAACGACCGGGTTCTCCATGAACTGACCGGGAAAATCATTGACGGCGTCCTGGCGGAAGCCAAAGGAGACTTAAGTGGTGAAATGATTGAAATCATCAATAAAACCATTGAGGTCGTAAAAGAGCAGGTCACTGAAAAACAATGGAAAATTAAGGAGATGCAAGAAAAGTCTGTCAATGGGTGCTTAAGGCGCTGACGGATCCAAGGGGAATCGATACCCGGCCTTCTCATACAGCTCCCGAATCAGGATTAAGTCCTCCATCAGGTTTTCACCAGGGGTGATTTCGCCAAGCCAGCGGGCCCGTTTATTGGCGTTGTCCAGATACCAGCAGATTATCGACACCCGGGCGGCCTTGGCAATATGCCAGAATCCAGTCCTTATTGTCCTTATCTCTTTTCTGGTCCCCTCCGGCACGATTGCGAGCAGGAATTCATCTCTGCGGTTGAAGACTTCCGCTATCTGCTCCACAGCACCCTGTGACGATCTGCGGTCCACCGGGATGCCACCGATGACCTTTAGAAACAAAGACATTGGCCAGAAAAACCATTCCTTTTTAACCATTATATGTCCCGTTCGCTTGATAATGCGGTATCCGATGAAGGCCCGGACAGCATCCATGTTGCATGTATGGGGAAAACCGATAATCACGTGCTTCCTGGAAAAATAGGCGGGCAACGGTTCAAACCGCCACCCCATCAGGAAGTAGAAAAATTTGCCAACAAGACTCAGTATCTGCTTCATAAATGGTCCTTACATGGAAAAGTGGGCGAAGTATAAAGAGAGAGGGGACATATGTCAACAGGACATATGTACGAATTTAGTAAAACCAAGGGCTTGGCAGCACTACGTTGATGATTCTGCGATTAATACCCATACCCGAAGGGGGAATTTTCATATAAAGACAGGGGAAAAGATGGCGTGAAGATGGGATGTAAGCTGGCAAGGGTGATTTCCGGACAAGCGATTAATATCTTTCCGGCATTGCCCGGCATAGGTTCCTGCCGCCAATCTCTACAGCTTTATCGTGCTTTTATAGAATATTTACCATCGGCGCAGGTGATTATCCCCTTTGCGGAAAGACGCTCGATATGTTTCTTGACCGTCAAGGCGTCCCAGGCACGGACCCACTCATCAACAAGGAATTTCTTGCCGTAGATCAGCCCCATGGCGTACAGATCATTTAAGGAAACCGGTTCTGAGAGGGCAGCCATGATCCGCGCCTCCCGCTTATCAATGATATCGAGATATTGTTTCAGGGCCCTCCGGAAATCATCGCGATTGACAATACCAGCCTCATGACCGGTTATATACGTGTCCGCATCCAGATTCGCAACGATTTCAGCCGACTTGATGAATTGATCAATATCGCCGTCAGCGCCGAAACACCAGGGCCCAAAGGAAGTCAGGTCAATATCTCCCGTATAGACAACACCCTCGCCGGGAAAGTAAAGACAGCAAAATCCGGCGGAATGGCCCGGCGCCCCGATGACTTCCATCCGGGTCGCGCCAAAATCCATGACATCGCCCCATTGGTAGGTACCGTCCAGTCTGGCCGTTGAAAGCCACCATTCATGACGATTCTGGGGAGTATAAGGGCTCTGTACACTGTCCGGCCGCGAAATCCTGTCCAGCCATCCCTGCGTCCAGACGTCGCCATAATATTCCGTCATTCCGAGCCGCTTCAGGATTTCCCTGCGATCCCGGTAGCATTTTCCTTCCCGGTCATTAATAACTATCCGGGAGTGATCAAAGAGATAATTGTAGGCAATATGATCAAAATGAAAATGCGTATTGATGACCTGATCGATATCCATACCCTCCCTGATTTGCCGCATCGGCTCCAGACCGGCGCCGGGGTCAACGATAACCTTGACACCATCGTCAATCATCAGAGAATTACAGAATGGAAATCGTCCATTGTTTTGACCCGGTATGACTTTAATTTTCCCGAACTCCATACCTTCCATGACGGCACCCGCTTGATGACATTTTTACTTAGTATGCGTATATTTTGCATACCAAGTATATTTTGTCAAGCTTTTTCGCAGTACAATGCCCCGGGACTCAACGAGCCGTGAGGGAGTCAGGCAAAGAAGGTACTCCAGCAAGAGACATCTTCCGGCGGTTATGCCCGGAAGCCCGTAGTCAGAGACAAATACGGCCGGACAATCGTCTGAAAACAACAGACCGGCTCTTAATTCCCAAAGCTGATCATCTTCTTTGGTTCCATATTCGTCTCAAAACTCCAGAAAAGGCATCCCCTTTTGATATCCTGAAGATCACCAGATCGGGATGGTCGGGGGTGAGGCCAAACTGCTTGAGAAACGGCCTGTCCGCAAGGACCTTCTCTTTCAAGCCAGCATCATCTAAAAATTCGACAGTTCCCGTCACTCTCAACACGGTCCCCGCCGGTTCTCCGTACTTGTGAAAAGCGGCTTCAACTTTCTGATTCTTCAACAATTATCGATATACATCCTTCATGCCGCCGATTTGAAAGTAAAAACCCTTTTCCGTCTGCAAAACACAATGCCAGTCCCCTCACTCTTGGCTGATCTCCATCACTGGCAGCAAAACAGGCGGTGGGGTTTTCGTTGGCGAATTTCACGCAATCCACAAATTTCATCATGACGGCTCCTTTATTTGATGTCGTTAGTCATCATTCCGTTGATGAAGCTATACACAGTCTCGCTTTTTATGGTGGCAATTTATTCAAACAGACGTTATCATACAAAGCACTGACCGTTTCCATGATCACAAAGAGACAATTTCTATGATGAAAGAGAACAATCCTCCCCTCAATATCCTTGTCATTGATGATGAGGCCAATATCCGAAAAACTTTATCCATCTGTCTGGAAACGGAGGGTTACCGCGTCACCGCCACGGGTAAACCCGAAGACGCCCTTGCCGAGGCATCACGAAGGTCCTTTGACATCGCCTTCGTCGATATCCGCCTTGGCACAGTCAGCGGGTTGGATCTTATTCCTGCCCTGCTGGCTACATCACCCTGGCTCAAGATTATCATGATTACGGCCTATGCCTCGATTGACACGGCTGTCGAGTCCGTAAGACGCGGCGCCGCCGACTACATACCCAAACCGTTCACCCCGGCCCAGATCACCCTGGCCGTAAAGAAGGTCTTTGAAGTCAGGAGCCTGGAACAGAAAGTCGCTGCTCTGCGCGAAGACCTGGGACGATCCCGCCTGGAGGAAGACTTCTCCTCAACGAGCGGCGTTATGGAACGTGCCCTCGATCTGGCCCGTCAGGCGGCGCCGTCCGACGCCACGATCCTGCTGCGAGGAGAAAGTGGAACGGGAAAAAGCGTCCTGGCCAAGGCGATACACACCTGGAGTCGCAGAGCTTCCATGCCTTTCTGCGTTCTCTCCTGTCCCTCCCTATCTCCGGAGCTCCTCGAAAGCGAGCTCTTTGGACATGTCAAGGGCGCCTTTACCAGCGCCGTCCGCGACAATGCCGGCCGCATCAGCTCCTGCGACGGCGGGTCGCTCTTTTTGGATGAAATCGGCGACCTTCCCCTTTCTCTTCAGCCCAAGCTCCTGCGTTTTGTCCAGGACAAGGAGTATGAACGCGTCGGTGATTATGTAACCCGCCATGCCGACGTGAGGATCATTGCCGCAACGAATATCGATCTGGAAAAATCGGTTCGGGAAGGCCGTTTTCGGGAGGATCTTTTTTATCGCCTCAATGTCATCCAGATTGAGATACCACCCCTTAGATCGCGACCCGATGACATCGTTGTCCTGGCAAATCGCCTGCTCACCTTTTTTGGGAGGAACTGCCATAAATCTGTCCAAGGCTTCACCCCTGAGGCCATGGAGCTGCTCAAAGGCTACGGCTGGCCGGGAAATATCCGCGAATTACGTAATGTTATTGAACGAGCCGTCATTCTTTGCCGCGGCGATCAGATCGATGGGGGCGACCTCCCGGACAACCTGAAGACGGGGGAGACAACGGTCAAACTGGGAGACCACGTATCCCTGGACAAGATCGAAGAAGAACATATCCGTTACATCCTGGCGGCGACACGCTCTCTTCAAGAAGCCGCTGCCGTTCTCGGTATCGATCAGGCCACCCTCTGGCGCCGCCGGAAGCAGTACGGCATCTAATCCTTGCAAAAACCATGTTATTGAATTTTGCAATGCCCTCCTTTCAAGAACTTGCATTATGCAATGCACCTGACCTTTATTAAAAATATTCACTTTTAATATTATCAACTTAAGACGTTTACATACCAGGCACAAGAGTTGCTCCTACAGATGGCAGGAGGGATGATATGCTCGGGCTTCGCCATAAATTATCGCTGGGATTCGGAGGACTGCTCCTGATCATTGTGATCATCGGTATCCAAAGCATCCTTCAGTTCAAGAACCTTGGTCAGTCCATCGACGTCATTCTGAAGGAGAATTACCGCAGTGTCATCGCCTGCCAGGAGATGAAAGAAGCCCTGGAGCGTATGGACAGCGGCATCCTCTTCACTTTTCTGGGCTATTCGGAAGAAGGAAGAAGACTGATCCGGAAAAACGATACAGCCTTTGTCAAGGCCTTGGATATTGAGCTTCACAATATCACCCTCACGGGGGAAAGGGAAAAGGCGGCCTCCGTGAAGACACTTTACGCCTCTTACGTGCAGGTGTTGCATCGGATCGAGAATCAGTCGCTGCCCCCGGAGGTCCGCCGCCGTCTTTATTTTAAAGACCTCCTCCCCCTATTTCAGCAGATCAAGAACGAGGCGGACGCCATCCTCCAGATGAACCAGCGCAACATGCACGAAGCCAACGATCTGGCCAGGAAGCAGGCGGCGGCAGCCCAAAGGCAAATGATCATCTTCCTATTATTCGGCGCCGTGATCGCCGTGGCCTTTATGGTCTTCACCGGCAAATGGATTCTTCATCCCATCAACCGGCTGATCCACTCCAGTGAGGCGATCCGGGACGGTAATCTGGATCTGGTGGTGAAGGCGGAATCACGCGATGAAATAGGCCGCCTTTCCGAGGCATTCAACGACATGGCCTTGAGCCTGCGGGCGTTCCGTCGCAGTGACCAGGCCAAACTGGCCCGTACCCGGGAAGCAGCCAATGAGACCTTCAGCAGGCTGCCCGATGCCGTGGCCATTGTCGATCCCGAAGGGAGAGTCGAAATATCGACGGCCTCGGCCAAAAACCTCTTCGGCCTGAGGACGGGCCTGTTCGTCCGAGATTCATCGATCGATCATCTGAATCGCCTCTTCCATGCGATTGTCGACCAGGATCCTCAGCAATATCGTGAAGAGGAAAAGCTCTTCCAGTTGTTCACAAATGGCGAAGAAAGGTATTTTCACGCCGATGCAGCACCGAGGATCGACCGTGACGGGCATCTGACCGGCGTTATTCTGATCTTGAAGGACGTTACCGAACAGCGTCACGTCGAAGAACTAAAAAGCGGCCTGATTTCAACGGTATCCCACCAGCTGAAGACGCCTTTGACATCTATACGCATGGCCATTCACCTGCTCCTGGAAGAGAAAGTGGGACCATTGACGGAAAAACAGCTCGATCTGCTGCTGGCGGCGCGGGAGGAGAGTGATCTTCTGCACCGCATCCTGTCCAAACTGCTCGATATTCGCCGGATCGAAAGCGGCCGCTCACAGATGATATTTCAAGCCGTATCGCCTCATACCCTGATCATGGAAGCGGTGGATGCGCTCCGACGGTCTGCCCAGGAAGGCGGCATTGATCTGGCAACCGATATTCCCGACCATCTACCCATGGTCAATGCGGACACAAGTCAGATCAGCATTGTCTTTTCCAACCTTCTCTCCAACTCCCTTCGTTATACGGCGCCGGGGGGGCGGATCAGCGTTAAGGCGGAAACGGAAGGCCAGATGGTTCGCTTTTTCGTGACCGATACAGGGAGCGGCATTCCCGACCAATTCCTTCAACGGATCTTCGAACAATTCTTCCGCGTACCGGATCAGAAATCGGAGACGGGAACCGGCCTGGGGCTGGCTATTGCCAAGGAGATTGTGGAAGCCCACGGAGGCGCTATTAACGTGGAAAGTCAGAAAGGCCGAGGCGCCACCTTTTCATTCACCCTCAAAAGGATGGATCAGTCACCCGAAGGAGCATGATCCATGCTGATTGATTTGTTTTACATCGGAATCGTCGTCACTTTTTTTGTCCTTTGTATTTTATTTGCTAAGGCATGTGAGAGGTTTTAACCATGTTGGAAAGCATTGTAGGTATTATCGGCATTATCCTGATTGTTTACCTTTTTGTGGCTGTGATCAGACCGGAGAAGTTTTAACGGAGGCAATATTATGATGGACATATACGGATGGATACAACTGGTTCTGTTCATGGGACTTCTCGCGCTGCTCACCAAGCCGGTCGGCCTTTACCTCGTTCGCGTCCTCGATCCTACGGGCAAGACCTTTCTGGATGTCATCCTGAAGCCCGTGGAGCGTCTCATCTACCGGGTCCTGGGACTGGACCCGGCAAAGGAGCAGGACTGGAAGGGGTATACGGTTTCCCTGCTCCTGTTCAGCCTCATGGGATTGCTCTTTACCTTTGCGATTCTCCGGCTCCAACATCTGCTGCCCCTCAATCCCCAGGGATTCGGTCCCATGAGTTCCGATCTGGCCTTCAATACGGCGGCCAGCTTCACAACCAACACGAATTGGCAGAGCTACGGCGGCGAATCGACATTGTCCTATTTCTCCCAGATGGTGGGGCTGACCTTCCATAACTTCGCTTCGGCCGCCACGGGCATCGCTGTGGCGGCAGCCCTGGTGCGTGGAATCTCCCGGCAGACGGCCAAAACACTCGGCAACTTCTGGGTCGACCTCGCGCGGGTGAATCTTTATCTGCTCTTGCCCCTATGTCTCATCTATGCCGTCTTTCTCGTCTCGCAAGGGGCTATCCAGAATTTCAAGGCTTATGATACGGCAAGTCTGGTCGAATCTTACCCGGTCCCGGAGCCGAAACAGGATGCAACCGGGACGCCCACCAAGGATCAAAACGGGAAACCGGTTATGGTAGAAAAGAAGATGGAGACACAGACCATCGCCCAGGGGCCCCTTGCCTCCCAGGCGGCTATCAAGATGCTGGGCACCAACGGTGGTGGCTTTATGAACGCCAACGCCGCCCACCCCTATGAAAATCCGACACCCCTGGCTAATTTCATCCAGATTCTCTCGATCTTTCTCATTCCCAGCGCCCTGACCTGGTACCTGGGCCACCAGGTCGGAAATCAACGCCACGGCTGGATGGTCTGGGGGGCCATGGCCTTCCTTTTCCTGGCGGGCATCATGGTCTGCTGGTGGGCAGAAGCGGCGGGAAATCCCCACCTGACCGCTCTGGGCCTCGATCAGTTGAGCGGCAACATGGAAGGAAAGGAGGTTCGCTTCGGGATCTTCAATTCCGCCCTCTTCGCTACGGTCACAACAGGCGCATCCTGCGGCGCCGTGAACGCCATGCACGATTCTTTCACCCCCCTGGGCGGACTCATTCCCCTGCTTAACATTCAACTGGGAGAGGTAGTTTTCGGGGGTGTCGGGGCCGGTCTTTACGGTATGCTGATCTTCGTCATCCTGACGGTTTTTCTGTCGGGCCTGATGATCGGACGCACGCCCGAATATCTCGGCAAGAAGATCGAGGCCTATGACGTCAAGGTCAGCGTCCTCGCCGTTTTGATCCTCTGTGTCAGTACCCTGGGATTTGCGGCCTGGGGGGCCGTCAGCGCCTGGGGGATAGCCGGGCTGAACAATACGGGACCCCACGGCCTCTCCGAGATCCTCTATGCCTATTCATCGGCTACGGGAAACAACGGCAGCGCCTTGGCCGGCCTTAACGCCAACACCCCCTGGTTGAATACGACGCTGGCCCTCGCCATGCTCATCGGCCGTTTCTTTTTTATCATTCCCGTCATGGCCCTGGCAGGGAACCTGGCAAAGAAAAAGCTGGCGCCACCCCATACGGGGAGCTTCCCCGTTTCGGGCCTGACCTTCCTGATCCTCCTCGTGGGAACGGTCTTGATCGTGGGCGCCTTGACATTCCTGCCTGCCCTGGCTTTAGGACCGATTGTAGAGCATTTCATCATGACCGGTTCCGGGAGGTTGTTCTAATGGCTGCAAAATCACACGCTCTATTCGAAAGGAATATTATCAAACAGGCCTCGCTGGCGTCTTTCCGGAAGCTTCACCCCCGGCACATGATGAAGAATCCCGTCATGTTTGTCACCGAAGTGGGCGCCTTGATCACGACCGTCGGTCTATTTTTTCGCCCGGCAGGCGAGCCGCTTGGCTTCGGTCTCCAGATAGCCCTCTGGCTCTGGTTCACCGTCCTCTTTGCCAACTTTGCCGAAGCCATGGCCGAGGGGCGTGGAAAGGCCCAGGCCGATACCCTGCGCCGGACCCGCACCCAGACGACCGCCAACCTCACGCTGGCTTCCGGCGCCGTGGAAAGTGTAACCGCGGAAAGCCTCCGGAAGGGCGATGTAATCCTCGTTTCTGCAGGTGAGGTTATCCCGGCCGACGGCGATATCATTGACGGCGCGGCCACCGTGGATGAATCGGCCATTACGGGAGAATCGGCCCCCGTCATCCGCGAGGCTGGCGGCGACAGGAGTGCCGTTACCGGGGGCACCAGGGTCCTCTCCGATCAGATCAAAATCGAGGTCACCGCCAATCCCGGGGAAAGCTTCATGGACCGCATGATCGGCCTCGTGGAAGGCGCACAGCGCCAGAAGACGCCCAATGAGATCGCCCTGACCATCCTGCTGGCAGCCCTGACCATTATTTTCCTGGTCGTGATCCTGACCTTGAAATTATTCGGACTCTACTCAGGCATATCCTTTTCCATCACCGTCCTTACCACCCTGCTGGTTTGTCTGATTCCGACAACAATCGGCGGTCTATTAAGCGCCATCGGCATTGCCGGCATTGACCGGCTGGTACAGAAGAACGTCCTGGCCATGAGCGGCAGGGCCGTCGAGGCGGCGGGAGATGTGGATGTGCTGCTTCTGGACAAGACGGGGACCATCACCCTGGGCAACCGTCAGGCCACGGAATTTATCC
The DNA here is from genome assembly GCA_041664405.1 of Syntrophales bacterium. Taxonomy (GTDB): domain Bacteria; phylum Desulfobacterota; class Syntrophia; order Syntrophales; family UBA8958; genus UBA8958. The sequence continues at coordinate 11,329 of JBAYKV010000011.1, forward strand.
CCGCCCCCGGCGTATCCGCTCCGGAACTCGCCAATGGTGCACAGCTCGCATCCCTGGCGGACGAGACGCCGGAAGGACGGAGCATCGTCGTCCTCGCCAAGGATTTTGGTATGCGCGGACGATCCATTGCCGAGATGGCACAGGCGACCTTCATGGCCTTTTCGGCCCAAACCCGCATGAGCGGCGTCGATATCGACGGCAGGAAGATTCGGAAGGGCGCCCCCGATGCGATCATGATTTTTACCGGCAGAGATTTCCCGGCCGACGTCACGGAGGCGATAGAAAACATCTCCCGGTCGGGAGGGACGCCCCTCGTGGTGGCAGAGAATGATCGTGTATTGGGCGTGATTCATCTGAAAGACATCGTCAAAGGCGGATTGAAGGACCGTTTCGAACGCTTCCGCGCCATGGGCATCCGGACCGTCATGATCACCGGCGATAACCGCCTGACGGCAGAGGCCATCGCCAAAGAGGCCGGTATGGATGACTTCCTTGCCGAGGCGCGGCCCGAGGACAAGCTCGCCCTGATCCGCAAGGAACAGGCAACGGGACATCTCGTTGCCATGACGGGCGACGGTACCAACGACGCCCCCGCCCTGGCCCAGGCCGATGTAGGGGTGGCCATGAATACGGGCACCCAGGCGGCAAAAGAAGCGGGCAACATGGTAGATCTCGACTCCAATCCGACCAAGCTCATTGAGATCGTTGAAATCGGCAAGCAGATGCTCATGACCCGCGGGGCGCTGACGACCTTCAGCATTGCCAATGACGTGGCCAAATACTTTGCCATCATTCCCGCCCTGCTGATCGGACTTTTCCCCGTGATCGCCCCCCTGAACATCATGGGGCTTAAGTCGCCCGAGAGCGCCATCCTCTCCGCTGTCATCTTCAACGCCCTGATCATTGTGGCCCTGATTCCACTGGCCCTGCGCGGAGTCACCTTCCGGCCCCTGTCCGCCGCTGTCCTGCTGCGGCGCAATCTGTTCATTTATGGACTGGGGGGACTTATGGCGCCGTTTGCAGGGATTAAAATTATAGATTTAATTATTAATTTTCTGGGGTTGACATGAAAACAACTGAATATCTCAAGGAATTAAGAACGGCCCTGGCTGCGCTACTGGTGCTGGCCGTTATTCTGTGCGGGGCTTATCCCCTTGCCGTCTGGGGCATCGGGCAGGCAATATTTCCAAACCAGGCGAACGGCACGCTGATTCAACTCCGAGGAAAAACGGTAGGCTCATCCCTGATTGCTCAGGGTTTCCAGGGCGCGGTCTATTTCCACCCCCGCCCTTCTGCCGCAGGACAGGGCTACGACGCGACAAGCTCCGGCGGCAGCAACCTGGGGCCGACTTCACAGAAACTGATTGACTCCGTCAAAGAACGCATCGCCGTTTACCGTTCGGAAAACAACCTCACACCCGAGTCCCCTGTCCCTGCCGATGCCGTGACGTCTTCCGGAAGCGGTCTGGATCCCCATATCAGCGTACAAAACGCCCGCCTGCAGGCGCCACGGGTAGCGAAGGCCCGGGGCATGAGCCGGGAGGCGCTCCGGCAAAAAATAGACCTCCATACGGAAGGCCGCGATCTGGGCATATTCGGCGAGCCAAGGGTAAATGTCCTCATATTGAATCTCGATCTTGATAACCGGCGGTGATTAGTTATGACAAATGACAGGGCCGACGCCTTCCTGAGAATGATCCACCGTGCCGAGCGGGGGCGGTTGAAAGTTTACCTCGGCTATGCGGCGGGGGTCGGGAAAACCTACCAGATGCTTCAGGAAGGACATCGCCTCCAGGAGGACGGCATTGATGTCGTCATCGGTCTGGTGGAAACACATGGCCGCGCCGATACGGCAAAACTTATTGAAGGCCTGGAGATCATTCCCCGGGAACAACGGCAGTATCGCGGCATCATCACCGAGGAGATGGATCTGGAAGCCGTCCTGCGCCGCAAACCCCAGGTGGCCCTGGTTGACGAACTTGCCCACACCAATGTGCCGGGAACAAAAAACGCAAAGCGATACGAGGACGTCCAGGATATTCTTGCCGCCGGCATTCATGTCATCACCACCTTGAACGTCCAGCACCTGGAGAGCCTCTATGACACCGTGGAAAAGGCGGTTGGGGTCAAGGTGCGGGAGCGTCTGCCCGACAGCATCCTTGCCGAAGCGGATCAGATTGTCAATGTGGACGTGACACCGGAAGATCTTCAGGAGCGTCTCATCGAGGGAAAGGTTTACCCGGAGGAACGAATCGGGACGGCTCTGGAAAATTTTTTTAAGGCTCCCAACCTCGAGAATCTGCGCGAACTGACCCTGAGGGAGATGGCGGCCCAGATCGATCAGAAACGCCAGGAGACACTTCCCGAGGACGGGTCGGTCGTGCCCGATCAGATTATGGTTTGCCTGAGTTCACGAGGACCCAACAGCGACATGCTCCTTCGCTACGCCTCAAGGCTGGCGGGGAAACTCAACCGGAACTGGTTCGCCGTATACGTCCAGACACCGTCGGAGGAGGCAACGGTCATTGACAGCCATACCCAGCGTATTATTTCGAGTACCCTGACCCTGGCAAAGGAACTGGGGGCCATGGTTTTTACGTATAAAGGCGACGACATCGCCGACACAATCATGCGTTTTGCCAGAGAGTATCTTATCGGCCATATCGTCTTGGGATCTCCTGCCCCTCTCCCCTTCTGGAAGAGGATCAGGGGCAAGAAGAGTATCCCTGAACGTCTGATGGAGGAGATCAGGGGGGCAACGATCGTCGTTCTGGATACCCGATCCCGTGAGCCTGCAGCTCCTAAGGTCACATCTCCCGTGGAGAAAAAAATCCTGGCTAATGCCCCGATCAAGCCACAAAAACCGGCAACCATAGTGAAAGCCTTGTCATTGGGATCCCTTTTAAACGAGAGCAGGATAAAAATCTGGGAAACTCCCATCAGTAGAGAAGAGGTACTGGAAGTCCTTATCGTCGCCGCCTGCGGAGATGCGCAACAATGCAACATAACTGATTTATTGCAGGCCGTCCGGAAAAGGGAAGAGGAGGGCTCGACCTTTTTCAACGAAGGGGTGGCATTCCCTCATGCCCGGATTGAAGGGCTGGAAAAGCCGCTCGTCGCTCTGGGCTTGACAAAAATGGGGGTCACGGAGACGGAGACGGAAAAGCCAATGGGGTTTATCTTTTTGAGCCTGACTCCCCTGGAAAAACCGGAGGTTCAAATACAGCTTCTTGCCCTGGCTGCGCGCCATCTCCAAAACCGGCATCTTCGGCAAGCCCTGCAATCGGCTCATAATGCCCATGATGCTTTTCTGGCCCTTGTAGCGTGGGAGGAGTCCGGGGTCCCACTTACTAAAATCGGAGAGGTTGCATCTGGAGAGCCGTAAGAGGAGGCATGATCTATCCGAAATGCCGGCATGAACAGGGGGAGGAAAACGCGAATGCAGGAACTGCGCTCATGATGAATCCCGCTGATGTTGCTCAGCGGCAGCGCTGCCATCGATTGGGGAAAGGCCTCCTCGCCTTGGTGTTGGTCTTAGCCGTACCGACCTTTAACGTTCCCGCCTGCTTCGCCTAGCTTATGAAAACAGGCGTCAACGGGGACTGATAGCCGGGCAGGGCAGGACGAATCGGAAGGCAGCCCCTGTTCCCGGCCCCCCGCTTTCCACCCATATCCTGCCACCGTGCATTTCGACGAAATGTTTCGTGAGCCCCAGGCCCAGGCCCGTTCCCGGATACTTCCGACTCAACGGATTCTCTCTCTGGATAAAGGGCTCGAAGATCTTTTCCGTGTCTTCCCCGTGGATTCCGATGCCGTTGTCGGACACACTGATCTCCACCTCCCGGCCCAGGGGTTCGCCTGCCGTTCCTTCCCTGACGCGGGCACTCATGGAAATGCTGCCCCCGTCTTCGGTAAACTTCACGGCATTGGACAGCAGGTTGTAGAGGATCTGTTTAACACGGAGTTCATCGGCAAAAATGGTTTCAGGAATGGGCTCGATGCTGGCCGTCATGGTTATTCCGCGCTGCAGAGCCTTGTCTGCGATGATGGACAAACTGTTCTCCAACAGTCGTTTCAGGTTGAATTCGGATGGCCTTAATCCAAGCTTTCCCGCCTCGATTTTGGATATGTTCAGGATCTCGTTGACCAAGGAGAGGAGGTGCTCGCTGCTATTATAAACATCGGTGAGATATTCCTCCTGGATTTCATTCAAATCGCCGAAGCTTTTATCTAAAATCAGCTCGGTAAACCCCATGATATGGTTGAGGGGCGTCCGGAGTTCATGGCTCATGTGGGACAGGAACTGGCTTTTCGCGGCGTTGGCGGCCTCGGCAGCGATGGTGGCCTGGTAGAGCATGTCGGCGCGCTTCCGTTCCGTGATGTCCCGGGTGACACCTAACACACCCACAGCCTTGCCCGCTTCGTTTCTCAGGAGAGAGGCGGTAATCTCTGCCCAGCCTGAGGATCCGTCCTTGCAGCCCTGCTGGATTTCAAAGGTTTCCGACAGATTCTGCTCACCCTTTCCCTCCCCTTCTCTGGCCAGCGCCTCCGTCAGCACCCTCATAGCCCTTTCCAGGGATTCGGGGGAGAGGGTCTCTTCGAGAGACATTGCCAGGGCCTCCTCCACCGAGTAACCACGCATGGCCTGAACCGAAGGACTTACATATGTGAACCGCAGGGTTTCCAGGTTCAACGTCCAGATGATATCGCTCACATTGTCCGCCAAGAGGCGGTAACGAAACTCCGAGGCCTTCAACTCACCCATGAAGTCTTCCAGTTGCCGCTTCGACTCGGTGAGCTGCCGGTTGGCCGTCTCCAATTCAAGGGCTATTTTCCTGACTTCGTCATACTTTTCCTGGACCATCCGGTTGGTTTCCAGAAGGTCGTTGATGGCCTTGCGATAAACGCTGTACCGCTGAAAGATCCGTTTCCAGACCGGCGGCCTCGCCCTGTCCTCCCATTGAATCCGGTAGAGACACCCCTGACTGGCACGGGCGGGAGCATCCGGCCAAATCCTTTTGCCGTAAACCTCCGGCGCCACCTGGCACTCGATTTCCTCCACCCGGGCCATAGGCATGTCGAATATGGTCGGAATACCGGTAATGATCGCCCGGGTATAATCGCAGTCGCAGCGGGTTTTCTGGGCGCTGACGTGGTACCGGTCTTCAAGAATCACCCAGGACTTCCCTGATTCATGGATATAGACATCACCGTTGGCCTTGAGGAGCCGGTTATACCAGGGGGCCTGCCTGTATAGTAGTTTCGGATTCCCTACGAGCCGGGCGATCCAGTCCAACAGTCCCAGAGACTCAAATTTTTTCGAGGCCATGACCATATTGTACACGGCATTTTCATCTCCGAGGATGGCGATCATCCGCCCATAGAGGATATGGAGGAATTCGTGGGACACCCAGTTGTTCGTATCGGTGAGATAACCTTCGTCCAACGCCAGGCCGTCCAGAAGGTTGCCGAGGGATCCCTTCGCTTCCCGGACATACATGATCAAGGTACGCGTAACCCGGCAACTGATTTCCCTGGCCGTCGCTGCATGCATATCCATGTGATCTGAGATCCGTCCTTTCTAACGAAAGACCCAACGCCGTCCGGCGCCCGCGGTCGTCGGGACCGATCGAACGTGTTTAAACGATGACGCCGTTGCGGGGTTCATCCGTCCAATCAATGATCGGGCCGACCAAGGCCGAGAAGACCGTCAATCATCTCCAAAAGCGCCTTGACATGGAACGGTTTGACGATATAAGCGTCGAATCCGACCTCCTTGGCATTTTCCTTATCGGCATCCATGGCGAAACCGGTGATCGCTATGACGGGAATCGTCCTTAATTCTTGATCCGACTTGATGATTCGGGTGGCGCTCAATCCATCCATCCCGGGCAACTGGATATCCATCAAAATCAGGTCCGGAGGATCCTTTCGGGCCAGCGCCAGACCCGTTTCCGCATCAACCGCCTCCAGCATCCGGTACGGACCGATCTTGAGAACAGCCTTCATGAGCTTCATGTTCATTTCGTTGTCTTCGATCACGAGAATCGTCTTTGTCGTCATGTAAGGTTCTCCGTTATGAGTGGCGTTGGGAAGACTTTCTTACTAGCAAATATCATATCGTAATAAATAGTTTTTTTCAATACCATATCGAATGATTCCCATCTTGCATGGACACGGGAGAAACCTCGCCGTTGCAACCATGTTCCTTCTTTTCCTTGACATACCCCCCCCTGTTCCCTATAATTTCCTTACTGGTTTTCTCCCGTGACAGATTAGGAATTCAAGGACAATTGCGGATTATTGTTTCCCAAAATAAAGGAGCTAATATGAAAAAATGCCTTTTCATCCTCTTAACCCTTTCCTTATTCAGCATCGTTCTCCTGTTCCCCCACGGAGGCCCAGTCATGGCGGCCCCCCAATCCGAGGCCGAGGATGAAGGCGGGGAAGAGACCGAAACGTTCTCCTCGTCGGGATATGAATTCACCGTGGAGCGGGGGACCCTCACCATGCCCGACGGCGTCAAACTGGCGGTTTCCTACTGGATGCCCAAGTCAAAAAAACCGGGTGAAAAATTTCCCATCTTCTTCGAAATGAACGGGTACCGGAAGGACGACCTGTGTTATCTGTCTTGGGACTACCCCGTGGGCGCCTATTTTGCCAGGCACGGCTACGTGGTCGCAAAAGTTGATCTCCGCGGCACCGGCGACAGCAGCGGGGTGATTCCGGAAGCGGAATATTCCGAACGGGAGCTGTCCGACAGTGTGGAGATCATCAACCAGTTTGCCAATAAAGAGTGGTCGAACGGCAAGGTGGGAATGTATGGCCTCTCCTGGGGAGCGTTCAACTCCCTTATGGTAGCCAGGCGCAAACCGCCCGCCCTCAAAGCCATTATGATCGCCCATGCCTCTGATGACCTCTACTATCAGGACGTCCATTTCATCGACGGCGTCATGCACACCGATGTATGGGAAGCGATGATCGACACCTACAATGCCCTCCCGGATACGGGAAAATATGCCCTGACCCCGGAGTTTTTCGCCAACCGCTTCGACCAGCCGCCCTGGCACATCAAATGGAAGGAAAATCTCTCCGACGGTCCCTTCTGGCGCAATGAGTCAACCCGGTTCCACCCCGCCGTGGACCTCCCGATATACATCATCGGGGGGCTCCTTGACGGCTACCGTGACACCGTCGTGCGGCTGATGAACTCACCTAACAAGCAGATCAAAGCGGATATCGGCCCCTGGAATCATGCATGGCCCCACAACGGGACGCCGGGGCCCAACTACGAGTGGAGAAAGAAGGCCCTCCGCTGGTGGGACCATTGGCTGAAGGGGATTAACAACGGCATCATGAAAGAACCCCGCTTCATGGTCTTTATGCGGGACGGCGTTCCCCCTTCCGAAGAAATCACGACCACCCCGGGAGAGTGGCGGTGCGGTAACTGGCCCCTCGGGGGAATTAAAGAACGTCGATTCTACCCGGGGGAAAGCAGGAAACTGACCGCTTCCGCCCCTGGTAATGCCAAACCTTACACCCTCGCCTACAAGGCCGGCGCCGGTACGGGCATTCACGGATGGTGGGGAGAGACGAGCGGCGACATGTCCTTTGACGATGAAAGCAGTATGGTATTCGATTCCGAACCGCTGAAGGAAGCCGTCGAGATCATGGGCCTGCCCAAGGTCAACCTGACCGTATCGGCGGATGCCCCCCTGTATCAATGGTCAGTGCGGCTCGAGGATGTCTGGCCGGATGGGCAGGTGTCCCTGGTCAGCGGGACCCTCATCAACCCCGCCGACCGGAATTCGCGCCTGAAGCAAAACCCCCTGGTTACGGGTGAAAAAACCAGGCTTACTGCCGAGATTCACTTTACGACCTGGCGGTTCAGACCGAAGCACAAGATGCGCCTCTCCATCGGCAACGCCCAATTCCCCATGGCCTGGCCGACTCCCTACAAGGGCGCCACGAAGCTCTATCCGGGGGCCGACACGAGCATCGATCTCCCCATTGTCGCCAAGAACACCCTGACCCAGGCCTGTGATCTCCCCAAGCCCGAGAAAGAGCAGTGGCCCCCCGACGCGTCGTACGCCGAAGAGAACGAGGGAAAAAGCTCGAAAATCGATTACAACCCGGAGACAGGCGCGGCGGTGTATTCCTGCGGAATCAATCAGCGGATGACCATCCGGAATACAAAGTACCACATGCAGGAGAAGAACACCTGGAAGGTGAACGACAAGGATCCCGCCCACGCAACCTACGAGGCGGTGACAAATTACACCATCCGGCCGCCGGGGCGGGAGCTTCGCCTCAATGTGAAATTCCGGATGGCCTCGGACGAGAAGAACTTCAACCTGACCACCACCCGCCAACTGTTCGAAGGCAAAGAGCTGGTCCGGGAAAAGAAGTGGGAAACGACGATCCCGCGGAAGAACCAGTAACAGGTGGACAGAAGAAAATTCTTGAAAGCATCGCTTTATTCCATGGGCGGTATGGCGGCAGCTACCGTGGGATCAGCGGTTATCACCCCCCTGGTGTACAGCGAAACCATGTGCTTCGATCCCAACACGAGCTTCTGGGCCCTCGCCCAAACACCTGCTACCACGGCACTTTCCGAGAACCTCCGGGTGGACGTGGCAATTATCGGTGGTGGGCTTACCGGACTCTTTGCCGCCTCTCATTTCGCCGGCCGGTTCCCCCAGTTGAAAATTGCCCTTCTTGAAGCCCGGCGAGTCGGACATGGCGCCTCTGGAACAAACGGGGGCATGATCCTTCCCCAAACCCCAAACGAAAGTTTTGAAATCAGCGACGATGAAACTACCCATAAGTATGTATATGGGATCACTTCCCTGGCTATCAAGGAGTTGCAATCCCTGGTGGCGGCGGAGGGCAACGGCTGCGACCTTATTCTCGACGGGTTTCTCCATACGGTCAGAAAAGCAGAAGATCTCGACTATTATGAGGAGTATGTCGAAAAAGCAAACAGGTTGGGGCTCCCTCTGGAGTTTCTGACGGCAAAAGAAACGGCTGAGGAGATCGGAACCAGCGTTTATTATGGGTCCGTTTATGATCCCAACGGCGGGCAGGTACATCCCATGAAACTCATCCACCTGCTGAAAAGAGCCGTTTTCAAGAAAGGGGTCGCCATCTTTGAAAACAGCCCTGTTTTTTCGATTGAAGAGGGAAAAATCGTGCACCTGACCGTAGGTGAACATCATTACCAGATCAAAGCCGATAACATAATTTTAGCTGCCGACGCCTACACCTCGAAATTGGGCTATTTCAAAAACGGAATTATTCCAATACATTCCCAATGTGCCATCACCAAACCCATCAGCAAAGATAAGCTGTCACAGGCCGGATGGAAGAGTCGATTGCCTTATTTCGACTCCGGAAATGAGCTGTTTCACTTGATTTTGACCCCCGACAATCGCATCTGTATCGGCGGCGGAAATGGCGAGTATTTTTTTAATAATGGCAATCACTACCAAGGGGATTTGAACCGCGTTGCCAACTTGCTTGCCAGAGAACTGTCACGTATCTACCCGGTTTTATACGATATTGGCTTTGAATCCGTGTGGAACGGCATGCTGGGGATGACATCGGACGGAGAGCCGGCCGTCGGGGTCACCGGCCGGCATCAAAACATTTATTACGCCCTGGCCTATAACGGACAGGGGATCGCGATGACTTATCTTTTCGGAAAGATTATGGCCGATATTTTCGAAGGGAAGAAGAGCCGCTGGGAAAACACCCCCTTTCTCTGTCATCCCATACCTTTTGTCCCCCCGGAGCCGCTAAGGTGGATAGGCGCCAAATTCGCTTTATCCTACTACCGACACCTTGATCAAAAATAAATCAAACGCCATCTTCATTGGCATCGTCAGCGGCTCCTCGACGTGTGAACAATACGCCTGCGTCGCCTCTTCCCCGCCGCCTTGATATCATCTTTGATTGGAACCGGAATTACATCTCCACCCTGGTTACCACACCATGAAGTTTCCGGGAGGGGAGCTTGTGAAACTGGACAAAATTCGGCGACAGTTTCTTGATCACACTGAAGACCTGCCAGAGCGGGTTTTTGGTGGCAATATCCTCTACGCCGTAGAAGATGATCTTTTCCTTGACATCGTTTTCCTTCAACAATTTTTCAATATCCACGACCGTCATGTAACCGGCCATGATATTGAGGAGATGGAGTCCGGGAGCGAGATTTTGCTGATAGCGGCTCTCGACGCCAAAGGGCTCTTCGGTCCTGGTTATTGAAACGAAAACGTTGTTTTCGTAGATGATGCTGCTCCCGAGGATGCAGTGGACGATGTAGGGAGGAACAACCATCCCCTGGCGGGTAAAAAAGAGAGCCGTACCGGAGATGTTTCTCCCTTTCCCATAGACCTGCTCATAGCTGATCAGAAAGGTCTCCATATCCAGGGGCATCAATCTCCGGAAGAGCATCTTCTGACCCTTGGTAAAGATAAGCATGATAATGAATGGCACGGAGGCAATAATCAGGGACCAGTAAGCGCCGTGGGGAAGTTTGGTAAAGGTCGAGGCCAAATAGATGAAATCTATCAGGCAGACGGCCAGGGCGATGGGAAGCTTCCATTTGGTGGTATGACAAAAAATCATGATCATCATCAGACTGGTGATCGTCATGGAGCCAGTCACGGCCATTCCGTAGGCCGCCGCCAGATTTGACGATTTCTGGAAGATGGTCATGATGAAGATAACGCTGATCATCAGCGCCCAGTTGACGGCGCCGATATAAATCTGCGATTGCAGCTTCCGGGAGGTATAGTCGATCTTCATCAGCGGCATCAGCCGCGTGGTGATCCCCTGATAGACGATGGAGAAAACGCCGCTGATGATGGCCTGGGAGGCAATTATCGTGGCCACGATCGCCAGGAGGAGAAAGGGGAGATAAAGGAAAGGCGCCTGATTCTGGACCATGCCAAAGAGGTAATTTATCGCCTCGGGGTGCTGAAAGGCGAAAACCCCCTGTCCCATATAATTAATGATCAGGGCTACAGAGACAAAATACCAGGCCCGGAGGATGGGTTTTCTGCCCAGATGACCCATGTCGGCGTAAAGGGCTTCACCACCCGTGGCGCAGAGGATGACCTCGGAAAGAACGAAGAAAGCGGCAAATCCGTGGCGCTGGAAGAAATTTGCGGCATACCAGGGATTAACGGCCTTGATGATATCCGGCATGGTCAGCAGGGAGGTTAGGCCGCACAGGGCGAGGGTGGAAAACCAGATCAGCATGATGGGACCGAAGGCCGCGGCAATGCGGTCCGAACCCCGGGACTGGACGACAAAGAGGCTGATGGTGATGGCGGCGGCGATGACTACGATCGTCTTCTGGCTCAGGCCTTCCAAACCGGGGATGATCAACAATCCTTCGACGGCGGAAAGGATGGAAATGGCCGGGGTAATGACGCCGTCTCCCAGCAATAGGGACACCCCCATGAACGTCAGGATTCCTGCAAAAGCGATGGCGCGGGCCGATTTAAGATGGGAAAGGAGAATTTCCCTGAGCACGATCTCACCGCCCTGACCTTTGCGGGAAAGGCTTGTTGCCAGCCAGGCATATTCGACGGTAACCAGAATCGTCAAGGTCCAGACCACCAGGGACAGGATTCCCAAGACGTTGTCGTAGGTTGGTTTCGTCAGGACAAAAATGACGGTAAGGGTGTAAATCGGGCTGGTGCCAACGTCCCCAAAGACCAGCCCCATGGATTTGATCACACCGCCCCAAAAGGACTCTGTTTCATGTTGTTTCAATAAAATTGTTTCTCACTTTAAATAATATCGATATCAGCGCCATCCATATAGAATCAGAATTACCGTGTCAAATGTTTCTCTACGGATTAGAGTTTGTCCGCAGGAGTAATAACATCTGGAAGGACGGACTTCGATGTTCATATTGAAAACAGCCGGACGTTCTGCTAAGGTACTGTACGACATTAATGATTCGACCTACAAAATGGAGGTAGGAGATCATGTTGAAAAAGATAACATTTTTACTGCCTGTTTTATTTTTGGCACTTACAGTAGGCGGTTGCGGTGGAGGGCAGGACAAGTCGCCCCCGGGGGGGAAGGCAAAATCACCCTCAAACTGGCGTCGATGACGGCAATGGATCACACCTATAACCAGGGGGCGGCACGGTTTATCCAGTCATTGGGCAAGGACGAGGTGGACGCCATCATCAACACGAAATGACCATATCGTGGTTTCCTGATCAAACCCGGAATAATGGAGCCGGAATGAGAGAGAATGAAAATCGCTAAATTGCAAGACCTGACCCCCGTGTTGAAGGAGGTCCAGGAGATTCGCCGGACCGTTGAAGAGATCAAGAAACTCGAAACGGACCGTCTCTTTGAGGAAGGACTATTCCGGACCATCGAAAACAGTTCCCTCATGGGAATCTATGTGGTCCAGGACGGCATCTTCAAGTTCGTCAATCAGCACACCTCCAATTACTGGGGTTATGCCCGGGAAGAACTCCTCGGCATGTCATCCATGTCCATCGTCCATCCCGAAGACCGTCACATCGTCAGGACCTGCTCAATTGACATGATCAAGGGAACCCGCTTCTCCCCTTACGTCTTTAGGACCATCGCCAAGGATGGGAGTATCCACTGGATCACCGAAACGGTTACGACCATCCACTATCAGGGCAAGCGGGCCGTACTCGGCAATTCCATGGACATTACCGAGCAGATCAACGCCCGGAACAAGCTTGCCGAACTTGAGGCCCTCGAGGCGTCTATCCTCGTAGCCATCCCCCACGCCGTTATCGGTCTGAAGAACCGGCGGATCATCTTCGCCAATGAAGGGGTCATCTCGGTTTTCGGCTGGAAGGCCGAGGAACTGATCGGGCAGCGCACCCGGCGCCTCTACCGTACCGATCGGGATTTTAAAGAGATCGCCGCAAAACTCTACACCACCCTGGAAACGGAGCGGACGGTCTCCATAGAGTTTCCCTGCCGCCACAAGGACGGCAAAGACATCGTCTGCATGATCAACGCCTCCCGAATCGGCGAGACCCTGACGGACAAACAGATCGTCATCACCTACGAGGACATCACGGATCGCAAGCAAGCCGATGAGGTGTACAAGACCCTGGCCAACAGCTCCCAGGCGGGGGTCTATGTCGTCCAGAACGGGGCCTTCCAGTTTGTCAACCATCACGCCGCCGCTTACGCCGGCTATAGCGAAGGGGAACTGGTCGGGATGGACTCCATGAGCCTCGTCCATCCCGAAGACCGGGCGACGGTCCGCAAAAATGCCAAGAGCATGCTCTCGGGAAAACGGAAGGCCCCCCACGAGTTCCGGATTATCACCAAAAACGGCGACACCCGCTGGATCATGGAAACGGTCACCATGATCCACTTCCGGGGAGAAATGGCCGTCCTCGGCAACTCCATGGACATCACCGAGCAGATAAGCTCCCGGGAAAAGCTCGAAGCCCTGGAGGCCCTGGAGGCCTCTATCCTGGAGGCCATCCCCCATGCCGTCATCGGCCTGCAGGACCGGCGGATCATCTTTGCCAATGACGGCGTCCAGACCGTCTTCGGCTGGAAGGCCCGGGACCTCATCGGCATGAGCACCCGGGTCCTTTACCGGTCGGACGACGACTACGAAGGGATGGCCAAGGCCCTTTACAGTGCCCTGGAGAAAAAACGTACCGTCACCCTCGAATTTCCCTGCCGCCGCAAGGACGGCCGGAGCATCGACTGTATGGTCACCGCCGCCCGGATCGGGGACAGTCTGCGCGAAAAAAATATCGTCATTACTTATGAGGACATCACGGATCGCAAATTTGCCGCCACGGAGCTGGAAAACTCGCGGATACAATTACGGAATCTCACAGCCCATCTCCAGTCCGTCCGGGAAAAGGAGCGAACCCGCATCGCCCGGGAACTCCACGATGAACTCGGTCAGCTCCTCACCGCCCTCAACACGGAGATCATCCTCCTGGCGAAAAAGATCCCCCCGGAGCTGACATCGCTGGTCGAACGGACCCAGTCCCTCTCCAGTCTGATCGACATGACCATGGAGACTCTCAAGCGGATCTACATGGCCTTGAGGCCGGGAATGCTGGATCATCTGGGACTGACGGCCGCTATCGGCTGGCAGGCGCAGGAATTTGAAAAACGCACCGGCATCCGCTGCCAGGTCATCTTTGCCCCGGAAGACATCGTCCTCGATCCCGATCTGACGACGTCCCTGTTCCGTATCTTTCAGGAAACCCTGACCAATATCTCCCGTCACGCCGAGGCCTCCCGGGTCAGCGCATCCTTGAAGGCCACGGGCAGGAAGATCCAGCTTACGGTCAAAGACAACGGCAAGGGAATCACCCTGGAACAAATGACCAAACCCAATTCCTTCGGGCTCCTGGGCATCCGGGAACGGGCGGAATACTGGGGAGGAGAAGTGACCATCAAAGGGAAACCCGGGGAGGGAACGACGGTCAGCGTCACCATTCCCCTGCTCAAAAAAGGAGACGCATCATGAAGAAGATCAAGATTCTAATCGCCGATGACCATCCCATTGTCCGGGCTGGGTTCAAGCAGGTCATTTCCGACACCCAGGATATGACCGTCGCCGATGAAGCGGAAAACGGCCAGGAGGTCCTGAATCTGATCAGGAAAAAGGATTACGACATCGTCCTTCTCGACATCTCCATGCCGGGCAGGAACGGGCTGGAAGTCCTCAAAGACCTGAAGGTGGAAAAACCCAAACTCCCCGTGATGATTCTGAGCATTTACCCCGAAGAGCAATACGCCATCCGGGCACTCCGGGCGGGAGCTTCCGGTTACATGACCAAGGCCAGCGCCCCCAATGAACTCATCGCCGCCATTCGCAAGATCTCTCAGGGAGGCAAATATATCAGCTCGTCCCTTGCGGAAAAACTTACTGATTACCTGGGTGAGGACGCCTCCAAACCCGTCCACGAAAAGCTTTCCGACCGGGAATACCAGGTAATGCTTATGATCGCTTCCGGAAAGACCGTCACCGACATCGCCGATCAGCTTTGCCTGAGCGTTAAGACGATCAGCACCTACCGGAGTCACATCATCGACAAAATGCGGCTGAAAAACAATGCCGAAATTACTCTCTACGCCGTCCAGAATAAACTCATAGAATGAAGCACCCTATGGTAAAAACGTAAGAGATCTGCGTAGTAATAATGAGATACGAGGCGGGCTCAATGGGCAGAACCAGGGTAGCGACGGCACATATCTGTTGACACAAGACGCCTATTTACCTTATAGTTCCCCACAGTCAGGGAAAACTATATTAGACAAGCGATGGATCAAACGGGAGACGCTCCCCAACAAAAAAAGGAGGTATCATTTATGAAGCGTGCACTAGGGTTGGTTGTTATGGTTATGGTAATGTGTTTTTTAATTTCCGGTCCGGCCTTCAGCCAGGATAAGCCGGACGCTACTCTCAAGCTCTCACAGGGGCAGGTTGCTGTCGGCATCGGCTATAGCTGGGGAAAGGGCGTTTTAACCTTTCAGGGGAAAAACTATCCCTTCAAGATTAGAGGGCTATCTGTAGTTGATGTGGGTATCAGCAGAGCGGATGCAAGCGGCAATGTCTTTGGCCTGAAAAATCTCAAAGACTTTAACGGGACCTACACCACCGGCTCGGCAGAGGCCACGCTTGCGGGAGGCGCCGGCGGCACCACGATGAAGAATCAGAACGGGGTTCTAATCAAGCTCGTTTCCACAACGCAGGGGGTCAATTTAAAGCTCGCCCTGGAAGGCGTAAAGCTGACACTGACAAAATAATTCTGCGACACCCAAAAATCCATGCACCCGGCCTCCCTTTCGAGGGGCAGGCCGGGTGTTTCATTTCCCCCTTCAAGAGAAGTCGGAACGACCGTCTTTACGAGCCTTTTTCCCCCTCCCCTTCAAAGACCGCCGCTATCCCCATCTTAGAAACTCAGTTGCACGGACACCCCACCCACCAGGTAGGCGTTCTGACGGTCGACAAAGGTCGTATCCTGCTGCATGCTCCTACTCTTCATGTCATATTTAGCATCATCGCCCATGGGGAAGACATAAGAGAGCTGGGGTGTAATCGTAAGATACGAAGTCGGCTTGATGGGGAGGTTTAACGAAACTACGGCGTCGTGGAAATTATTGTACCGGTCGTTCTTCGATCCATCCGCCTTTCTATCCGTTCCGTCGCTGTTGACCTTCAGGCGGTTGTCATCCTGACTGATGAGATAACTCCCTGAGGCGGCAAGGTTCACCCCGACGACTTTGTTGATCTCGAAGGTGTGGGACAGACCCAGCAAGACATACCAGATCTGGGTGCTGTCAAAGGACCGCGCCACCTTGAGGTTGGGAGAAAGAATCGTGTTCAAACCCAGGGACAGGGAAAACTCCTGGTCATCCTTCTGGTCCGGTCCCGCACCGGTGTTGTCCGAGTTCCAGTAGGCGGCGTTTCCGAAATAGGCATAGGCAACCCCTGTATTCACGATCCCGAAGGACCGATTGTAAGCAATGGTCAAATCCGTCTCCGTCCAGTTCTGCCTTTTGTCTCCCCTGTAGGTTGACGTCTCGGCGAGATAGGGCCGCGTATCCAGATTTCCCCAGATATTGAGGGAAAAACCCTTGTAACCAAGCACAATCTGGGGCTGAATGACAATGCTGTTGCGGGACAGTTCATCGCCTTTGGAAATATAAGCGCTCAGGACGCTGACCGTCAAATCGGTCGTCGGCCTTACTTCCTCAGCTTTTTGTTCTACCTTTTTTGTCCCTTCCGCAGGCATTTCCTCTGCGGCAACCGCAGCTACCGCACCAATCAATAACAAAAACAATGACAAAACCACTGCTGTAGTTTTCTTGAATCTCATCATAACCATCCTTTTTTACCTGTTCATTCCCGGCGTCTTTCAACAACCTGAATGCTCGCCATATAACCGATTTAGAACTAAAAATAAAGTGGGGATACAAAGGGATGGACATATACGATGAACGGCGTTCAGGGCCTGGTGGACCGGCTCTCAATTTTCGCTTGACCTTTACGGCAGTAAACGGCAATAAACAGCGCCGGTGGTAAACTCATTTTCGACGCAGCGTCGCCCCGGGGCCGAGCAACGAAAGGTCAAACGGAGCGGTAGGGCTCTTCGCAAAACCATGATTGCGCCGGATCTGAAAACCGTTATAAACGCGATGTGAATGGAAGAAGAGCAGCTAGAAGTCGGGGGAGGGATCCTTGCGAAAATGACCGATAAAAGTTCTCATA
>JBAYKV010000012.1:0-27825 GCA_041664405.1 Syntrophales bacterium
GGCCCGGTCGATATTGTCTACCAAGGGAAGTAAGTCCCTGATAAGCGTCTCATTGCCATATTTGATCGCATCCGCCTTCTCTTTTACGGCCCGTTTTTTATAGTTGTCGAGATCCGCTACGGCGCGCAGATACCGGTCATAGTTTTCCGCAGCTTCCCTGACCTTTTCCTGAAGTTTAAGGTCCGGATCTTCATGAACGTCCCCGGTCTTCGACTCCTCTGTCTTTAACGGAGCATTGGCTTCCGCCTCTGCGTCGATGCTGTCCTTTGTATCCTTTTTTGTCTTCTTTACCATAAATAATCCAAAACCATTCGGTAACTGTCTTTATTTAATATCCGGTCTCTGAAAGAGTTTGAGATCGATCATCTGACAGAGAACATGCCCCACGGTAATATGCACTTCCTGAATCCGGGGGGTGCTGTCGGAGGCCACATTGAGGGTATAATCTGCAATGCCTGCTATATCTCCGCCATCTTTTCCCGTCAGGGCCAGGGTGATCAAACCCATTTTTTTTGCCTGTTCCAGCCCCTTGAAGACATTTTTAGACCTCCCGCTGGTGCTTATTCCCCAGGCGAGGTCACCTGACTGCCCGAGGGCGCGAATCTGCTTGCTGAAGATCTCCGAGAAATCATAATCATTGCCGATGCTCGTTATTATGGAAGTATCGGTGCTCAAAGAAATAGCCGGCAGCGGCGGCCTCTCGATCATGAATCGATTGACGAATTCCGCAGCGAGGTGCTGGGCATCGGCGGCGCTGCCACCGTTCCCGAAGATCATGACCTTGTTTCCCGCCTTCAGAACCGCAGTCATGACATTGACTACCCGGACAATGATCGAGAGATTGTCGTTTACAAAGCTTTCCTTGAGCTGACTGCTCTCTTTGAAAATTTTTACTATGAGGTCTTCCATATTCTCCCCTGCCTTCAAAGCGGCGCTAATATATTTATCCACCCTTCCCGTGTCAAGGTCAGAAGGAGAATAAAAGGGAGAATGGGGCTATTGAAAAACGCTCATCTGCGGTGTTCCGCTGTAAACCTCATCGCTCAACGTATGTCTATATACGCCTCGCGGTTCGGTTTCTGCGCGCCTTGCATTTGAGCATTTTTGAACAACCCCATCATAGGGGGGTGAAAATACGAGGAATGATTTTAGGAGAAGTGCTCCTGGTGGAAGCGGTCCTGCAGTTCGGCAAGCTTTCCTTTATTCCAGTCTGAAACCCGACTGTAATACTGGGTGATTTTGGCAATACCATCCACATTTACCGACGAACAGTGTCCACATAGCGCCTTGAGTCCGCGGGTGGTCTTACCGCAATCCAGGCAAGTAGTAAAATCAGGGGAAAAAATTAGCTGACGGCAGGTCGTTTCCCGGTAGGCCCAGATGATGAATTCCGCCAAATCACTAGCAGGAGGCTCGTATTCCCCTATCCATAACTGACTGGCAGCCCCCGTCTTGATCAGAGGATGAAAGCGACCCTCCATGCTGACCCGTTCCTGCGGTTTTAATGGGGCAGAAACAGGGATATGAGTTGAATTCGTATAATAAAGACAGCCATTGATCATATTTCCCCGAACATGGCGGCCCGCCTGGGGAGAAAAATAGCGAAGGTCAAGACGGGCAAAGCGGTGGGATGTTGTTTCCGCGTGCGGCTGGTCCAGAACCATCCTGATGCCATGCCGGGCGCTGAGTTCCGCTGCCTGTTTCTCCATAAAGTCTATAACCTTAAATCCAAAATCAAAGGATTCCGCAGACTCGTGCATTGGCTTTCCCGTGTGGATCTGTACCAGTTCATTCAACCCCACCATGCCCAGCAGGTAAGACGCGCGATCCATGCGCAGATAGGGCAACCCATCCAGATTCATCGCCAGCACGGACAGAGGACCCTGATCTCCATAGGAGAGCAACCTCTCCAGAAATGCCCTTTTCTGATCATGAGCCCCGGCTGCCAGGGCCATGATATCTTCGAGACCTTTAAATAACTGCTCGGTATCACCTCCGGCCCGGTATCCCAGACGGGGCAAATTGAGGCTGATGCTCTGAATGGCCGCAAAGCGCCCCCGCCACGGTATTTCCATTTCATCAATATTACCGGGAATACCGAAGGCGCAGAGGGCATCCTCTTCGCTCCTCCTCTCCAGGACGAAACAGGGATTCCCCATAGCGGCGGCCTCACAGACATGGCGAAGGAAGTCTTCGTGACCGGAAGTTTCAAAAAAGCACGGGGTAAGGTGTACAATAGGCCGGGGAAAGATAAAGGGTTTGCCTGTGCCGTCTCCCTTCTTAAAGACATCGAAGAGGGCCCAGGCGAAGCGTTGCGCTTCCCCTTCATATTCCCCGCAGGTACGCCCGGTGATTTCCCCGGCCGGACCGATCATGGGCAGCTCCCGAAGAGACTTGGGGACCTCCCAGAAGACATGAATATCGGTAAACATGGCCTGCCCTCCCCGGGCCGCCGTTAATTGAGAAAACTCATAGACGAGCATCTGGGCTAATTGCCGCACTTCCCGGTCTGACATGCCCTCCAGATAAGGGGCAAATGACAGGTTCACAAAATTCCAGCTGATGATCCCGGCAAAATACCCCTGTAGAATGGCGCCGAAACGAACCATGTGGGCAAGAAGAACCTCCGCATGTTTGGCCGGTTTGGCCACGGTAAGGGAGCGGGGAAGATTCAGGCCGTATTTTTTCAGATACTCCAGGGATTGACAGATAGCGAAAGGCCGGTCGATATACCCCAACCCATGGATATGGAAATCTCCGAGGATATGGGCGTCGCTTATTTCCTGGGGAAAGATGCTGTGGAGGGCATACTCCCGCTTGATCCCCTGGGCCAGAACAAGATTTGTCCCTTCGGGGCCATGAGGAACGTTGGCGTCTTCTTTATTCTGATGCAGGATGAGGCGATCGACATCATAGAGGGAAAAACCGAGGCGGGCATGCATACGCCTGGCCTTCTCCAATCCCCGCTCCACAAGCTTTGCATCTACCAGTTCCCGGACCAGAGACGTTGTCAAAACAGAAACCCCGGAAGCAAATAAGCCTTTTTCCACATCTTTACTGATGGCCGTCGCTGTTTCTAGATCAATCCCCGTTTCGCGGATCAGGGTATCCACGATCCGCTGTCGGTTCCACTGATCCACCTCCTCTCCGGAGGTCCTTACAAACAGCGTCATATCCGTTGTTTCCGGCGGGATCATCCTTAATAACCTCTCATCTGAAAATGCACTTGAAATACCCCTGTTCTTCCATTTGCCAACAGGTTTATATTACTACCACCCGGGATTTTCATATAAACTAAATATTCGTTCTCGACGTTGTCCGTGGGTTGTCCAAGACGTTTTCCGCCGCCATGGTAACCTCGGCGTCATGGTCATGGCTCATTGTAAAGACCCGGAAATGAACGATCCGGGCCGGAATAAACCGGTAGATGTCCCGCAGGGGTTCCTGAGAGGTACGACCCACAGCGGGGTTGAAGATATTTACCTGCTTGTCCGTCTGTGCCATGGGATTGATCGGCCGCGGGTCCTGTGTCGCCAGATCAACCCGCAGGGCCAGATTCTTGAGAGATCTTGGCAGACAGCCTCTGATCTGTCTTTCATAATCCCCGGCCTCGGAAAAGCGGGTGCCCTTATGAACGCTTTCGAGGGATATCTCCGTGGAAAAAGACATCTTCCATTTCACCTGGCGGCTGTATAGCCGTTGCCACTCCTTGCCAAGTTTTCTCCTGGCAGGATCTTCATCACTCGGCCATTGCCGGACCGCATCGAACAACCACCATTCATCCAATTGGCCATAAGCGTCCAGATCCTCCAGGGGATTCCGGGGAAAGAGGATATTCATCGTATCCCGGAAGATCTCCTGGAGATGGAGATCCAGGGCCCGGGTGGTCCGATGGAAATAGACATTGGCGTAGAGGGTCAACCTGGCGTTCAGGAAGCGGCGCAGAGCGGAAATCCCGGCTTCATGAAGGGTCAAGCCGGCGTCGGTAAAAAAGGAGTAATACCGTATTCTGGCAATGTCCACCATATCGAGGGAAATGCTCGACATGAAGGCGTCCCGCTGCACATAGTCGAGATTATCCACCGTATAGATCCCGGAAAAGAGCTGCCGGAGAAAGGGAAGCCACGGGGGCGCCGGTTCCTGAATATCGCCAGGCATCTTGATGAGATAGGCCACATGGAGGGGGTCAAGTAACTCACCCTCCGCAAACGGCCCGGAGGGGCTTCTTTTTATTTTCCTTATTGTTTTGCCAAGCTTGGCGACAATGATCTGCCTCCCCAAGTCTTCATGGGTGATTCCGTATTGATCCAGGAAATGATCGTCGAAAAAATGCCCATAGGGACCATGGCCGACATCATGGAGCAACCCGGCGACACGCAGGAGCTCTTCAATATATCTTGCCGAGGGCACTTCTCCACATATTTCACGGAGACTCGGGTAAAGGGACCGGGCAAATTCCCCCGCGACATGCATGGTCCCCAGGGAATGCTGAAACCGGGTATGCTCCGCCGCCGGATAGACCCAGCGGGCGCTCTGCAACTGGTATATCCGCCGCAACCGCTGCAGCCAAGGCGAATCGATAAGATCCTTCTCCGTTTTTTCCGTCCGATCGCTCCCGTCCGGTACGGTAAAACAGGCATACTGGTGGATCGGATCGGCAATCAGCGCCATGCCCTTGTAGATACGGGGATATGTAGTCTCGTAGGCAATCATGGGGGGACTTTTATAATATTCGAGTAAAAATATCAACTTAAAAGGAAGGGCTGTCTACCTTCACTTGTGTATGAGCGGGCGGCTCTTCCGGCAGCCGAGAGTGACCCCAAATGAACCACCCCGCCGCAAGCGGCGGAGTATCTCCGGGAGGTATCGTTTTATTCGCCGCAAGCGGCGGGGAATTATACCCTATGAAATTAAAACAATTCCAGCACGTTAGCTCATTCGTCACGATTTATCGTTCAGGGCTGTAAATATGGTACTTCATATCATAGTTAAGGAAAAGATGCCTGCAATTATTGCCGACGGAAATCAAGTCTTCAATGCTACTAACAATTTTGTCGCATAGCCGGGACAGCTTTGTCCTTGACATGACCCGGTCCTTTCTCTATAAAATTCGTGGAATCGTTAAACATGGGGGGTGGAGATCATGGGTACGGACAATGTCGTCTTTCTGGAAGTGATCGAGTGGTTTGATGAATCGGGCAAACAAATGGTGCAGAGAATCCCCCAAGAGGGTTCCGGAGAGATAAAATGGGGGGCCCAACTGACCGTCCGGGAAAGCCAGGCGGCCGTCTTCTTTTATAAAGGCAAGGCCTGCGACGCCTTCGGCCCGGGACGTCACACCCTGAAGACGGCAAACATTCCTGTTCTGACCAAGATCCTCAGCCTGCCCTGGGGCATGACCAGCCCCCTACGGGCAGAGGTCTACTTCGCCAATCTGAAGATCTTCACAAACCTGACTTGGGGAACGAGGGACCCCGTCGCCTTTCGTGATGCCGAACTGGGTCTGATCCGTCTGCGGGCCTTCGGGGTGTTCAATATTCGCATTCTCCAGCCGATTCTGTTTATCAACAGTCTCGTCGGCACCCAGGGCGTCTATACTACGGAAGCAATCTCCGAATACCTGAATCGCGTTATCGTCTCCCGTTTCAATGACTTCATGGGAGAAAACATTGATACGATCTTCAATCTTCCTGCCCGTTACAATGAGCTCTCCGACGGCCTTAAAGATATGCTAACAAAAGATTTCAACCAGTTTGGCCTTGGTTTGACGTCGTTGTATATCAACTCCATCACCCCGCCTCCGGAGGTGCAGAAGGCCATCGACGACAAAAGCAAGCTGGGCGTCTTCGATGATTTGAATAAGCTGCTGAAAATGAAGGCCGCCATGGCCCTGGAAAACGCCTCCCTGAATCAGGGAGAAACGGGTGCCGCCATGGGCATGGGGATGGGATTCATGATGCCCGCCATGTTCGCCGATGCCTTCCGTCCGTCACCGACCCAGCCGACAGCGACCAACGTCGAGGTCTTCCATTGTCCCGACTGCCAGCAGGCGATTACCAAAGAAGCCAAATTCTGTCCCAGTTGCGGTCATCAGATCCTCGTGTTCCAGCAATGCCCTCATTGCGGGAAAAACCTCGCCGCCAATGCTAAATTTTGCACCCAATGCGGCAAGCAGGTGGAACAAAAACCTCAACCAACGAAATGCCTGAAGTGCGGAACGGAAAACATCTCTAAATCCATGTTCTGCAACCAATGCGGTGAACGGATCTAACTGGCAGATTCAGCATCAATGCCCCCAGTGCGGAGGTCCGGTAATCATGGAGGAAACAGACCGCCTTCTGGACTGCACCTTCTGCCGGACCCGCTTGTTCATTGTTTCGACCGGTCCTTTTCACTACTATATTCCCGCCCCCGCCGCAGATAACCTCGTCTATATGCCCTACTGGCGAATCCGCGGTCTCGCTTACACTATGAAGCCCCTGGAGACCACAAATCGCTACTTCGATACGAGCCTCAAGGCACTTCCCCTCGAAGGCCTGGTTCCTTCTCTGGGGGTGCGCCCACAAGCTATGAAGCTGAGGTTTCTCACCCCCGATACGCCGGGCGATTTCCTCAGGCCAGCGCTGAAAGCGGAACAGGTACTTCCCCAGGGCATCCCGGCAAAAGGGGCCCAATCCCGCGACTTTTTCATCGGCGACACCGTCAGTCTCATCTACACCCCCATGATCTTGAAAAAAAATGCCTTACATGATGCTTTCGATCAGAGACCGGTTTTGCCATGGATGGACGACGACAGCAGGATGCACCCGGTCCTGAACCCATCGGAGCGGGACCACACCCGGTTTATCGCCACCCTGTGCCCCCATTGCGGTCAGGATTTGCAAGGGACAAAGGACACCCTCCTGATGAGTTGCAAGAACTGCCAATCCATGTGGTCCTGTGACGGCACATCTCTTCAGAGTATCCCTTTTGCCGTCATGGAGGGTTCCGGAACCCCGCTTCGTTATTTGCCCTTCTGGCGCATGAAGCTCCGTTTTGACGGGATTCCCTTGGCCTCCCTTGCCGATCTGGTCCGTATCGCCAACCTTCCCAAGCCCATCACGCCAGCTATGGAAGAAAAGCAGGTCTTCTTCTGGGCTCCGGCATTCAAGATAAACCCTGCCCTCTTTCTGAGATGGGCGCGCCAAGTGACCATTTACCAGCCCGATGATGATTACGTGGAAACGATTCCGACCCAACCCGTTTACCCGGCAACCCTGCCCCTGAAGGAAGCGGTGGAAAGCGTCAACATTACCCTGGGCAGCATGGTGACGGATAAACGGATGTTTTTCGCAAATCTCAGTCGTATGCAAATCAATATTGAAGGCTCGCTCCTGGTTTATCAACCTTTTGTCGAAAAAGGACGGGAATTGATTCATGAAAAAATGAAGGTCGTCTTGGACAGGAACGCCCTGACCTTTGGCGCTTTTATGTAAAAAAATAAAAAATGGAGGCCCCATGAGCAAGATCATCGCCTTATGCAATCAGAAGGGCGGCGTCGGGAAAACAACCTGCACCCTGAATATCGCCGCAGGAATGGAAAAAATCGGGAAAAAGGTCCTTCTCATCGATCTCGACCCCCAGGCGCATCTCACTTACTGCCTGGGGATACAGGCCCATGAACTCACCCAGACCATCTACGACGTCTTCAAGGGCACCCGCCGAATAGATGATGTCATTCTGCAAATAGACGGAATCGCGGTGATTCCTTCCTCCCTCGATCTTGCGGGGCTGGAAATGGAGCTGGCCGGGGTTCCAGGCCGGGAGTTTCTCCTCCGGAAAGCCCTTATCCACTCGGGAAGCTATGACTTTATCCTTGTGGATTGCCCGCCGTCCCTCGGCATCCTGACCCTCAACGCCCTCACCGCCGCCCAGGAGATTTTTATCCCCTTACAGACCGAATTTCTGGCCCTCAAGGGGATGAGCAAGCTCATCGAGACGATCGACACGGTCAAGAAGCGCCTCAACAAAGATCTGGAGATTACCGGGATCATCGGCACCCGTTACGACGCCCGGAAAAAACTCAACAAAGGCATCATCGAAATCATCAGCGAACGCTTCGGCGACAAGCTTTTCCATACGATCATTCGGGAAAATATCAGTCTCGCCGAGGCCCCCGGCTACGGCCAGACGATCTTCGCCTACGCCCCGAAAAGCTACGGCGCCGAGGATTTCCTCGCCCTGGCCGAGGAAATAGTGGCCCGGGAAGAGCCACCACCGCCCGCTTCCGGAAGGAAGCGCCGGAAGGCATAATAAGATAAGGACAATATATGTGGGTTTTTACTAATAAAGGATTTCTGTCTATAATTCAGGACTTCCGCGACCCGGATACGCTGATCGTCCGCTCCCGGTTTCCCGATCATATCCAGAATCTCTTTCCCGGCGCCAAGATTACGAAGACAACCAGCCGCGATTACTTATACCGAACGCTGCTTCCCCGCCAGGAAGTGGTTGATATGCTTAAAAAGTATACGGAAGAAATGGATTATACGAACTTCAAGGATTCCGTCGATGAACCGGTCTACCAGCGGGCCTGTTCTGAAGTATGGGGGAATATGCGCCGATATCAGAAATAGGCTAATTATTGAAGATTTTGTCTAGAGTCGTCTTTATCTGGTCTATGGAGGCTGGTTTAGCCAACGCCCCTTTAAATCCAT
The DNA here is from genome assembly GCA_041664405.1 of Syntrophales bacterium. GTDB lineage: Bacteria > Desulfobacterota > Syntrophia > Syntrophales > UBA8958 > UBA8958. The sequence continues at coordinate 8,697 of JBAYKV010000012.1, forward strand.
AGGCGCCGTAGTGGGATATAACCGGGTCATCGCTGTAACCACTGCAAATAATGGCCGCGACCGCGGGATCGACATCAAGGAGCCGCCGGATAGTCTCCTGGCCCCCCCAACCGCCCCGGACGGTCAAATCGAGGACAACCAGGTCATATGGCCGCGATGCCATTGCCTCTCGATACATCTCCACCGCTTTGGACCCCTCATCGCATGTCTTAACGTCATATCCGAGAAAGGACATAGTATCCTCCAGGAAGGACCGGACCAATGCCTCATCGTCCATCACAAGGATCCGTTTCACAGATGCCTCGGGCCGTCCTGAAACCGGTAAATCCTCCTTAACAGTGCTCATAGCTTGCGTAATATCACCGTATGCCGGCAGATAAATGCTGACCGATGTTCCTTTGCCTACCTCTGATTGTACCGTGATATCACCACCGTGCTTCTTAATGATAGAATAGCTGATCGAGAGCCCCAACCCTGTTCCTTTTAAAGACCCCATGTCTTTCGTCGTAAAATAGGGATCGAATATTCTTCTCAGAGATTCCTCGGAAATACCTTTACCGCGATCTGAAATTGTGACTTTTATAAAAGGCCGGTCATCTTTTCTCCGGTAACTGACGTTCTCCCCCTTGACAGAAATCGATCCCCCGGCCGGAGAAGCTTCCACGGCATTGATGATAATGTTGCCGATAGCCTGCCTGATCTGACTGTCATCCGCCCGGACGGGATGGAGGTGTTTTGAAAGATAATAACGGCATTGGATATTGGAACCCCTGAGGACCGATTTCGCGGATTCGCGAACCGCATCCCTAATATCTATGGGTTTCATCTGGGGATCTCCGCCCCGGGAAAAGGTAAGCAGGCGCTGGGCAAGTTCCCTGGCACGCACGCACGATTCTTCCGCCTTGCTCAGACTTCTTTCGACAACCATCTCTTGCTGGGCGTTTAATTTGGCCAGTCCGATATAACCGAGGATGCCCATCAAGAGATTATTGAAATCATGGGCAACACCTCCCGCCAGGGTCCCTATGGATTCGAGCTTCTGGGACTTGATCATCTCTTCCTGAAGCTTCTTTATCTCTGAAATATCCCGCATAACTCCCCGGTAGCCGCCAAAGTGGCCTTCTTTGACGTAGAAGGGATTACCGCTGACTTCCACGGCAACATGAACGCCCCGTTTATGAACAATAATCCCCGTGACAGAATCAAAGGGAGAATGAGTGGCGAAGGAATCAGAAAAACGACCTTTAAGTTCTCCCATATTCATTGCCCACATGTATTCATGAGGCAATTTACCGATCATTTCCGCCTGCTGGTATCCGATCAATTTCTCGATATTAGGGCTTAGATAGGTAAAGCGTCCGGTGGCGTCGATCTCCCAGATGATTTCGTTGATGCTTTCTATGAGGTCCTGGTAACGTTTCCTGCTTTCCTCGAGGGCGTCCTCCGCCCGCTTTTGCTCGGTAATGTCCAGCAGCATCCCGTTGAAAACAACCTCGCCCGGGCGCTCCTCGGGGACGGATATGCCGCGTACATACTTCTCTTCACCCCCCGGCGTAACGAATCTGCCCTCATATTCCCACTTGCGGACGGAAAGGGCGGCTTGCTGAATAGATGCCAGGAACCTTGACCTGTCCTCCAGAGGGACACAGGCCGACGCATGGGTAAAGAAATCGTCCGGATTATTGTCCACTCCCAGAATTTCCCGTGACCGTCCTGAAACATAGTAAAGACCCATCTCGCCATTCTTGCGGACATAGAACTGATAGACGATGCCGGGCAGGTTATTGGCCAGAGCATTCAGGCGCTCCTTGCGTTCCCGCAGCTCCGTCTCCGCCCGCTTACGCTCCCTTATGCCTCTCACGAATCCGTTTACAACGCCTTTTCCCTCACTGCTGACTACTTTTACGCTGACTTCCACGGGTATCACCGACCCGTCCTTGCAAATATTCTCCCGCTCGAAAACATTCTTGTTATCCATAAGCAGGACGTCGAGATCCACATTTACCGGGCAACGCCAACCCGCGTCGATCTTTACGAGATTGGCGCCGACGAGTTCATCCCGTTCATAGCCAAGCATCAGGCAGGCGTTGTCGTTCACATCGATAATGTTCCCCTCAAAATCGTGGACATAGATCGCATCGTTGGTATTTTCCACGATCGTGCGGTAACGTTCCTCACTCTCGCGCAGGGCCTCTTCGACATGTTTTCTTTCCGTGATATCCAGACAGGTTCCGAAGCTGCCCGCAAATCGCCCGCTACTGTCATAGAGTGGCCTGGGAGATATGAGAAAGTACAGGAGACGGCCATCCTTAGACCTGACGGCTATTTCATAACGATGGAAGTCCCCCCTGGATCGCTGCGAAAATGCCGATTGAAAGATGCTGAGATTCTCAGGATCAAGAAAGGCGGATACGGGGCGGCCACAAATCTCCTCCTGCGTATAACCCGTCATTTCACAGAAGCGCTGATTGACAAAGACGGGAATACCAGATTCGTTGAAGGTGATGAATCCTTCGTTCATAGTATCCAACAGCAGCCGCCACTGTTCTTCTTTTCCCCTGAGTAATTCCCCCACTTCGCCGCAACCTGTGACGTCCGTCAGCATGGAAATCACGGTTCCGTCGGTAACGGTAATCATATTGAATTCTATGGATTTTTTCTTTCCATCTTTACAGGTGACCTGAAACACCTTTTCGGTCACCAGCTGCTGCGTCTGATACTTGACCCAGGCATACAAGGCCTTGCGCCGGTATTCCTTATCCGGATAGGCCGTTTGAAACCATTTCTTCTCCCTGTCAATATCCGGGAGACCATAACCGGTCAAGCTGACGAAAGCGGGATTGACATAGAGGAAGAATCCGTCTTTCCGGATCACAGAGATAGCAAGAGGAATTTGAGCAAAGATCATGGCATAGAGTTCCGGAGAAATGGTCGGACTTGCCCCGGAACGGATCGTGTCCCCGCCTCCCTCTTCCCTCAGTTCAAGCTGAGTCCGCAGAGATGCCAGCTCCTCGATCAATTGCTGCTTTGTCTTGTGACTGTCTTGCATAAAGATTGAATCTTTTTTCAGCAAAGGGGGGCAGGTTGGGTAACACCAGAAGCGCCCTTCCGCCGTCAAGTGGCGGAAGGGCGTCCATAATTTACGGCCAATTCACTATTCTTTAATAGAAGTTCTTCCCAAACAAGCGCTGGCTCATGCCGGTCAGGTCCGCCCATTTCATGGGACCGCCCTTGTCCGCCGGGAAACCGACGCCCCAGACCATGCCGACGTCAATCATCCGCACGTTATCGACAACCGTTCTGTCCAGGAGGTCTTTTCCCGTTTTCACCATCGCTTCGAGAAGGCCTTCCTGAATCTGTTCCGGGGTCAATTCCCGGGGCTGTTTCTTAGCGATAAGGGGCAGGACATCCGGATCGACACTGCCGTCTTTCAGGAAGAACCCCTTCCCGGATTTCTTCAATCCCATGCGCCCCGCTTCCACGACATTGGCCAGGGTTTCTTGGCGGACCCCCATTCCCTTGAAGATCTTGTAGGGAACATCGATGCCGACCTCGTCGGTCAGGCGGATGGGGCCGACGGGCATACCGAAGGACGTCATGGCCCTATCTACCTTTTCGATGGCGTTACCCTCCTCGATATACTTGAATGTCTCGAGGAGCATGGGGAACAGGAGGGCGTTCACGACGAAACCGGCATTATCCCGGCAGACGATGGGGCGTTTCTTAATGGCGGCGGCAAAGTTCAGGAGGTTGTCCACGGTCTCCTGACTTGTCTGCTCTCCCCGGATAACCTCCACGAGCTGCATCAGCCAGACGGGAGAAAAAAAATGGAGGCCCCCGAACCGCTCCGGTTTCGTCACCAGTCCGGCCATAGACTTGATGGCGAGGGAAGAGGTGTTACTCGCCACAACACAATCCTCCGGAATTACCTGACAGAGCTCCGCATAGACCTGCTGTTTGAGCTTGAGGTCTTCAAATACCGCCTCAACGACAATATCCACATCCTTGAATTCCGCCCCGTATTCGGTAGTGGTAATTATCAGTTTCATGTAATCATCCACGGCGCCTTTGAGACGCTTCTTTTCCGCCATCCCGTCGAGGATCTTCCGGACAAAGGCCTTCCCCGGCGCCAGGGCCTCGGGAATGTCTTTCACGACTACGGGCACCTGCATATTTCTAATAATATCGATGACGATCCCCCGGCCCATTGTCCCAAAACCAAGGACGGCCGCTTTCTTCAGAGGCTTGGGCGTAAATCCCCTGGTCATCATCGCCTTGGGCTTGTCCGTCAGGGTCTTGATGAAAAACGTGTTGATACTCCCCTTGGCTTCGTTAGACATAACGACATCGACAAAGTTCGCCTTTTCGATCTCCAGTCCCTCCGCCAGGGAAACCTTCAGGCCATCCTGGATGGATTTGAGGGCCAGGCTGGGGGCAGGCAGGACGCGTCCCCGGGTTACCTTGAGAACTGCCTGACGGGCCATCTCGATGACCTCGTCCAGTTGGGAAAAATCATGTTCCGGTCTTTTCAAATTGGCCGTTCCGGCAATCATCTCCCCGATAAAATTCTTGGCAGCCCCCAGGAGATCGGCATCCGCAGGAACCAGGCGGTCGATGATCCCCAGCTCGAAGGCCTTCGCCGCCGGCAGCATGGTCCCCTTCAGGATCAGTTCGATGGCGGGATACCCGATCAGCCGGGGCAGACGCTGGGTCCCGCCGCCGCCCGGGAAAAGGCCGACATTGCATTCGGGAAGACCGATAAGGGTCGTCTTCCCCTCTTTGGCGATGCGGGCCATACAGGCGAGGGCGAACTCGAGACCGCCGCCGAGACAGTGGCCGTGAATGGCCGCCAAAATAGGCAGATTCATATCGTTTAGTTTCCGGAAGGCGCCATGGAAAAGTTCAAGGACCTCCCGCACCTCTTCCGGTTTCACGAGGTCGGCGATCATCTTGAGATTCGCCCCGGCAAAGAAATTGTCGGGCTTCCCGGAAATGAAGATGATCCCTTTCAGGGCCTTCTCTTTCTCCAGTTCCCCCATAAGTTCGGAAAAACTCGTAAAGGCCGCCTCCGTCCAGGTGTTCATGGCGTCGCCGGCAACGTCGAATGTCGCCACGCCAATGCCGTCTTCCACTTTTAATTGGAATACCTTGCTCATAAAAATACCTCCGTTAATCAAACTGAAATCCCCCCACCCCCCCTTTGCCAAAGGGGGGATGGGGGGATTTTTAACTTCCGTACTGTTCATCGATCCAGTGCTGGTACTCTCCGGAGCGGACCCGGTCGGACCAGTCGAGATTGGTTGCATACCATTCAATCGTTTTCCGCAGCCCTGTGGCAAAAGACTCCCGAGGTTCCCATCCCAATGCCTTCTGAAGTTTGGAAAAATCAATGGCGTAGCGGCGGTCGTGCCCGGGGCGGTCTTTTACATAAACAATCAGGTCCTGGCGTGATTTTCCGTTCTCCCGGGGCCGGATTTCGTCCAGGATTGCCAGAATCATATTGACAATAACAATATTCTCGATCTCCGAGGCGCCGCCGACGTTGTAGGTCTCTCCTCTTTCACCCTCTTTCATGATCGTCCAGATGGCAGCGCAGTGATCCGCCACATAGAGCCAATCCCGGACGTTCTTGCCATCGCCGTAAATGGGGAGGGGTTTTTCTTCCAGGGCATTCAAGACCATAAGGGGAATGAGTTTTTCCGGAAACTGATAGGGCCCGTAGTTATTGGAACAATTCGACAGAGTCGTCGGCAGGCCGAAGGTTTCATGGTAGGCCCGGACCAGGTGGTCCGAGGCCGCTTTTGAGGCCGAATAGGGGCTATTGGGCCGGTACGGCGTCTCTTCAGTAAACAGCCCTTCCGGGCCCAGGCTGCCATAGACTTCATCGGTGCTGATGTGATGGAATATCTGAAAGGCGTCGCCCAGGCCACGGGCGATCTCGAGAAGATTGAAGGTGCCGATAATATTGCTGAAGATGAAGCTGTCGGGCCGCTTGATGGAACGGTCTACGTGGGACTCGGCGGCAAAATGGCAGATCCCGTCGATCCCGTATTCGGCAAAGATCTTTTTCATGGCCTCAAGATCGCAGATGTCGGCCCGGACAAATACATACCGGCCGGGCCAGGTCTTGGCCACACCCTTGAGGTTTTCCGGATTCCCGGCATAGGTCAGGGTATCGACATTGATGATTCGCCCCTGAAAATCGTTCTGTTCCAGCAGATACCGGATGAAGTTGCTGCCAATGAATCCGCAACCACCCGTCACCATAAGGTTTTTAATCTTCATATCCATTTAATTTTCCTTATATTATAGCGATTGGATTAGTCTTACTTTAAAAATCCCTGAATAATCCGGTTGACGGCCTCGTCGTAGGTCAGCCCCAGACTCATCAGTTTCATTAGCTGGTCGCTGGCGATCTTGCCGATGGAGGCTTCGTGGGTAAGGGCCGCGTCGGGATGGCGGGCCTTCAGAGACGGCACCGTATCGTTCCGGCCGTTGTCCATGATGATGGCGTCACACTCGATGTGACCGAAACATGGGGCCAGGGCCTCCATCGTGGCATAGAAATCCTGCTCCGAGTCCCCCTTGATCACGGAACGGGAGACCATGTTGGCCCGGCTGCCGGCCCCCGCCAGAATGATGGTATTGGCGGAGACTGCCTTCTGGTTCCCTTCCGTAAGGACCCGTTCGGTAATGAGGAGCAGGCTGTCCGGCCCCAGGGTTGCCTCGTTGGTGCGGTTCGCCTCGTCCACTCCGCCGATCTGGGTCAGCTCCATCTCCGCCGTCGCCCCCGCTTCCAGGAAGACCTTCGTCGTCGGATTCAGGGTGCGCCGTCCCCGGCCGGGACCGCTGGCATAGTGTTTTTCCACATACTTCACCTTCGCCCCTTTGCCGACCCGAAACTCGTGAATCCCTGCGTGGCCCTCCGGTTCCAGGCTGCCGCAATGGATGCCGCATCCGGCGATAATGGTCACGTCGGACCCTTCCCCGATGATGAAATTGTTATAAACGACGTCGTAGAGGCCCGCCTGGCTGAGGATAACCGGGATATGGACGGATTCGTTGATGGTCCCCGGCTTGATGGTGACAACGATCCCCGAACCGTCGGCGTTCGACTCGATGTTGATATTGGCCGAAACTTCCCGTTTCAGCAGCTTGCCGTTTTTTCGGATATTGAAGGCCCCCTTGGGGAGCCCCTCGAGATCCGCAACCATCTTCAACAGATCTTTATCGATAGCATCCAACATCTTTATCACCTACACATTTTCGGTAATTGCAAACACTCAGGTCATTGAGCATGGGCAGGGCGCCCTTCAGGTCTCCCTTATAAACCAGTTTGCCCTCGCTGATCATGAGGACGATGTCCGCCGCTTCCAGAAAGGCCCGGTTGTGGCTGACGACCACCGTCGTCGTTCCGTGTTCCTTCTGCTCCCGTTTAAGGAGCCGGACCATCGGCTGGATCGTCCACAGGTCGATGCCCGTATCGGGTTCGTCATAGATGGCGAGCTTGGGATTCCGGGCGATCGTCGTGGCTAATTCGATCTTCTTGATTTCTCCCCCGGAAAGTTTTGCATCCACGGGGTTATCGAGAAAGGAAAGGGAGCAGATGCCGACCCGCCGCAGCAGCGCCAGGAGCATCTCCTCGTCATCCGTTCCCGCCGCCATGGACAGGAGGTCACGGAAGGTGATGCCCTTGAAGCGGGCAGGCTGCTGAAAACTATAGGCAATTCCTTCCCTGGCCCGCTCCGTGATGGATAAGGAGGAAATCTCTTTCCCCTGAAAACTGATCGACCCGGAGCTTACCTGGTTGATACCCATGACGAGTTTGGCCAGAGTCGTCTTGCCGCTTCCGTTAGGACCGGTGATACTGTAGAATTTACCCTTTTCGAAGGTATAATTCATCCCGTCGATGATATTCCGGCCGGACACGGAAAAATAGAGATCCTTAAGTTCAAGCATCAATCGCACCTCCTCTGATGCACATCATGAAAAACAGATTCCAAACGGCTACGGGTATGATGGAAATTGCCTTTCATGTCAAATCTTTTGTGGCGGCTGTTAAGGGTCAACTTTTTGAGGGATTGTCAAATGTAAGTATGTCCTCCTATGTAATGCTTCTGATAATAGGCATTGGACAGAGAATCTGTACGGATTTTTTTGCCTTTTCCCGGAGCGTGGATAAAAAGGCCGTCACCGATATAGACCCCGACATGGGAAACCTTCTTTCCCTTCGCCGTGGCAAAAAAGACGAGGTCCCCTTTGAGGAGATCATCTTTATCCACATCCTCTCCCGTTCCGAATTGCTCTCCCGATGTCCGGGGCAGATCGATGCCGCTAAGCTGATAGACCGTCATGGTCAGTCCGCTGCAATCGAAGCCTGCTTCCGGGGAGGTCCCTCCCCACAGATAGGGGACGCCAAGGAAGCTCCGCGCCGCTTTGACAATCTCATTGCGGAGATATTCATCTCCCAGTGTCTCGACCTTGGAGACTGCATATTCCTCCGGGGCAACTATATAATATTCGTCAATAATTTCTAATATTTTCAGGGCTTCCGCCTGATTGAGGGCGCTTTCCCGGGCGGCAAAATTCCCGATCCGAACCTTGTATAGGCCTGCTTTGGCAGCAAAATAGGTGGCGTCCAGACCTTTGTCCTTCAGGATTTCGGTTAAGCGGGCGGCGTTTTCCGGTTGGGAAAAGGCTCCCGCCTGAATGGTGTATCCCATCCGGGGCAGGGCTTTTTTAACTTTTGCCGGCCGCGCTTTCTTAACCTGCGCCGGCTTGCCCCTGTACGGGGGGGTGTAGGCCTTCCGGCTTGAGCATCCCACTCCCAGGAAGAGACAGAGGAGACCCAGGACAATGAGTTGAAAGGTTCTTCGCCCCCTCATGGCAACGCGCTCACCAGCAAGCCCTTCAGGTAGCGCCCCTCGTTGTGGGCAAGGCTTGTCGGGTGGTCCGGGGCGGCGGCAAGCTTCTTCAAGAGCCGGATGGTCTTGCCCGCATCCCGGGCGGCGCCGAGGATGATCTTCTCAAAAAGGGCTTCATCGATGGCGTTGGAACAGGAGAAGGTCGCCAACATCCCTCCCGTTGCCAGGCGCCGGAAGGCCTGAAGGTTGATGTCCTTGTATCCCCGGGCGGCGTGCTGAACCTCCCGGCGGCTTTTCGCAAAAGCGGGGGGGTCCAGAATAATAAGATCGAAGGACTCTTCCGTTTTCCGCAGATACTGGAAGACATCCCCCTTTAGTACCGGATGGGCCTCCACGGGAAACCCGTTCTGCTCCAGATGATGCCGCGCCGCTTCATTAGCCGGTTCCGAAGCATCGACGGAGACCACCCGTTTCGCCCCGCCCCGGGCGGCGTAAACTGAAAAGGCCCCGGTGTAGGAAAAACAGTTGAGGACCGTCAACCCGTTACTGAGCGATCCGATCTGCCTGCGATTGTCCCGTTGATCGAGAAAGAAGCCTGTTTTCTGGCCGGTGCGGATGTCCACCTCAAAAGCGAGGCCATTTTCCCGGATAGAAATCGATTCCGGGGCCTCCTCCCCCCAGACCCAGCCGGTGCGATCGGCAAGGCCCTCCAGTCGCCGCGCCGGACCTTCGCTCCGCTCCAGGATGCCAAGAGGCCCGCATTCCCCAACCAGGGCTTCGATAACTGTCTCCCGGGACCTTTCCATACCCGTGGTGCTTATGACCATGACGAGATAATCTCCATAGCGGTCCACCACCAGGCCGGGCATACCGTCTCCTTCGGCGTTGATTAGTCGAAAAGCCGTCGTATCTGACGCCAGGATTCTATTTCTCAGGGCGGCAGCATTACGGAGTTGACGTTGCCAGAATTTCTGATCTACCGTCGCAGCGACGTCCCTGGTCAGCATCCGGAAGGCAATGTCGGATTGGGGATTGAAGAAGCCGAGGGCCAGGGGTTGCCCCTCCGCTGTTGTCGCCAGCACGATCTCTCCCGGCCCGGGACGGCCCTTTATTTTCGCCACGGCCCCGGAAAAAAGCCAGGGGTGGCCCCCGACGAGAGACCTTTCACGGCCCTCCCTCAATACTAATTGCGGATAGTCAGTCACGGAGATCTCCTGTTTTTTTAAATGTGCATTACCTGCTGTAAAGCACGGTTTACTTACCGGTTTATCGTAGGGATTTCTTGCGACATCACAGTATCTTAACAATTATGGTCTGTAATATCGCATTCTTCTCATAATCAGTCGACATTGACTTAGGGTTGCTTCAGCATTCCCCTTAAACGGTAATAAGCTTTCACTCCACAGATATGCCGCGCTCGGCAATATCCAAAAGAGGAAGCGTTCTGATAGTGGCCGCATCACAGGTGCAAAAAGTCAGTGTGAATCGGCTTGCTCCTATAACCGTCTTGCGCGATGCGCTACGATTGCTTCACCTTATTTTCGAAGATGATCTTTGCTTTTTCAGGAAGACTTCCCTGCCCAGCGGACATCTTCGTCGGAGTATTGCAGCAGCAGCAATAACCCCCGGGAGTCCCCAGATGTCATCCGCGTAAGCTTCACGACCATCGCCTTGCCGCTCTCCCTGGCGGTGGTGATCTCCACCGGGACGGGGTAGATGATGCCGAGCCACGCCTCTTTCATGGCATCGCGGACTTTATCCTGATCGGTCTTGGTGAATAGATCGACCACATTGCTGCCGATCAGCCCGGACCGCGCTTTACCGGTGAATGCCAGCGCCCGATCCGACAGCCATTCCACCTGTCCCTGCCTGTCCACGAGAAAGCAGATATCTTGCTCGTAGTGATGTTTTCTCAGGATGTCGCGGCTGTCCCGCATCCAGTGGTAGGCGACCTGAAGGTTCTTGTTGGTGTCCTCAACGCCACGGTTGAGATCCAGTAGGCTTTCTTCCAGGTTCGCCTGGGCGGTGATGTCGTAAGCTACATGGACGCTGCCGATCAGTTCTCCGTCTTCTCCGGTTAGGGGCGATGTCGTTATGATGGTCGAGCCGCCCAGACTCTCTTCGTAAATCTCAATCCGGTGTTCCAGAGCATCCCGCATGGTCCGGACGTGTGGGCAGAAGAACGGTGGTTCATCGGTGCCATGGACCAGCTGATGACATTTTTTCCCGATGCACTGCTCGGGCGGCAGCCCCAACAGGTCGGCCATGGGCCTATTGATAAGGAGAATCGAATGGTCCTTGCCGATGATGGCAAAGGAATCGGGAACGACGTCGAAGGTCTTTTCCCAAGCCTTCTTCGCCTCGCTAATCTTGTCGATCAGACGCTCATAGCGGAGGCATGATGCTTCCATGTCCGTAACTTTCCGGCGCAGGGTCTCCAACTCGGCGACAATCTCGGCTTTTGTTTTAGAGATATCTTTCATGGGGGTCCATCATCCTCTGCCGGTTATTGTGTCCCTCCCCGTCAGAATTCTCGACGGGGCTGTCTCCTCCTTAACGATTGTCTTATCCGAGGCCGGAAGATAAATATTAGAGGAAACGCTTGCTCATCAGCAGCACCTCATGCACCCGCTTAAGCTCTGATTCCGAGTGCTCCAATTCCTTTATTCTATGACTTAAGACGGATATTTCTTTGATCTCTTGTTTTGTCCCTGATGAATTTTTCACCGTGAAAACTCCGTATGTTCAGAAACGATCTCAACCGAAAAGAATAGAGGACGTCTGGCTTTCAGAAGCGGCAAGATTTGAAATTATTATGCTGTTTTCTCCCTTGCCATAATCTTTTTTTAAAAAAGAGAATGCGAAATGTGTCATTCATGTTTCTCATTACCTCAAATGAGAAGAACCTTCCACATCAAATATGGAAGATTCTTCAAACATGCGCTGTTTTTAAAATCTTCTTTTCTTATGTATAAATTGGCATTATCGCACTTTTGGGCATGTTTCGTCTTAGCGCATAGGCCATGAGGCCAAGGCCGATAAGGACAAGCGACCATTCCTCCGGTTCGGGAACTGCTGTCATGTTGCCGTTCAGGCTGGTATAATAATGGGATGTTTTCGTACCTGCCGCGTTGTCTTTGCCAAGCGGGTTATCGCAATTATTGGGGGCAGGTTATCTCACGCGGCCACCTCCCCGAATTTCGTTTGACATGCAAGATCTCCTTATCTTATACTTCGACCGTCAAAAAGGAAATTCTTATCAATATGGCGATATTTTTTGCACCTGAAATCCGGGCTGTTTCTTGTCGATAAAAACACAGGAGATCGGGATGCCCCTTTCCACCAAAACCCTTCAAGAGCATATCGATGAATCCCCGGTGTGGCAAGATGGCACGCCGGCGAATGTAAGTCCGATGACGGAAATGCAGTGGAGGATATTGATACTGGCCGCTGCGGGGAAATTTTTTGAGGGGATGACCGTGTTCATGACCGGAGTTGCCCTTCCAGACCAGGGATGACATCGAGCATGACCTCGCCGCCGCCCTGGTCAACATCGCCGACTGGTCCATCCCTAAGTTCGGCGCCTCGGACTGCTCCTGTCCGAGCCATCTTTTCGGTATGGAAGTCAATCCTCTCCACAGTCCGGACTTTCTGGGATTACTTCAATATTTCCGGATGGACCGTCTCACCGTCCCGGATCATGGTTAAATAGGAATGTCATGAAAATACTCCACACCTCCGACTGGCATCTTGGCCGCGCCCTCCATGGCCGGAAAAGATACGAAGAATACGAGGCGTTCCTGAACTGGCTGGCCGGTCTGATTGACGAGGAAAACATCGATGTCCTTCTCGTCGCCGGCGATGTCTTCGACAACAGCACCCCCAGCAACCGGGCCCAGGAATTGTACTACCAGTTTCTCTGCCGGACGGCCGCCGTTACCCATCGCCAGGTGGTAATAATCGCGGGTAATCACGATTCGCCGTCCTTCCTGAACGCCCCCCGGGAACTCCTGAAATTCCTCAATGTCCATGTCGTGGGGGATGCCTCCGGCCCTCCCGCCGGGGAAATCATCGTCCTGAATGGAGAAAATTGCGAACCACAGCTCATCGTCTGTGCCATCCCCTATTTACGGGACCGTGATATCCGCACCACCGAGGCGGGGGAAAGCGTCGCAGACAAAGAAAGAAAGATCGTTGCAGGCATCAGAACCCATTACCGCCGCGTCTGTGAAGTCGCCGAGGAGCAGCGCGCCCTCATGAACAATCCGGTGCCAATTGTCGCCATGGGACACCTGTTCACGGCGGGCGGTCAGACCATGGACGGCGACGGGGTGCGGGAGCTGTATATCGGCGCTCTGGCCCAGGTCGGGGCGGATATTTTCCCCGGGAGCATCGATTATCTGGCCCTCGGGCATCTCCACCTACCCCAGGCAGTGGCCGGTTCTGAATTTATCCGTTATTCCGGTTCGCCCCTCCCCATCGGCTTCGGGGAAGCGGATCAGGAGAAAACAGTCGTCATGATCGAGTTTGCCGAGAATAAACCCCGAATTACGAATATCGCGACGCCAAGGTTTCAGGAGCTGCTGACCCTGACGGGAGACTGGCCGGCGATTTCCGGGAAAATTGATGAACTGAAGTCCCGCCGGAGCCGCGCCTGGCTAGAGATCGTCTATGAAGGGGACGAGGTCGCGGGGAGTCTGAGGGGGCAATTGGATGAGGCTGTCGCCGGGACGGGCATCGAGATCCTCCGGATCAGGAACAACCGCATCCTGGAACGGGCCCTGAGCAGAATCGACGAGGCTGAGACCCTCGATGATCTGGATGCGATCGAGGTTTTCCGACGCTGCCTCGCCGCCCATGAAATCCCGGAAGATCAGCGTCCGGCCCTCACGGAGGCATATCGGGAGGTTGTTGTCTCCCTGGAGGAAGCAGACCCCCGTGCGGAGTAGGAGATAAGAAGAAATGAAAATTCTTGGCGTCCGGTTCAAGAATCTGAATTCCCTCACCGGGGAATGGCACGTGGATTTCACCCATCCCGATTATGCATCGGACGGCATTTTCGCCATTACCGGCCCCACCGGGTCGGGGAAAACGACTATCCTTGACGCCGTCTGTCTCGGCCTTTACGGAAGGACACCCCGCCTCGACAAGGTTACGAAAAGCAGCAATGAGATCATGTCACGGCAGGCAGGGGAGTGTTTTGCCGAAGTTGACTTCGAGACGCAGCAGGGGCGCTTCCGGTGCCACTGGAGCCAGCATCGCGCCCGGAGACGCCACGACGGGGAATTGCAGCCGGCCAGGCATGAAATAGCCGCCGCTTCCGGCGCCGTTCTGGAGTCGGGAATAACACCGGTAGGTGAATTCATCGAAAAGGTCACGGGTATGGACTTCGAACGGTTCACCCGCTCAATGCTCCTCGCCCAGGGGGGATTCGCGGCGTTTCTTCAGGCCGGGGCCGACGCCCGGGCGCCGATCCTGGAACAAATCACAGGCACGGAAATCTACAGTCTGATCTCCATGAAGGTTCATGAACGCAGGACGGAAGAGCGCACCCGCCTGGACATCCTTAAAAACGAATTATCGGTCATACAGATTCTTGGCGGCGACGCGGAGGAGGAACTGCAAAAGAATCTGGCGGCAATACAGCACCGGGAGGCCGAACTGGGCCGGGAAGGGGAAGGCCTCCGCCAGGCGGCAAACTGGCTTGAGGGGCTGGCCGTCCTGGAGAGAGAACTGGCTGATCTGAATCGGCAGCGTCAGGATTGGGAGCAGCGCCAGGAAGCCTTTGCACCGGAGGCAAGGATGCTGGCAAAATCCCGGCAGGCCCTTACCCTGGAAGGGGATTACCGGTCGGTCGTGGATATGCGCGCGCAGCAGGATAATGAGAAAAAGGAGCTGGACGCCTCCATCGTCAGATTTTCGGAAAGTGAGCAGGCCGGGGCCGACGCCCGGACGATAAAAGATATCGCCGCAACCCGGTTGGCGGAGGTGCGGAATGAGCAGTCCGCAGCGGCGGAGATCATCAGAAATACCCGCGAGATCGACACCAGGCTCAAGGAAATGAAGAAGCAGGGCGAAGAAAGGGAAAAGGCTCTTCAGGAAGGGGAAAGGCGACGGCGGGAACATGGCCGCCAATTGGAAAAGGGTCGGGAGGAACTGAAAAAAGCACAGCAGGACCTGGAGGCGGTGCATGAATATCAGCAGGCCCATGCCCCTGATGCCGGACTCCTGGCCAACCTGACAGCCATTCGCCGGGGCTTTGCATCACTCCGGGAGATCAAGGCGCGCCATGAAAGTACCTGCCAGGAGATGGTCATTAAGTCCGCCAGTAGAGAGGCGATACATAAGGAGTGCCGCAAAAGCGAGGACGCTTACGAGAAAACATGCCGGGAATTCGAAGAATGTCAAAGCACCGTCAATCTTCTCGCCGCACAACTTGGGGAGATCCTTCAGGGGCGGGACCTCAGCCAGTGGCATCGCGACAGAGACAACCTGAAAGACCGGGGACTCGCCCTAACAAAAACCATCGAGATCGTTACGCGGATGGAGACAACCCTTGAATCTGTCGGAGGCGTCGCGAAGGAACTGGCGGAGAAAAAGGCCCGCCAGGGGTTGCTGGCCATAGAGATTAAGGCCGCTATGGATAAAAAGTCCATCATGGAAGAACGCATCGCCGATCTGGAAACCCGGGCGGCACTCCTGAACCGCATCCGCAGCCTGGAAGAAGACCGGAAACGACTGATCGACGGCCTGCCCTGCCCTTTGTGCGGCGCTATCGACCATCCCTACGCCCAGGGTAACATCCCGGAACTTAGCGCTACGGAAGGGGAGCTGAAAAAAACGAAGGCCGAGTTCGACCTGTTGACCAAGAGGCTGAGATCGGAGGAAACTGAACAAATCAAGGCGGCGGCAGCTATTGAACATGGTGAAAAAGACCAGGCGCAAAAGCTGGCGGCCCTGGCAGGGGATGAAAAAAGATGCGTCGAATCCCTGGGTGATTTGCATCTGACCGTGGCTGTGGAACAGCGCCTTGCAGTATTGAACGATCAGCTTGGGGCCCTTAAGGAAAATATGGGCAGCATAGCCGCACTTATCAGCGCTACGGAGGAGAAAAGCAAAAAGGGGCAGGCGGCGCAAAAAGATCTGGCAAATATCCGGGCAAAACTTGACGCCGCCGGCAAGGCCCGGCTGGAAGCCCGGCATAAGCTTGAAACGGCGGACCGGGAGCAGGAACGGCTGCTCCTGGAGGGCGCCGCCCGGAAAGAACAGTTAGAGCAGGTTCGAGCCGTGGCGCAGCGGGATGTTGAACCATTTGGAATCAAAGAGATCCCCATCGCCAGTCTGGCAGCATTACTGGACGGCCTTATCCAACGACAGAAAACTTGGCAGGATATGGAGGTCCGACAAACTGCCGGGGAAAAAGGAATCCAGGAAATCAAAGGGGAAATAGACAGGGAAATCGCCCTGCTGGAAAGTATGGAAGGGGAACTGGCGACCAGACGCAAGGGCCGCGACGAGGGAACGGCGGCATATGGACTCCTCCTTTCCTCCCGCCGGGAGATCTTCGGAGAACGGAACCCCGATGTTGAGGAGAAGAAACTGGCCGCCGCCGTTGACCATGCGGGTAAATCCCTGGAGCAGGCAATGGAGAAGAACCGGAGGGTAGAGCAGGAAATCATTGTCCTCAAAGAGAAAATCGGGGGATTAAAAGAAAGAACGGAAAAGCGGGACAGGGAACTGGCGAGGGCGGGGGAGAAACTGGCCGAGGGGATAAGCAGGGCGGGATTTGCAGATGAGCAGGACTACGTCCTATCCTGTCTGCCTGAAGAGGTGCGGGAAGAGCTCGCAGAAAAAGAGAAGGGCCTCATCAGAGAGAAAACCGAACTGGATACCCGCCAAAGGGACAAGGCAGCGGCCCTCGCCGCCGCGCGGGAAAAACGCCTTACAGAGCAACCCCTCGCAACGCTTCGAGAAAATATCAGTTCCTGTGATGGGAACCTCAAACAGATCGGACTGGAAATCGGCGGCATGATCAAAACTTTGCAGGACAACGAATCCATGAAGAAAAAACAGCAGGAACGCCTCCAGCAGCTCGACGCTCAGAAAAAGGAATGCCTCCGCTGGGATACGCTGCATCAATTGATTGGCTCTGCGGACGGCAAGAAATTCCGGAATTTTGCCCAGGGGCTGACTTTCGAGATGATGATCTCCCACGCCAACCGCCAGCTCCGGAAGATGACGGACCGGTATCTGCTCCTCAGGGATGTCGTGCAGCCGCTGGAACTTAATGTGATCGACAACTACCAGGCGGGGGAGATCCGCTCCACGAAAAACCTCTCCGGCGGCGAGAGCTTCCTCGTCAGCCTTGCCCTGGCCCTGGGCCTTTCACAGATGGCCAGCCGGAATGTGCGTGTTGATTCCCTTTTTCTCGATGAAGGATTTGGAACTCTTGACGAAGACGCCCTCGAAACGGCTCTGGAAACGCTGGCAAGCCTCCGACGGGAGGGGAAGCTCATCGGCGTCATCTCCCATGTCGCCGCCCTCAAGGATCGGATCAGCGCCCAGATACAGGTCATCCCGGAGACGGGGGGCCGCAGCCGCATCGCCGGTCCAGGCTGTCGGAGGATTTCTTAGGTAAACGGCTAAGCCTTGGCCATTGCCGGAGCTTGATAATTCATGACCATGCGTTTCAGGTTGCCCTTAAAGAGGACATCCATCCGCTGCTCTTCCAGAATCTTTTCCACGAAACCGATCCCGAAGGACGGATGATTGATCACATCCCCTCTCTGATACCGGTTGGTCATGCGATAATCCACAATGGCCGCATTCTCCCTTAAGTCCTGCTGCCTCAGCAGCCAGCGTTGCGTCTCTGCCGCTTCCGCCTGCCTGCTCTCTTCGTCTGCCTTTGTTCCGACGCGCCGGGTTCGCTCTTTTGAGATTACACTGCTTTTCGTCCGGGGTTTCGATCCCCGATACTTGTGCTCAGCCCCACAGGTCTTGCATTTTACATTTGCAATCACACCTCTGACTTCATAAAGAACGATGTGGGCGAGAACCATCCCGCACTTGGTGCAAAGGGCGTCGACATTTTTTCCAACGGATGACATAAATTTTTCCTTCCCGAATCTTGGTTTTATGTATAACACACTTTTCGATCCGGCAACCATTAATTATCATCGAACAGGAAAAAAGATTCTCTTCCCCCGCTAGGGGAGCTCATTGCGATAAATATGCCCTTTTCAGCTATGCAAAATAATTCAATTAGTGCTAATATGCCCTGAAAAGACTATATTAAACGAGAAAAACAACAAAGAAAGGACAAACATAAATCATGTATGCCGTCATCATGGCGGGAGGCAAGGGCGCCCGGTTCTGGCCGCGGAGCAGAAACCGCCTCCCCAAGCACCTGCTCGATATTTGCAGCGAAAAGACCATCATTCAGGAAACGGTCGAGAGGATCATCCCCCTGACGCCGCCGGAAAAGATCCTCATCGTCACCGGGGCCAGTCACGCCCGCGAGCTGATCGGGCAACTCCCCCAAATCCCGCCGGAGAATATTCTGATCGAACCGATGGGCCGCAACACCGCCCCCTGCATAGGGCTCGCGGCCCTCGTGGTCCGCAAACGGGCGGGAAATGCCGTGATGGCCGTCCTGCCCTCGGATCATCTGATTGCCGATGAGGAGAACTTTCGCCATGTCCTGGCCGCTGCCGCCGACATGGCCGCCCGGGGAGATCACCTGGTGACCATCGGCATCCGGCCCACGGGACCGGAAACGGGCTATGGCTATATCGAGGAGGGCAAACTTGCCGCCAACGAGCGGGGGGAAGACATCTTTACCGTCAAGTCCATTCGGGAAAAACCGGATGTTGAACTGGCTAAAACCTTCCTCGCCAAGGGGGGGTTTTTCTGGAACAGCGGCATGTTCATCTGGCAGGCCGCGACCATTCTCAAGGAAATGGAGTCCGCCTTGCCGGATATTTATGCGGGCCTCCTTGATATCGACAAGGCCCTGGACACACCAGCGGAGGCAAAGGTCATCGCCGATGTTTATGGCAGTTTTCGCTCCATCTCCATTGATTATGGCGTCATGGAAAAGGCGAAAAATACCCTCGTCATTCCCGCGGACTTCGGCTGGTCCGACGTGGGGAGCTGGGACGCCCTCTGGGAGGTTTCGGAAAAGGACGATCAAGGAATCGCCGCCCGGAACCGGGAAGGACTAATCAGCGTAAACTCCCGTAACTCCCTGGCTTATTCCCCCAAGA
>JBAYKV010000013.1:0-27019 GCA_041664405.1 Syntrophales bacterium
ACAGATTCCTTCGAGGGTTATTTAGCCGACAAACAGAAGTCTCTACAGAACAGCATCAATAGATTCCAGACGCAGATGGATGAGATGGAGGCACGTCTGGACCGCAAGCAGGAACAGATGACAAACCGTTTTGTGCAGATGGAGCTGGCCCTTCAGAAGATCCAGAGCCAGAGCAACTGGCTCGCGGGGCAGCTCGGCGCTGCGGATAAGGCCTGGCGAACGACGTAACACCATGACAGGCGATAATACGTCTGTCTTTTGAAAAATGCATCAATAAGGAGGATAAACAATTATGTATGAAGCTGTCACAAGATCCTATCAGGAAGCGAATTTCCTGTCCGCAGATCCGCTCAAACTGATCCGCATGTGTTATGAAGGGGCGATCAGCAGCCTTAGACTTGCGCGAAAATCTTACATTGCATGTGATTATGAAGCCAAAGGGAAGGCCCTTTTAAAGGCACTCGATATCATCCATGAACTTAACGCCTCTCTGGATATGGGAAGGGGGGGTGAAGTCGCAAAGAACCTGCGGGCTTTATATCTTTACATGACTCAGGCCCTTACCGAAGCCGATCTCAAAAAAGATATGACGGTTTTTGATGATGTAATCCGAATGCTGGAGGAACTGGAATCCGCATGGCAAGAGCTAGCTTTTGGAAACCCCGGGATCGTTAGTCCATCACCAACCGTAATGCCGCACGAAGCAAAGATGGCTATGGTTAGCGGCGTGGCGTGGAGCGCGTGATGCATGAACAGGTTCTAAATAATCAAAATAACCAGGTTGACATTAACCATGTTCTGGAAAGAAAGTTAAGGTGCTACGCCGAGTTCCTGGCAGCAACCCTTCAGCTTAAAGATGCCTTTGAAGCAGAGGATATGGATAAGGTTGAACAACTGACCATGCAACGTGAAGATATGATCCGCTTAGTCAACGGACTGGATCATCAAGTGAATCAAACTAATCGTGACGATGGCAGCGGCAGTAAAAAACGGGCAGTAATTACAGAGGCTCTAAACAAAATATTGCAGGGAATCATCGAAGCCAACAATGATTGTGAGTCAGTAGGGACTTTAAAGTGCAATTTGGCCAAGGGAGATCTGACAATTATTCACCATGAAGAGAAAGTGATGTCCGGGTATGCCAACAACACATGCGGGATTCCGAAGTTTCTCGACATACGGACATGAACATCAGAAATATTCAAGTTTTTTCTCAAGGATACCGATGATAGGATTAAAGGATAAAGATTAAAGGGAGGTGATAGAAGTGAATATTGGTGTTATAAATACTACAGGCGTGCAGGTGACTACTGCAATGCCGCTTCCGGACCGTTCCAAAGAGGGTCGGCCACCGGTGCAGTTAGAAGAGCAGCGTTCTGTAGAGAATGAACGAATGAAGCAGATGGTTCAGGAAATGCAGCGCCAAATTAACAGCATGAACGTCAGTCTTGAGTTTTCCACATATGGAGAGAATGGCGATAAAATTGCTGTAGTCGTTGCAGACAAGGATACGGGTGAGGTGATCCGCGAAATACCGTCGAGAGAACTTCAGGATTTATACGCCAAAATGAGAGAAATAACCGGTATCATCTTTAACACGCAGGCCTGACACACATCACATGTTTGAAGAAGACAGCTAGAGACCTGCAATATAATATTACTCAGGCAACGTTATATTGCACAGGATATTGCTCATCTTCAAGAATAACCTGACTTGCTAATTTTTTTTGTTTGTTTATCACCAAAGGGGCGCGTAGGTTTGCGGTCATCTTTACCGGTTCAGAACGAACGGTAAGAATGACCATGAGCTCGATATCTTCCGCATTATCTACTTCCAGTATTTCAATCGTCTGGTCGTCAATTTCCGGATCATAGTCGGATTTAACGATGAAGGGGTTCATCGTAATGAAGGCGATTGAACCGTCGTCCAGGGACTGGAACCAATGAAAAGGGCTTCCCTCTTCGTGAACAATCATGATAAATCTTTTCAAACTATTAAAACCAAGTATTCCACCCCTCATCTCGATGATTTTTGACTCATCAATGTCAATCTCACCAAAACGACTTGTTTGAATCTTCATCTAAAATCCCCCTTGCATCCCCAAACCATCGTATCTTTAGGTCTTTTCAATTTTATTCTTAAATATTGACAAAATATCGTCTATCTGGATTGAATGACCTTGAGTTGATTCCTGATTTTGTTCTATAATTATCTGATATAATTCTTCGCGATATACCTTTGTTTGCCTTGGCGCTTTAACCCCTACACGAACATGCTTTCCCTTGATGTCAAGTATTACTATCTTAATGTCGTCGCCAACGGCTATAACTTCTCCCAACTTCCTTGTCAGGATTAACATGGTTCACCCTCTACATTCTGCATAAATATTGCGAAAGTAACGTATTCAATTCTTTTAATTACCTGCCATGTTGACCGACTTGAATGAAAAGTGATTCCACTCCCGACTGTCTACTCCGATACTTGGTAGCACTCTACAGAAAAAGTTCACGTATTGGAAGAGATATTTATCTTAACAAATCGGGTACAGTGTTTTTCCTGATTTTCTTGTCAGGATCGACATGCTTCATCTTAGGATGCTACTTTAAAAAGCTGATTATTGAGTTGCTCGAAATTCTTGACGCCACTTCATAGGCTGCTTTCAAGGCGACCTCTTTCATGGAAAATGTTGTTGACAGCTCAGCAAGATCTGCGTCTTCAGTTGCCGAAATCAGGGAAGTCATATTGAACTCCAGTTCCGAAAGGTTGTTTTTTGCCATTTCCATCCTGTTTGCTCGCGAGCCACACTTTGCAGTACAAAGATTGATCTGATCCTGAGCCTTTTTAATATCACCAATGGCCGTAGATATTCCATCAACATTATTGTCTGTCAATGCATCCTTAAAACTTTGCAATGCTTTGAATACGTCGATGCTGCCGTCACCTTTGTCTGTAAATGCCTCCTCGCCGGTAATATTATATTGTGCCGAGGAATCCTTGTTTACAGAAACATTAAGCGCCCCGTCGTTTCCCTTGTAATAGCCAGATACTAAGGCATTGACATAAAATAGATCATTTTCTGCAAATGTTCCTGCGGCAAAAGTCAGCTTAACTCCATCACCAAGATCAACATCACTATCCAGATCTGTAGGCGCACTTACCGCGCCCCATGTCGCGCCACCGTCATCGGATATTTTATAGGTCGCCGCACTTCTCAAACCGCCATCGACGATTTTCAAGACGTAAGCATTATTCTTGGTCCCGGTGTAAGCACCACTCTTTACAACAGTCCCGCCATAGGCATTCGCCTTCCCGTACATGGGTTCATCTATCGTCGCGGCGGTTTCTACAGATTCAAAGGGCTTGACATCGCTTCTGGAACCGGCAAACAGATATCTGTCGCCAAGTTTTGAGTTGGCAAGTGAGAGCATTTCATCCATAATGGCTTGAACTTTCTGGGCCGCAATCTTCCTGGTGTCTGCATTTGCCGTTCCCGTGGATTGGGAAACGGCCAATCCACTTGCTTCCGTCAATAGATCATTTGCGTTGTTCAGTTTTCCTTCTGTGGCCGACAGCCATGAATTGGTGTTATCAATATTGCTTTGATATTGGCCTATAGCTTGATTTGTCTGTTTAAAGCCGAGAACTCTCGTCACCCCGAGGGCGTCATCAGAAATATTATTGATATTCTTCTGACTGGCAAGCTTTTCCATGACATCTTGATACTGCTTTCTGATGTTAAAAAGATTATCGATGACAGAACTGTATTGTGCGTTATCGGTAATACGGATACTCATGGCTCACACCTTTAGTGAAAATTTATTTTACCATGTTCATGAGCGTATCTAAGAGCTCATTCACGGTCTGACAAAGCCGTCCCGCGGCATTATAACCCATCTGATATTTAAGTATATTCATCATCTCTTCGTCAACAGAGACGCCCGACGCCGAATCACGATGACTGATCAACTGGGTAAGGATGGTATCCTGATGTTCGGCATTGCTATTTGCGTCCGCAACATCACGCCCTATCTGTCCAACCATGGACCCATAATAACTGCCAAAGGTCGTACTATCGCTGTTCATGAGCAGTTGGTCTTTCAATACCGATATTGCCTGAGCGACTTCGCCATTGCCGGATGAAACGACAGCGGAGGCAGCAATCCTGTTTACATCATTGATGATTTCACTCTTCACGGCCATCTTTTTGGCGATATTCTCTGATCCGGCGGGGACGAAGAAATCATTTCCAGTGTTCTGATAGGCGTCATAACCTTCTTGATGCAAATTATTGACCTGCGTAATGATCTCCTTGGCAAGATCATCGAGTTTCCCCTGATAATCGGGAATATTCTCATCCCTTACATTAAGGAGAGCGGCAAGCTTTCCCTTGTCTCCCTGTGCCAGGATTTGATCCATACTCTCGGTGGACGATCCAAAGACAACATGATCGTTTCGAAAATTCAGTTCCCAGGCAACGTTGCCTGTAACTAGCTGCTTACCATTTGGTAAGAAAACATTCAGAGCGCCGTTATCGTCAACGACATAATTCAAATCTATTAGTTTACTTAAAGATTTTAAGCCTTCCGAACGTTCGTCCAATAAGCGGTTCGATTCTCCACTAACATTGCCTCTTTCTGAAATCGTCTTATTCAAGTCGGCGATGTTGCTTGCCAGTTTGTTGATTTCGGAAACAGTATCTTTAATACTTAGATTCGCATCTTGTTGAATATCTTGCAGATCCGCGGCCATAGTGTTGAATCGCGTGGCAAGTTCTTCCGACGCGGAAACAAGGGCGTCCCTTTCCACCTGACCTCCGGGATTGATCGCCAGGTCATCCCATGCCCCCCAAAAACGTCCCATCACATCGTTTAGCCCGGCGCCTTTAGTCTCATTGAAGATCAACTCTATTCTTCCCAGCAAACTGCTTTCCGTTTCGCTATAGCCGGCTTTCTGTTGCTGATCCACAATCTGAACTTCAAGGTAACTATCAAAGAATCTTTCAACTTTCGTTACCTCGACACTCATCTGGGTATTTGTCGCTCCACCCTGTACATCGCCTGTTGCCATGATAACAGGGCGCTGACGGCTGTAACCGGGGGTGCTGACATTGGCGATATTCCCGCCCGTCACATCGATCGCCATCTGATAGGAGGCAAGGGCATTTCTTGAAACTTGTAACAGACCACTTAGCGACATGATTCTATCCTATGCTGTTTAGTATCCGTCCATAGCTCATGTTATGTGCAAATTTTCCTGAACTCCCGTAAGCTGCCGCAGGATTCATCAGATTTTGCAGTAACTGCGCCCAGCTATTTACATACCCTGCCGATGCGGCTGCCAGGGATTGATTTGCCTTGTTTTTTTTAAGTACATCCTGGATTGTATTAGAAAGGCGGCGCCATACCTCTTCCAATTTCTCTTTTTGAGCCCCTTCCACCTTCTTGATCAGCAAGCTCATCGTGATTCTTGAGTCCTGAATCTTGAATGCAGCGCCAATTTCTCTTAATATTTCTCTTCTCGATCTTTCGAACATCAGACTTTTTCTGACAATCATTTCTTTGCGGGTATTGCTGGCGATCAGTTCCTGGAGATTAGACCGGATCAACACCTCTTTTTCATCGTCCAGGATTCCCAGGAGAAGTCCATAATTGCTGCTTTCATCATCCATGATGCCCAGAAGGGAATTGAGGAGCTCCGCTTTACTCATATCTGTCCTTTCAGAAGAGGTAGTTGAAAAAGGTTCTTTACAACTTGAGTTAGCAAAGGTCATGCCACTGATGGATCATGACCGTGCATCACATAACCCACTATATTTATGTACATATATATTACTTTGCAGGATGTGTGGGCAGAATATGGATTGTCTTAAGGTGAGAGAGGTTCTTTTCAATGCAACCGGGCGGAAAATATTTCCCACCCGGACGACCATTTTGGGCTACGCGAAGATGTCGATTAGCGATTCGGCAACTATCTTCCTGGCAATGTCTTCAGAGCTCACTTCATAGGTCCCATTTTCAATCCGGGCTTTCAGTTCCTGGACCTTGTCTTCCCTGACATCAGGAAGGTTACTTATAATTCCCCTCATTAGCCCGGCATCTTTGGACTCCTTGGAAATACTGACTTTCTCCTCAGGATTTGCTTCAGGCTGGGACGCCTGTCTATACACGGCAGTCTTCGGGTCTTCATTTTTCTTGTACTGCTGAATGACGCTGATCGGCGTATTTCCCTTATCTGTAATTTTCATATTCCGCCTCCCACAATGTCTCTTTTACAATCACTATCGGTATCGGTGGGACAATACTTTAATCGATATCTATTGACCATTGTTATTATTGGCCTTTACGACAAGCTGATTATACATAATTTTTTGAATCCCCAGTCCGCCGTTCTTCTTGGACAGCTCCTCTGCGACCTTCTGGTCCATGAGCATATCAAATGTATCTTTTCCGGTAATTTTGTTGATGGCCCCTCCGGTTGGAATCGTCTGTCTCATGGTTTTGAAAAGATTATAAGCAAGTATTGCCTCGAAATCAGCGCATGCTTTTTTTAGTTTTTTGTTATCCTCGACCTGTTTCTGCGTCAAAGGTTTGGCCTGAACGTTTCCCGCAACCTTTGAATCTTTAACATTTGTCACAATATCCACAGGTGCCACCTCCTACATTACCCGCAGATCGGCCTGAAGTGCACCTGCCGTCTTGATAGCCTGGAGAATCGAAATCAGGTCTCGCGGCGTCACACCGATCGCGTTTAAGGCCTGGACAACTTCCTGAATAGAGACACCTCTGGGAACAACCATCAGTTGCTTCTTATCTTCAGTCACGGATAATTTGGTATCCTTTGCGACAACGGTCTGGCCTCCGGGGGCGATAATCGTTCCATCCTTCCCAGTACTTACCATTGGCGTCGCCCCCGCCGCTGCCTGTGGGGAGAACGGCAATGGCTGGGAAATAATCGGGGTTTCCTTGATCTGTATGGTGAGATTCCCGTGGGCGACTGCTACCGTGGAAATCCTCACCATCTCACCCATGACGACGGTTCCTGTCTTTTCATTAATGACAACGACAGCAGGCGTGGAGATACTGACATCGAGATTTTCGAGTTCCGAAATAATGTCCATGATATTATTTTTATATGCATCTTTAAGTTTGATGGCCACAGTGGCCGAATCTTTAGCTTGTGCTTCAAGCTGAATATTCATCATCGTGTTTAGTCTCTGTGCCATTTGCCTGGAGGTGGTGAAGTCGGGATAAAAAAGATTGACCGTCAAGGATTTTGCATCCTCGAGACTGAACGGAATCTCCTTTTCCACAAGGGCGCCGTTCGGTATGACGCCGACATTTGTTTGATTTTTCATGGCAGAGGCATTAGCGCCACCGGCGCTGAAACCACCGATAACCAGTCCGCCCTGGGCAACGGCATAGATATCCCCATTCGGCGCCCGCAGGGGCGTCATAATCAGCGTTCCACCTTGCATACTCGTGGCGTCGCCCATAGAAGACACAAGGGCGTCAATCCTTGTCCCATTCTTGGCAAAAGCAGGTAATGTGGCTGTCACCATAACGGAAGCGACATTTTTCGCCTTCAGATCCCGATCCATGAGAATAGCCGGATCCCTTGACCTAATGGAGAGCCCCTGACGACTCAGCATATTCGCTATGGTTTCTCTTGTAAAACCATTCTTTACGTCATCTCCGGTACCCATAAGGCCGACTACAAGACCATACCCGACAAGCTGGTTTGTTCTCACGCCGCCAATAGAGGCAATGTCCTTGATGCGAGCTGCCCAGAGAGGCTCGGAAACCAAGAGAATGCATATCACTAATATGGCAATTTTTTTTATCATTTGCATGCCCCTCCCCCCAATACCCTTCCCCGGGGGGAGGCAGGAAAATGGGTTTCTTGTCGAGTTCTTCATAATCGCACTAAAAGGGCCAGACCCAGTCCAGAATTCTCGTTCCCCAACCGGGGTGGGATTTGTCGTTAATGACTCCCATCCCCGTATAAACTATCCGGGCATCGGAGATATTACGGGAGTGAACAAAGTTTTCCGGCGTCACATCTTCAGGACGGATAATTCCGGTAATAACGATATATTGATCTTCGGCGTTGACGGTTACCTGCCTTCGTCCCTCGATGACCATGTTGCCGTTATCAAATACCTTAATAACCCTTCCCGCTATTTGTGCATTCATCCTGGAACTCCGGGAAGTATCGCCCTGCCCTTTCATGTTGTTAGCAGATCCACCTCCCACCGATATGGATGTCCCCATGTTTGGATTTTTGTTAATGATTGATGTATCGATTCCAAAAAGGGCAGATATCCCGGCGTTGGTTGATGTGGCTCTACTTGTGTTAGTACTCGCATCATTGGACCCGGCCGAGGTCTCGGAAATTACGATCGTGACGATATCATTTAAATATCGTGCCTTGTTGTCCGCAAAAAGCATATTTCTGTTGCTTTCCCCCGGCCAGAGAGAACCGGGGGCAGAGGCTACTTGTGCCGGTTGAGGAAGTTGCGATATGAGCGGTTCTTTCTTAACTGCGTGATCAGATTCCACGCAACCGGTAAAAAGTACAAGGATAGCGGTCAGTACTATTTTTTTCTTCATGATGATCACCTAAAATTCTATGGCAACACTCGAATCATCGATCACCCTGGCATGTACCGTCTTTTTTGACGCGGCATTTCGGATTCGTACCATTCCACCCGATACACCGTCCTCTTCGGAATACCCCAAGGCGCTTACGGATAAAGCACCTCTTTCATAAACGATTCGCACGGGGGCACCTCTTTTTATTAAAATGGGCCTTTTCAGATAGCCCGCTTGAATTTCTTCGTTTGCAACGGCGCCGACCGTAAGCCTCTTCCCGATGACTTCCCTGGGATCACTGACGATGTTGGGGGCCATACGGTTGACCCATTTTTTAACGACATGGACGTCAGCCTCCCCGATCTGGATATCCCGAGAAAGACTGCGACTGGCAACAACGATATCTCTTTGTACTTCCATTTTAACCCTGACGATCGACTCCCTGATGAAGGTATTATGGTCATAGTATTTTACTGAAAATCGAGAATCACCTATGTAGCCCTGATTGTGTAATTCTACGATCCTGTGTGAGATTTTTTCGCCACGCAACACGACATCGTCTCCCTGGGAAGCAAACTCGAAACGAACGGCGTTTTTTGACCAGGGCATATTTTCTTCGATATAGTCTTGAACGAGATTGTGTATGTGCCCCTGGGTGAACTTCACTTCCTTTGGAATCCCTGCATAAACATTATTGCCTATCAAGATCGACATAGACGCAAGCAAAAACAGAAGTTTCAGATGAGGGAATCTGTTCATAACGTTACCTCTTCAAATTAGCAACGAGTGACAACATCGTGTCTGCCGTTTGCACGGCTTTTGAATCGATTTCGTAGGCCCGTTGACCGGCGATCATCTTTATCATTTCTTCGATGACGCTGACATTGGACATTTCAAGAGTGAACTGAGCGATAGTGCCGTTGCCTTCCACTCCGGGAACGCCAAGAATCGGGTCACCGGAGCTTTCCGATTTTTCGTATGTATTTCTGCCCAAGCTCGTTAAACCGCCGGGATTGATAAATCTGGCAATCTGGAGGGATCCCGAAGAAATCACTGTCCCCGCTTTGTCTGTCGCCGACCAGGTGCCGCTTTTGTCGACAGTAAAAGTTACTGCCGCCGCAGGTATTGTTACATTGGGGAGGAGTTTCAGGCCGTCGGAATTCACGAGCATGCCATTCTTGTCGATCTTCCAGTTACCTGCCCGCGAATAAACGGTCTGGCCATTGTTATCAAGCTGAAAGAAACCTTCTCCTTCAATTGCCCAGTCAAATTGGTTGCCTGTCTGCTGGAAATCTCCCTGATTAAACAATTTCTGTATAGATACGACCTTGACGCCCATTCCAACCTCAATGCCAGTAGGTAATCTCACCCCGGCCGTGGTTTCTGTTCCGGATTTAGAGCCAATTTGATACATAAGATCCTGGAAATCCACACGAGATCTTTTGAAGCCTGTAGTGTTGACGTTGGCCAGGTTATTGGCAATAATATCCTGCTCCATAGATTGTGCATTCATTCCTGTTGCTGCCGTCCATAACGAGCGGATCATTTTGACCTCCTTTACATGAGTCTGCCGACACGAGTTGTCGAAATTTTGTCTTGCTCTGTGATTGTTTGAATAAGTTTTTGATATGTTTCCATAGTTCGCTGAATTTCAATCATCGTAACCATCTGCTGCACTGCATTGACATTTGATAGTTCGACCGAGTTTGATACAAGTTGGGGATCCTGTTTAGCCTTAACACCTGCCGCGGCAGGAGCGCTGAAAACCCCATTACCGGCCCTTTCCAGCATTTTTGGCTGGTCAAACGTAACGATTTTAAGCTTGCCAATCTGCCCGCCATCGACAGTTATCAAACCCTGCTGATCGATATTGATGTTCTTCCCTTTTGCCACAATAGGGCCTCTATCGCCCAAAACCGGCTCACCGGCAGAAGTGACAATTTCACTGTTTTTATTCAGATGAAAATTCCCTTTCCTGGTATATAATTCTCCATCTTTGGTCTGTATGGCAAAAAACCCGTCCCCATCGAGAGCGACATCCAGGGCATTACCGGTCTGCTGAATCATTCCCTGACTCATGTTTATGCTGTGACTGTCACCGGGCACCTGATTTTCTTGTTGATTCATGAGGTCATTCTGGGCAATGGAGCGGAGATACTCTTCCTTGAAACCGATTGTGGACGCATTCGCGAGATTGTTGGTGACATTTTCTAATTTTGCCACCAGCCGCTCGGCCGCACTTGCAATCTCCTGGATATCGCCTGCCATGGAATCCCTTTCTTTTTATCAAGATAATTGCAATGAACATGCCACCCGGGCATATGAAGATCTCAGCCCTGTTCTTTGAACAAACTCGCCGAAACACACGCATCTCCTCCCCCGCTGGGCTGGATTAAGGGAATGGAGAATTTAATAACGGGAAAAATATTCCCATGTTGAAAATTATGGCTGCGATGGTATCTCCCTGCGACGCTCGTTCATCGAATAGACAAAGGTGAGCAGTTCGGCGATGGCCCTATATAGCTCTACTGGAATTTCTTCGTCAATGTCGAGTTTACAGAGGATTTGCACCAGACCGGGGTCTTGTTGAATGGGTATGCCATTTTCACGGGCAAGTTCGATAATTTTTTCAGCAATAAGCCCTTTACCTTTCGCCGTAATTTTCGGAGCTTTGTCCTTGTCTTGCTCGTACTGAAGGGCGGCGGCAAGAATCTGTTTCCCCGGCTTTTTCATTCGTTGCTCATTCATGCAAAGAGATTGAGGGCTAAACGGTTATTGAAGGGCTGACGAGATAAATATTCCTGCCTCATAACATGAACATTTTCTTCAACAAGACATTGCAACCCACCTACATCGTAACCTGCCCCCTCCAGCTTTACTTTCAGTTCGTCCAGAAAATTACCTACAAAATGGGACGTATCATCATTTTGACAGTGAAAGACACAATCTATCTTTTTACCCTGAAACCTCGCATCAAGCGTAATCTCGCCCATTTGATCAAGATCTAAAAAAATAGTCATACGAAACGACGCGGCCTTTCCTTCATCATCTTTTCCTTGTTCATTTTCCCGCTCGATGTAGATATCCTGCATGCGTACACCGTCGGGAAAGGCAAAAGGGAGCTGTAGAATATATGGTCCGCCACTTTCTCGAGATAGAACATTGAGGATCTGATGCGTCTCAAGGGCGGATATGGATTCTTCGGCAAAGGTCCGAAGCTGCTTTAATTGATTAAGGAGGGCATCGTCGATATTCGAAACATCACCCATGAAGGCGTTGAGATTCTGTAATATATCCATGAACAATCTTTTGACGGAAGTTTGCTCGTCGCCTTTGGAAATCTTTGATCCCTGAACAAGGTACTTTACTAGATCATGCTCCATGTTAAGACCGAGGCTTTTAGCATAGTTCGTCAAGTTATTGACGAACGGCTGGGTTATTCCCGAGACAATAATTTTCCCTGAGAGTTGCGATATCTTCTCTAAATTTGCACTGATTATCATCAACGATGGTGGCAAGGACTTTGAGTTTGTTAACAATTCACCGATTTTTGAAAATATTTCACCCAGAGCCACCGGGTTGGATCTGTGAAGGAGCAGATATTTATTGATTACAGCAGCTTCGCCCTGGGTCGAAGAGATCAAACGCAGAAGAATGGCGGGCGTCAATTTTTCGACCTGCACCGTGATTTTCTCACCCGCCGTTAAGGGCGCCTGAGAATCGGCCAACATCGAAGTATCCTTGATATTCAACAGATACTGATTGCCAGGCAACACCTTAATCACCGCCGCTTCGACGGTATCTCCCACAGACAAGGCAGGGGCGCCAAGATTCGTTCCTGTGGAGGGACGATCTCTATCCGTTACACCCGCTATCTTTGTTACCGCTGTCAGGATCGTGGTCATTCAATGTTTTTTCTCTGGTGAGAGTGAAGATTAAGGATGAGCTTGACTTCTCCTTCCGTAAGATCCAGTAAATCTGCTATTTTCTGGTCAGAGATACCTTCTGCGGCCATGTCGAGAACCTTTTGATAGCCTTGCCCCTTGAAAATATCATTCCCTAGTTTATCATTCGACGGCAATGACTCTGTTTTTTCGATGAGGCTGCTCAGATGCTTTTCCCTTTCATCAATTGCACGGAGAATGTCCTTTAAGGATTTTCGACCTGCATCTATGGCATCGACAAATTCCTCGGATAGGCGTTTTGAATCTTCCAATAATTGTTTAAACTCCGCAAGAGATCGTTCAGGGAGGCCCCGCTCTTTTTTTTTCGTGGATAAACTGACGAATCTGAAGAAAAACAGGAGCGCGATCAATAATACTACATCGGCGGCAATCTGCATCTGAATGAGCATGTCTGTCGTTATTTTCATGTCAAGCCTTGATATCAATACGATGAGAACCCTGCTCCAGCATCAGGCTGTTATCAGGATCATGTTCATCTTCAATATGTTTCGGGTCGTTTTCCGATCCTTTTTTGTTTTGTTCCCGGCTTTTTTCCTGCTGGGCATCGATAATCTTTTTTCTTGCTTCTTCGGCCTCGGCTATTTTTTCTCTTTGACGCTTATTTTCGTCTTGAAGTTGAAGAGAAAAGTATCTCTGTTGCATATCCGGGTGCTGCTGCTGGATATGCTGAATCTTCTCAGTCACGTGGGCCTGCGTGATACCCTGATTCATGTCAATAGGCCTGACCACCTTGTTACTCTCCTCCTAATAACCGAACCCAGCGTTTCTTGCTGATAACAACGATCTAACTGCCCCTCGGGCGGCAATGCAACTTCATTTCTTAATAAGCCATCCTGATGATAATTTCGTTACATCCTTCACGCCGGTCAGCTTCAATCAGCATCCCCATCTCCTTCATAAGAGCGACGCTCAGGAGGATGTCTTCATTTATTTGCGACTCTAGATCGTCCTGGCCGTCTTTCTCGGCAACTGCTGCAATAAGGCTTATCTCCTGATCTGAATATATAACTCCACCAAAGCGACAAGAAACAATTACATGATTTCGGTCGCATGTCGCAGATAGAAAGAATATTTTGTCCTGCTCCGCCCTCATTCGTTTCATTGCATGGCGGAACAACATCCACAACGCAATGGATAAATATGAATAAATACCCTTGATATCGGGAAGGGAATCATCGATTGTAATCTCTTTCGTTACCTCATGTTTAAAATCAAGATAATAGTCTGCAAATCGTAATTCCGTTGCAAGCAACCTGGAAATATTAATATTTTCTTCCCCTTTTTGGCCTAATGTATAAAACTTGCCACTGACATCATGAAACATGTTATAAAATCGGTCTGATTCTGTTGTAATCGAGGTTATATCCGACAGTATTTTTTTGTGTAGATCCGAAAATTCAGACGCGACATGCGGATATTGATCATGAATCTTCTTTAAGTTGTCTTCGATCCTTTTCTTGAGAATCTGCGCCCTACCCATAATACCATTAAGGGGGTTGGCAAAATTATGCAGGATGCCGGGAAGAAGCTCATGCTGAAACGTCGCGACAAATGCCTTCTCAAGATCCCTGAAGCGTTCTTCCCCCTTCATTCTCGTCTCCTTTTAGAGTAATAAATATTTCGTTATGTAAATCTCTTTGACTTTTTCAGCACCAAGCAGACGGTTGACGCCATCCGTGATTTCCTTCTTGATTTCTTTTTTCTCGTCATTTCTGATCAAATCACTCACCGTTCGCTTATGAAGGGTGTCAAATATAAGTTTTCTAATCTCGATCTTCCCTTCGAGAGATTTCCCGTCTTCATGAGGCGCCATTTCCAGTAGGAATCCGCAGGACAAAAGCCTTTTATTTCCCTTATCATCTTTCACATCAACATTAAAATCGTCCATAACTGCCATGAAGGATTTCTGTCCCGGGGCAACGGTTGCCGCGACAGGGGCCATGTTTTTTTCCCCGCCCTGGTGGAACCAGATGAAATATCCGGTGATGACAGCCGTTATAAACGTAATTATAGCCAAAGAACCTATCCAATACAACTTCTTTGCGGTTTTCTTTTTTACTTCTGTATGCGGTTGCGGCTTCTCGCCATCGACAGTGAAGTCCGTGATATCCGTCAGGACCTCGTCACCTTCAATGAGCGGCAGATCCAGTATGTCAATCTGTGCCTTCTGTGCCATAATTATAAACCTGACGATTAAAGATGTTTCACCGCACCACGTAGCCTTAACACGGCCTGAGAATGCAGTTGGCAGACTCTTGATTCCGTTAATTCAAGAATCTTTCCAATCTCTTTCATCGTACATTCTTCATAATAATATAACGCAACGACCAATCTTTCCTTTTTAGGCAACCGGTCGATGGCGCTTTTCAACCCTTCCCTAAGTTCCCCGGTGGCGAATATTTCATAAGGATCCTGCTTATCAATAGCTTTGATTATCCCTTGCTTATCGACATTTTCAAGATAATCGGGAGGCAGATCCTCAACACTGATCACGCCTACATACTTCGTGTCATCGAGTAAACGGAAGTATTCATCAAGGTCGATGCCGAGATGTTTTGCTACTTCTTCATCATCAGGCGGACGTCCGAGCTTTTTCTGCAATGTAAAGAATGCCTTCTCCAATTTTGTGTCTTTAGCTCGAACGGAGCGAGGCACCCAGTCGCCTGCCCTCAGTTCATCAAGAACGGCGCCGCGAATCCGGAATTTTGCAAAAGTTTCAAATTGGACATTCCTCGTGTCATCATATTTTTCCAACGCTCCCATGAGCCCGATCATGCCTACGTTGATGAACGACTCTTTGTCTGAATTATCAATGGGCAGTTTTGCCGTCATCCTTGACACGATATTCTTCACAAGGGGCGTATACTTCAGGATGAGGCGATCCCGTTCTTTTCTATCCATGATCCTGTCCGATAACCGAATCTCCAAAAAAGACAACGCTCCCTTCTTCTTGTACCTCCGGCTTCTCTTTTAGGAGTTTTTCTGCAATCTGATGCAGACACCTGCTGCCAACGGATGAAGGATACAACTCCATTAAGGCTTTCTGCCTTTTCACTGCCTCCTGACATTTTTCATCGTGCAAAACAAATCCCAGATATTCCAGATGGATGTTCAAAAAATGATCGGTAACAGTTCTGAGGCGACCGAATACCTCCTTGGCCTCGCTGGAAGATCGAACCATATTGACGATTAACTGAAATCGCTTCTTCGCATAGCTTTTATGCAGAATCTTCATCAGGGCATAGGCATCGGTGATAGACGGAGGCTCCGGAGTGGTAACGACAATGATTTCTTTAGCCGCCATATTAAAATACATCACATTCGCAGCAATGCCTGCGGCCGTGTCAATAATCATAAAATCAGGCCGATCCTTGAGGCGATTTATTTCATCAATAAGGGTCAGCTTGTGCCCCTTGGAAAGATCCGCCATATCTGCGATTCCTGACGACGACGGCAGGATCATGATTCCCCCGGGACCCTTTATGATTATTTCTGCAAGGGATTTTTGACCATTCAACAGGTGATAAAGATTATATTTCGGCGTCAGACCAAGAATAAGATCGATATTGGCAAGTCCCGTATCGGCATCCAATATGAGGGTCTTTTGATCCATGGAAGACAGTGCATAGGCCAAATTAGCGGCGATGTTCGTTTTACCGACGCCTCCTTTCCCGCTTGTTATGGCAATCACACGAATGGATTCCTGCCTGGGTATTTTCTCCTGCACGGAACCCGCCTCGGTGTTCTTTTTTACTTCCTGCTGTCTCTTCATTTTTCTAAGCGAAGTCGCTTGATCCACCGTAAGTACCTCTTTTTTAATGCATTGAATTATTTACAATTAATTTCGCTAATTTTTCAGGTGTTGCGCTTTCAATATCTTGTGGCACATTCTGCCCATTGGTTAAATAACCGACCGGTTTACCGGAATGCCGTACAAGGTCGTAGATGACACCATATCGACTGCATTCATCCACTTTGGTTAGAATGAGATTATCGTATTCCGTCATGCGATAATAATTCTCTGTCTCAAGTAGATGATCCCTCGACATCGAGGGACTCAGCAACAGATTTATTTCAACGCCAGTATTCTTGGGAAACGTTTCATGAATATTTTTAATGAATTCTTCATCATTTGGTGACCTCCCTGCAGTATCCACAAGAATGACATCTGCGTCTGACAGCGCTTTCAGGCTTTTTTCAAAACTGATCTTACTGGTTGCCACTTGCAAGGGGACATCAATAATTTTTGCATATACCTTCAATTGCTCCACTGCCGCAATCCGGAAGGTGTCCATGGTGATAAGCCCAACCTTCTTTCTTTTATCTACACAAAAACTTGCCGCCAATTTTGCCAGGGTAGTCGTTTTCCCAACGCCTGTGGGGCCGATAAGTGCCTTTATCCTTCTTGCTGCCGATATGCCTTCTGTTTTTGAGAGAGATGAGGCGATGGTTTTTTCAGCTAGTTTCAGGCAAGAAACATAGTCCTTTTCCGGAAGACTACCTTTTCTCATTTCATCAATAATATGACATGTTTTACCTTTAGATATACCATTGGCCGTTAAAGTCTGGTACATTTTTGCCAAATGCTCACTTTCCTGCCTGAATCTGGCTAAACCAATTACATCAACGAGTAATTCCACATTATCTTTCAGACTTTTTATCTCTTCACGGATGTCATTAACCGGTCCAATTTTCTCAAGCATGCGCTGAATCTCGTCATATTGATGAACGACATTCCCCTGGGGCAAGCAAAAAGACCCATTTCTTCGCTCCCCATCTTGCTCTTTGCACCACACACGCCCGGGAATCTGATTATTTAATTCCGTTATATCGATGGCAGCAATGACCTCAATCTTCTGTGGATTCGAATTCTTGATCGTCTTCGTCGATAAAATAATCGCCTCCGGTCCGAGATCGTTCTTGATTTGCTGCATGGCATCCTGAATTTTCTGCACTTCGTATCTTTTTATCTGCATCCTATATCTCCACCATCCCAAAAGATGTGATATTTGCATCCCTTGTTAATTCGTTATGAGAAATGACACATACATGGGGGAAAAACTTTTCGACAATCTTCCTGAAATGCGTTCTGATGTTCGGAGAACAGAGCAGTAGCGGCTGGTATCCCTTCGAGGTAAAGTCCGCCACATAATTCTGGATGCTCGTCATAATAAGTTTGATTGTATTGGGGTCAGGGGTGATGAAGGATTCATGTTCACCATGCTGAATGGATCGCTGGATGAGATCCTCTATGTCCGGAGAAAGCATAATTACATTGACGTTTCCATTCTGGTCCTGATACTGTTTTGTAATTGCTCTCGCAAGGGATTGCCTGACATATCCCAGTAGTATATCGATGTTCTTCGTCATTGGTACATAATCCGACAGGGTCTCGATAATGGTGAGGAGATCGCGAATTGAGATTCGTTCCCGGAGCAACCGTTGTAAAACCTTCTGGAGGATCGCAATGGAAATCACCTTCGGCACGAGATCTTCGATGACCTTGGCATGTGTCTTGGACAAGTTATCGAGCAGGGCCTGAACTTCCTGCCTGCCGATCAGGTCTTCGACATTTGTACGAATAATCTCTGTCAGGTGGGTGGTAATTACCGTGGACGGGTCTACTACGACAACACCCCTTGCCTGGACCGCATCTTTTTCCTTATCTGGAATCCACACCGCGGGAAGACCAAATGCCGGCTCTTTGGTTTCGATACCTCTAATCTTGTGAGCAGGATCATCAGGCGTTATCGCCAACTGGTACCCGGGCATCAACTCGCCTCTGGCCATTTCAATTCCCTTGATCAAAAAAATGTATTCATTGGGTTTGATCTGAAGATTGTCCCGGATATGAATGGATGGAACGACAAATCCAATTTCAAGGGCCAGTTGTTTTCGTAGCGCCTTGATGCGACCAAGCAACTCTCCACCCTGTGCAGAATCCACAAGGGGGATCAGGCCGTAACCGACCTCAAGGCCGAGTGGATCGAGGGGCGTCAGGACATCTATGGCCTCTGTAGCGGTCGCGGCTACCACCGGCTGCATGGTCTCCAGTTCACCGGTATCGTCTTGTGGTTTTCCGATAAGTTTATAGGCCAAAAGGGCAAACATAAAGGCGACAGCCAGAAAGGATACTTTCGGCATGCCGGGAACGAGGGCGATAACAAAGACAACAAAAGCGGTAAGTGTTATGACTTTGGGATTATTGAACAACTGACCCGTCAGTTCCTGTCCCAGGTCTGTAGAAGCAGATGTGCGTGTCACCAGAATACCTGCCGCCGTCGAAACGATAAGGGCAGGAATCTGTGTTACAAGGCCATCACCTATGGTCAGGAGTGAATATATACGAGCAGCATCAGCAACATTCATATCGTTCTGCAGGACACCGATAATCAAGCCTCCGAGGAGATTGACCATAACGATGATTATTCCGGCAATGGCATCGCCCCTGACAAACTTGCTCGCCCCGTCCATGGCGCCATGAAAATTTGCTTCATCTTCAACTTCTTTGCGCCTTTTCCTGGCTACCGTATCCGTTATCATCCCCGCATTGAGATCGGCGTCGATACTCATCTGCTTGCCCGGCATGGAATCCAAGGTAAATCTTGCTGCTACTTCGGCAATTCTCGTCGCCCCTTTTGTTATAACAATGAAATTGATGAGCACGAGAACTGAAAAGACGATAAAACCGATGACATAGTTCCCGCCGACTACAAAAGATCCGAATGCCTTGATTACCTGACCTGCGGCATCTGTGCCTTTGTTGCCATGAAGAAGAATAAGCCGTGTTGAAGCTACGTTCAGAGAAAGGCGCAGCAGGGTAACGATCAACAGGACAGAGGGAAAAACTGAGAAATCCAAAGGTTTGAGCACATACAGAGACATGAGCAGAATCACGATGCTAATGGCGATGCTAATGGCGAGCAGGATATCCAGGACAATGGTGGGCAGCGGAACCATCATGACCGTCAAAATACCTACAACTCCCAGCGCCAGCATGGCGCCGCTGCTTCTTATCAGTTCCGAAAAAAAGTTGTTTCTCAGTGCGTATGATTCAGCCATTGAGTTTCTTCCACCACCGATTTCTTTTTCATTCCATAAACATAAGCAAGGATTTCAGCTACCGCCCGGTAAAGATTTTCCGGTATCACATCGTCTATGTCAACTAGCTTATACAATACTTGTGCCACCAATTTATTTTCAACCACGGGGACGCCATGCGCCTTGGCAACTTCTTTAATTCTTTCCGCGATGAAATCCATTCCTTTCGCCAAAACGACGGGGGCCATCATCTTATCTGAATCATATCGAATGGCTATCGCAATATGGGTCGGATTCGTAATGACCACATCAGCTTTGGGTACGCTCGCCATCATTCTCTTTCTTGCAGCGTCCCTTTGCAGCCGTCTGATGCGTCCCTTGACAAGCGGATCTCCCTCTGATTGCTTGTTTTCTTCTTTCACCTCCTGTTTTGACATTTTGATGCTTTTCCCATGTTCCCACTTTTGGTAAGCGAAATCGAGGACGGCAACAATAACCAACAATAAACATACATTAGTGATGATTATATAGGAATTCTGTCCGATAAAAGAAAATATTTGCCAAAGGTCCTGATTCATGAGGGGAACAACTTGATGCAGGTTTGACCTTACCGAAAGATAGGCAACTAATGAAACAATAGTTACTTTCAAGATATTCTTGATAAACTCAACGATAGATCTTGTCCCCAACAAATTTTTCAGGCCTTTTATAGGATCGATCTTCGAGAGTTTTGGAGCAATGGCTTCCACTGAAAAGATGAATCCCGTCTGGAGTATATTCGAAAATAATGAGGCAATGACAACCGTCAGCATCAGTGGATAGAGGATATAAAGGAATTGCAGCGTCAATTCCGCAGCAAGCGCCGCTATCTCATTCGGAGAGAAGCTCATTGAAGACGCCCGGTGAAGATTTTTCGACAGCATCTTCATAATCTTATTCAGCATGTCAGAAGCGTTGAAATAAAAATAGATAAGAGCTGCGCCCAGGACGGCAACGGAGGTTAGATCCCTGCTTTTTGCAACCTGCCCTTTATCTTTGGATTCAGATTTGCGCTTCGGGGTTGCTTCTTCAGTACGTTCCTGATTTTCTTCCGCCATGACAGATAACCCTGGTCTTGTTCAGTGAAGAGATATTTTACATCAAGAGCATCAGTTGTCGTATCTCCGCCGGCAGTTGGTGAAATACCGAGCCTAACCAGTTGACTAAAAGCGGAATAGAAAGACCGAGAAAGAAAAAACCCACCGCAATCTGCAGGGGAAAACCGACAATAAAGACGTTAATCTGGGGAACTGTTCTGGCAATAACGCCCAGACCTACATTGACAAATATCATCACGGCCATAATCGGAGCGCTGATTTTTACGGCGATGACAAATACCTCTTTCGTATTATTAAAAAGCATCTCCATAAGAGGACCTGAAAATGAAAAGCCAAGGGGCGGAATGCTTCTATAGCTCTCAACAATGGCGTTTAAAAAAATATGATGACCATCGACAAACAAAAAAACAATCATCGCGATTAGATACTGGAATTCCGCCAAGGCTGATATTTGTGTATTAGAAAGCGGGTCGAGAACACTCGCCATGGAAAAACCCATTTGAAAACCAATCAGTTCTCCCGCTGACTGGACGCCGGCAAAGATGCACCTCGCCACAAAACCAATAATGATTCCTATCAGGACTTCCCCCGCCATGCCGATGATCATTGAAATATAGTTTGAAGAAACAGGAGGCAAAGCATCCGTTTTCAAGAAAGGATAGATAATTACTGCCAGGATTAAACCCAAGCCGGCCTTGACCCTTGCAGGAACAGTACGGTCGCCGAACACGGGTATCATGACAATCAACGCAGTTATGCGAAGAAATACAAGGGAAAATGAACTAATTTGCTGGAAACTGAGAACGGGAAACTGCAAACCTCATTGCTCCTTATAATTACCTGACATAATTGGGGATGTTATTAAATATGTTGATTGTGAAGCTCATCAAAACATTCATCATCCACGGCAGGGCGGCCACCAGGGCAATTAGACAAGCCACTATTTTCGGTACAAAGACCAGGGTCATCTCCTGTACCTGAGTGACAGCCTGGATAAGGCTTACAAAAACACCTACCGCCAGGCCAACGATCAAGACAGGCGCCGATATCAGCAGGGTAATTCTAATTGTCTCCGCCATGACGCCCGTGACAAAATCTATGCTCATATATAACCTCCTCTTTAAGACATATGCCCGAAGCGGGAGCAACGCAGTTTGAGAATACCTAATGAAAACTTTGCACCAGGGAACCCACGATAAGATGCCAACCATCAACCATGACGAACAATAGAATCTTAAATGGCAAGCTCATCATGACCGGGGGAAGCATCATCATCCCCATCGACAAGAGCACACTGGAAACCACCATATCAATAATGAAAAACGGCAAGAAGACCATAAACCCGATTTGAAAAGCCGTTTTTAGTTCACTGATTACGAAAGCCGGAATCAGCGTGGTTAGAGAAACGTCCTCCGGCTTGGCAGGTCTTTTTTCCTTGGCTATCTTCACAAAAAGGGCGAGATCTTTTTCCCTTGTCTGTTTCATCATAAAGCCTTTTATCGGCACGGCCGCCCTTTCCAAAGCTTCGTCTCCGGATATTTGCTCCTCATAGTATGGTTTTAAAGCTTGCTGATTCACTTGTTGCCAGACCGGGGCCATGATAAAAAAAGTTAGAAACATAGCCAAACCAATAATAATCTGGTTGGGAGGCACTTGCTGCGTGCCAAGGGCGTGTCTCAACAACGACAGGACCACGACAATACGTGTAAAAGAGGTAAGCATTAGAAATATGGCAGGAGCGAGGGAAAGCACCGTGAGAATAAAAACCAGTTGGATAACCGTTGCCGCCTTTGCGGGCTGGTCAACCGATCCACCAATATTCAGGCTCACATTAGGTATGGGCAGCGGTTCCGCAGAACTCGCCGTTCCCGCCAGGACAAAGAAAGAAAGGGCGACTAAGAGCGAAAGTATAAGGTATCCTCTGATTGTGACTTTTGACATCATCTGCCCCATCTGTTTCTCACTTTTTCAACCCAGTTCTTAATGCGCAGGGGATATTCCTGCATGGCCTGTGCAGAAGGCATTCCCAGGGATTGCGACTTCTGCAGACTATACATTCTCTCGATAAGTACAGGGTCGTTGATCTGTGTCAGCAAAGTCATCTGGCCACTGGAGACGCCGACGACAAGCATCTGCCCGAGTACTTCGATCATCATGATACTGTGCTTGGGACCGAGATAGCGAGTCATGAGGATATTGATCGCGTTACCGTTATCTATCCCTGCGGGGGTGTGGCTAATGATTCTCTTCAATAAGTACGCCGACGCGATCATCAGACCAAGAACAACCGCCAAGGCAAATAACATTTTTATAAAGGATACAATCAGTGAATACTCCAAACCGTCACCTCACTTCAATTTATTGATCCGTTCCGTGGGAGAAACAATATCCGTCAGGCGTACCCCAAATTTATCATTAACGACGACAACTTCCCCCCTGGCAATGAGACGGCTATTTACATAGACATCCATTGGTTCCCCGGCCAGTTTTGAGAGTTCGACTACCGATCCCTGCCCGAGTTGAAGAAGCTCGTTGATGAGCATATGGCATCTACCCAATTCGACATTCAAGGTCAGAGGAATATCCAGGATAAATTCAATATCGAGATTGCCCTTTGGCGTCTCGACTTTTCTAACTTCCTGAAAATTGACGTTGGAAACCTCGGTTTTCTTTGTAGAAGCTCCCCGTGTCTGTTCTAATTCCTCCTGAACATCGTCCCAAGATAAATCATCATCACTTTTTGTTTTTTCGCCTTCCGGTTCGACACTGGCGTCGATACCCTTCAAAAGGGCATCAATTTCGTTCTGCTCCATATTTCAGTCCTCTTTTCCTGAAAATATCTCCGATATTTGAACCGCCTGATTTCCACGGTAAATGGCCGGTCGTCCAGCAAATTTCTTTATTCCCTCAACCATTATAGGTAGTGCAGAAACCACCGAGCCATCCAGTTGAATTACATCTCCTCGTTGCAGATGTACCACATCTCGGGAGCTGATCTGAGTAGTCCCAAGTTCAACAATGATTTCTACATTGGATCGAAGAATGTTTTTCTTGAACCTTTCCACAAGAGATTGATCCGCTTCCATTTGCTCACTCTGGAAACCTGCCTGGAGTTTGTCTTTGATGGGCTCCAGGGCGGCATAAGGCAGGCAAAGGGTCATCATGCCGGTTGAAGATTCGACTTCAATCTCGAAGTTAATGACAATAACAACGTCCGTAGGTGAGGCGATATATACGAACTGGGGGTTCATTTCTGACCGTTGGTAGGTCATCTTAACTTCTATTAAAGATTTCCACGCCTTTTCCATATCTGTCAGGGCGTTGATGACTACTCTTCGAATAACATTACTCTCAATTGCCGTAAATTCTCTTCCCTCAACCTTGAAGGCGTCTTTTCCCGTACCGCCAAAGAGGATATCAACGAGCATAAAGATTACTTTTGCTTCAAACACAATCAATCCACTCCCCCTCAACGGATCAAGACGAAACAGGTGCAGGCTCGTTGGTACGGGCAGTGTCTTCAGGAATTCACCAAATTTGATCATATCCACAGAAATCGCACTGACGCTTGTCACCTTGCGGAGCAGGGAAGACAACGTCGTCCTGAAGGCGCGGGAAAATTTTTCGTTCGTCATATCGAGGGTCGGCATCCGTCCCCGAATGATCCTGTCCTGGCTGGTCAGATCATAGGGCGTAATATCCGCAGGATCGCGAATATCATCGGCCTCCGTCTCCGTCTCGATTTCTCCGCCCGATATCCCCCTCAGGAGGGCGTCAACTTCTTCCTGCGATAGTATGCGAGTCATACCTTGGTCCTATGTATATATTTCTTTACGCTCACTGGACAACAAACTCGGTAAAATACACTTTTGTTATTTTTGCCGTCGAGACAATACTGTTGAGCCGCATCAGGATTTCCTCTCGCAATCGCTGCTTGCCGCCGACGTCCATCAATTCTTTATAGGTTTTCGCGGATAGCAGGTCGAGGATGTTGTCCCTCATTCTTGGCTTCAACATATCCAACTCTTTGACGCCCAGGGGATCGCTAACCTCCAATTGCATGATCAGCTTTAAGTACCTCTCTCCCTGATTGTCCTGGAGAT
The DNA here is from genome assembly GCA_041664405.1 of Syntrophales bacterium. Taxonomy (GTDB): domain Bacteria; phylum Desulfobacterota; class Syntrophia; order Syntrophales; family UBA8958; genus UBA8958. The sequence continues at coordinate 24,799 of JBAYKV010000013.1, forward strand.
TGACAATGAAGGGCTCCAGCGGATATACCGCGCCAATGACTGGTTGAGTTTGTACAGCCGCCTTCTTCGGTGCCGGCTTCAAAAAGAAATAATAACCAGCGCCGGCGCCGCCAATAACCAAGACGAGAACTATTGAAATGATGATGATCCATTTCAGCAGGGGGGCCTTTTTCTTTTCCTGTGGCTCTGGATCAAGCTTTCCCGCATCGTCAAGCTCATCTTTTTTTTCTTTCGCCACCTTTTCATTCCTCCTTTATCTTATGACCTGAATATAATTTTGATTCTCTGCTTCGTCTCGTCTTTCAAGGCTCCGTATCCCATGGCTGACAATCGTTGGGGCTCCAAGCGGCCTTGTTCAATAAAATATCTGGTTATTGTCCCCGCCCTGAGCATGCTCATGTCAACATATGCCTTTGAGATCCTTCCTGATAGTTCATTTTTATCATAACACTCTATCCTGATATTGATCTTTTCATCTCGAATCTTGTCGGCAATATTTGTCAGAATCTGTTCTCCATGACTGTGCAGAAAATAGCTATCGGGCTTAAAAAGGCTTGCCTCTTCCATATTGACCGTTACATCATTTAAAATCTGGTCAACGGTCACCTGCTTCTCTCCTCCGATGATAGCCAGCATTATCGCTTTCAATTTGCCAGTATTCCCCTCATCATGGTTTGCGAGGGCTTTTTTCCGCTTCTCAACCTCGATATCGCGATCTCGGTAGGGAGAGATAAACGGGTTGATAACGCTCATAAACATCCCTTCAGTATTTCCGGGAGAGAGTGTGCTGTTTAAGGAGTGCGTAGCCAGCATGATCTCACTGTTTTGGATGCTGGAAAAGGACAATATCAGGACGAAAAAAGTGAAAATAAGGGTCATCATGTCATTGAAGGTCAACAACCAGTTTTCTCTCTTGATCGCGGATTTGTGGTTTTCCCTCATCAACGCCTACCTCGATTCATCCAATCTTGCGGTGAGATATATGTCAACACGTCTGTTCCCGGCGTTGGTAGCAGGGTCGCCATCGGCAAGCGGCTGATGTGAACTGAATCCGACAGCGTCAACATGTTGACCCTGGACACCGCCGCTTTGCATGAGATATTGCCTGACTTGGGCTGCCCTTGCCATGGATAGTTCCCAATTTGACGGATATAGTGATGTTTGCATTTTATTATCGTCCGTATGTCCTTCGATTACAACGCCGAGCTGGTGCTGGTTTACCAATCTGGCAACTTCTGAAAGGAGTTGATAGGCTTCCGGTCGAAGGGAAGCCATCCCCGTGGAGAAGAGCAGCGGTGCTGCCATTCTCAGCCTCAATCCACGGTGGTTAGTGCTTAAGCCCGCCGATTCAGTGAGCCCCCTGGAGACAATAACCTGATATAACGCTTCCGAAGTGCCCGTCAACACAGAACTCCCCCCTTGAATGTTTTTTATTGATTCCCCACTTCTGCTCCGCTTTACTCCATTTTGATAGCTTTTTTCTTGTAAAGACTTTCTGGCCGTCATCATTTCTTTTTGATCCTGTTTTGAATTAGCAATAAGGAGTATAAAAAAAACAATCATGATCATGATCAGGGAACAGTAAACGGGCTGCCAATCGATAGCGGAATGATCGACATTACCATGATACACTTTTCCGTACCGCTCAGACATTTGCAAAAAGCGACCTCCGCTGTCTGGGCGCCACAAACGAATGAAGCTTTTGTTCCACCATGCGGGGATTGTCTCCCGCCTGAATAGAAAGTACGCCCCTGATAATAAGTTGCTTGACCAACAATTCCTCCGAGCTTTTTGTTCTCAGCTTGCCGGCAATCGGATGAAAAATCAGATTCGAGAGGACGACACCATAAAAGGTCGTAATGAGTGCTATCGCCATGGACGGTCCAATTGTGCGCGGTTCATTCATCTTCATCAGCATTTGGACAAGCCCGATAAGTGTCCCCAACATGCCCATGGCCGGTGCAAAGTTTCCCATACTGGTAAATATGTCTGCCCCCAGCCGATGACGTTCACCAATAAAACTCAACTCCGTCTCCAGAATATTCGACATATCTTCAGGCTCGATACCGTCAATAATCATGTTGACGGCCTTGACGAAAAAAGGGTCTCTGATTTGTTTTGTCATATCCTGCAGGGCAAGGAGACCCTCTCTCCGCGCCAATTTTGACATGCCGACCATGATCTTGATCATTTCATCAACCTTGAATTCCTTTCTGAAAAA
>JBAYKV010000014.1:0-26745 GCA_041664405.1 Syntrophales bacterium
CTCTTAATGAAACCTGAACAATTGAGCCAACAAAAAGCATAAGACATTATTTTTCCGCGCGGAAGTGCCAAGGTCACTGGTGGGCCTCCCGGACTTCAAATCCGGTGTGGGGCGCTAAAACCGCCCCAGGTGGGTTCGATTCCCATGCACTTCCGCCATTTTTACTTGATTTTATTGAGTTTTGTCTGCTGAAATTGTGCCCCCAAAGTTCCCCCGGATTTCCCCCAGGGGGATGACTTTCCTCTCCAGAATGCGGCGTTTTGCTTCGAGTTGGACGGAGGCGTATTGCATGACAGAATCCCGTCGCGCATGATCTGTCAGCATCTGTAATTCGTCGATACTCAGGCCCTTTTCGTTGATGTACTGACTGCATGAGGAATGCTTCAACCCGGCGTACATGTCGATTGCCTCTCCTACTGTCGCGCATGCCGTGTGCCACAGATCCACAAGATAATCATGCTGGTAATGCTGGCCCTTCAATCTTCCTTTGGGATTTATAAAGAAGTACGGGCCGAACGTCTTGGGCATCGTCTCCATGATCCGTTTAAATTCACTGTGGCAAGGGATAAAATGGACTTTGTGGGTCTTCGTATGTTCCACAAGTTGTTTGCTGGAAAATGCCCTCCGGATGATGAAACTATCCGTCGCCTTGTCGTAATCCTCCTTGAACAGGGCCATGGCCTCAGACGGCCTGCGGAGATGGTACTTCAACCACCAGAAGATCGGTTGATGCTCCTCCGGGATCGCCTGGATGATCTTTAACTGACGCTCTTCGGAAATCCACTTGATAGGTTTGGGCTCAATACCGTAGAGACGTTTTTCAGGAAACGGCGGCAGGGCGAGGATGCGACCAGATTTCCAGGCGTAATCGAGGCACCGGCGCAGACAGTACATCACGTTCAGCTTCCCTTTTCCTTCCCTTTTGATATCGGCAAGGAGGTGGCAGAGGATATCGTAGCGAATCTCATGAACATTGAGAGGATGCTTCTTGAACCAAGGAATCAGGTGATTATTGATGGAATTCCGGTAATCCCTATACGTGGCGGGAGAAAGGTGCGCCTCCTGTAATTTGATCCACGACTGCAGGTAGGGGATAACGTCGGTGGGAACCTCCCGGGTATACTTCTCAATCCGGAAGAACCCGCCTTCTACATCGGCCTGCATACAGGCGACAAGTTTTTCGGCTAACTTTTTATGATAGAGGTATTCGCCGTTATACTTGTAGATTTTGTACCGTTTGCCTTTATGTATCCACGATACATAATAGTAGCCACGATCCTTGCGAAAATGGATTGAACCTTTCATACATACACGCCCTCCCCACGAAGGATTTATAGGCATATTTTCAGAAAGATTCAACATGATATTATCAAATATTTTGCCTAAAAGCTGATCATGAATTTCACTTCCAGCTCCAGGATCTCTTCCGCGGAAACACGGATGCAATCCCGGAGGCGGATCGCCTTGATATCGCCGGTATCGATAAGGCGGTAGATCGTGCGGTCGGAGACGGAGAAATGGCGGGCGACCTCATCGACACGGTAGTATCGTTTTGTGGGTTGGTTGGAAACCGTGGTCACTTTCCCCTCTTTTTCTCTTGCCGGTGATGCGGTCTTGCCGTCCTGTTCGATCATCCTCGCAAACCATGGATGCGGGGGTTACCCCTCGCGAAAAGTTTTAGGTCTTAAGGCGCGCCGTCTCGACCCTAAATTTTGCTCAGACCACGCCATCTCGACCGTTTTAAAAATGACCCCTAACCCTCCCGGACACCCTGTTTTTTGAAACTGTATTTCTTCAGGTGCCGGGACCTGTCGGCCTTCGCTGCGGGCGGCGCGTCCTGTTTATCCGAACGCTTCTGAAACCAGGCCCGCAACTGCTGGTCTTCCGGGACGTTCGGATCGAGGCCGGTGATCCCCTTTCTGATGACGACCAGACGGTTCATCATCTCGACGGTGAAGTACCCGGCAGCGGCGACCTTGGATAGCCTTCTCTGCGCCTTCAGCCAGGGGGGATTCCCCTGGGTACGGGAGTGGCAGATCTCCTCGTCGGGGTACCAGATGCCGTTGAGGCTGCTCCGATCCATGGGGCACAGCGGCGCGATGCACATCTCGTAGAGGCTGCAAGCGGGGCGACCGGTGGCAGAAGGATCTGCGGAGATGCTGCTTGATGGGAAAGCTTTCAATGGACAGCGCCGGCATGAATTCCCCTGCACGGGACAACCGGTGACGACTTCCGCCTCTGGAGCCTCCGATGCCTGACGACCGGAACGACGTCCCGTCGCAAAGCGTTCCCCGGCGGATCGTTTTGCATCATTACCGGCGTTGGCAGCCGTCTCCTTTGACTGCGCGGGGTGGTTTTCCCAGAACGCCGCCTGTCCTTCGGAAACGCGGCCCCCTGCGTTCCTGTCCGCCTCCTCGATCACTATAGTCGTTTTGGCCTCGTCACCGAATTCAAACCGGAAGCTCCAGGCCGTCAGGTGTTCCGGACTGCCTTCGGGAATAAAGAGCCCCTTGACGGCATCCCCCACGAGCTTGCTTCCCGTGGCCAAATAATTGTCCAGATAGCAACGTTGGTCGGGGAAGGAAAAGATCATATCAATCCGGATGGCCCGTAGCTTTGGCCTGCCCAATTCCGCCCACTTCATGGCGATATAATCTTTCCACGTTTTTCCCTCCCCCCGCTGCTTCCGCCAATGCTCACTCCGATAGGCGTTCAGCGGTGGTGGGAGAAAAGGCAGGGAAAATATCAGTTGTCTCATTGGAAACGCCCCCCCTGCATCGGGGCTCCAGCATGCGCTTTGAATATCGCGCTTGCTCTATTCACCACAGGCCCCGATGTCGACAGTCCCGTTGCCGCTCCCGATTTCTGAAATCTCCGGTAGCTCTCCCATTCAAAGATGACGATTTTCGATTCCCCTTCAAAGAGCCTGTCGATGATCCGTTCTCCCAGAAGCTTCTCCAGGCTCTTCAAGTCGGTGATGTTCGTCGTGAGGATAACGGGCAGCATGGCCTCGTAACGCAGGTCGAGGATCTCATAGAGGATCATCCGTTCCGTGTCGGTGCCGAACTGGATGCCCACCTCGTCGATAACCAGCAGGTCGATGTCGCCCATCCGGGCGATGATCTCGCTCTGGGTAATCTCCGAATCCCGGTGGAAGGTGTCCTTTACCTCTCTCAGGAGACGGGGAGTTTTGGTGAATAAAGCCGAGTAACCGGCGCGAATGACCTGATTGATGATGGCGGCGCAGAGATGACCCTTGCCCGTTCCCACGTTGCCCATGAAGAGAAGCCACGTGCCCGTCTGACGATGGCGATGAAAGTTGCCGGCAAAATCCTTTGCGATGGACAGGACGCGGAGCTGCTTTCCCTTGTCCCTCCCGAAAGGGATAAAATTATCGAAGGTTTTGCCGACAAACCGTTCCCGGAGCATGCTGTTCGCAAGCAGGGTGTTCAATCTCTGCTGGCTGGCGTCTTTGGCCCTCTCCTCCATCTCTTGGCGCATCCTTTCCCGTTCACAGGCTTCGCAGGGAAGCTCCGTCCAGTGGGGCGTCTTCCCGGTGATCCTCAGATAAGACGGATTATCCATGAAGACAGCATGAATGGGCTCACCACAGTGCGGGCATTCCTTTATGGGCCTGCCTGTATGCTGTACGCCAACATGCTCAGGCGATGAGTTCCGGGGGGATGTCGGAAAAGGGAGCGGGCCTTTCTTCAGAATCGTCCCGAATTTTTCCATGATCGTTCTCCTTTCGTTCTTCTCTGGATAACCATCCTTGAATGAAACGTTTGTAATTCTTGTATCTTTTGTTGGGGTTGGCGATCAGCCAGGCGGTCATCCTGTTGATCTGCACAGGGATATTGATATCGGGAAAAGCAGCGGCAAGGGCGTTCCAGAAATCCACGTCCATTTTCAGACCGGAAAAGAAAGGATGATCGTCCAAAAGATCGGCAAGGTCGCGACAGAAGAAGTATGAATATACTTCTTCATGATCTTTATTTTCTTTACCTTTTCTTTTCTTTTTCTTTAGGAGGTCACAACCATCGGATTGTAAAGGTGAATCTGCGAGCTCCGTCTGGCATTTTGCCAGATCGTTATCTGGCGATTCACCAGAGGGGCGTATGGTGTTTTGCCAGATCAGAGACGTAGCTTCATCTGGTGTTTCACCAGGTTGATCTGGCGAAATGCCGGAGAGGGTTAAGTGCTTTTTGACCATTTTGGTGAGGTGATCTTTAAACTCCGGAATATCTCTCAGTCCCACCCGGACAAGCCACTTGCGGTAATATTTATTCAGCCGATATCGTTTCATGTCTCTTTCGTCCTGCTCAAAAATCTTTTTCTCAAGAAGCCACTGCAAAGAGCGGTGGGCGTCCGACCAATCCAGATTGGCCAGGGACGCATATTCGCTTTTCGTCAATGACGTAAACGTTTTCGGACCACACCCGAAAGAGAAGCGCATCTGGACGTCAATGAGCCGCCGCGCCCGCTTGGGGATGTCGGCGCACATCAAGGCTTCCAGGAGTTCATTGAAGATCATGGTATAACCGTCTTCTCTTTTCGGGTGTCCGGTACGTTTCACAATTCACGGCGAAAAGATAAAAAGGGAAGGACGGATCCTGCCCTTAGCGCCGAACAGGTCTTCCCCAACCCCACGGCTCCGGCGATGGCCAATCTAAGCTTTCCCTTCTTCCTCTCTGCTTTGTGAAACTGCGACATATTCATTTCCTCCCTTCTCTGGAAAGGCAATAATCATGGTTTTCTTGCCTTTGTGGATTTTGCCGATGCATAGAATTCTTTCCCCTGGTTCACCCTTCTTGATCATTTCCGATTCTTTCCATTCCATCACACCACCTCCCTTCACCCTCCGGACAGCCCCCGATCAAACTCCTTCCTGCTCCAGTTTCTTGATAAAACGATCCACGGCGGACTTTCGTTTGATCTTCGGTTTCGGAATATCGATTCTCTTCAGATTTTTCATGGCCTTGACGTAACCTTCCTCCATGCAGTGGATGATGTCTTCGACCAGGATGTCGTTCACACCGTGGAGAAGAAACAGACACTCCAGGTACAGGGCCATGTCGATAAAGGTATCGCGCACGATACGGGTCGTATTTTTCGGTTCTGGGTTGGCCATGGTCATCCTCCTCAATTAAAAAACGTCTCCTATCTTGTTACGTCATCAAAATGCCTCCAGGGGACATGGGGGAATAAAATATTTTTCCCATCGTTATTTCAGGGACTTAAGCAAGAACTCCCGGATGGCGAGGAGGGCGCGCTGCCGTCGCTTCTTCAGGCGTTCGTATTCTTTGGGATTGGAAGTTATCTCTTTGAGGGGAAGATCCGAAATTGATGTGGCTTTGATGAGATCCCTGTCCGCCGCCGCAATCACACCGGCCGCTACCAGGATCTCCAGGAAGGTTTCGGCATCGGCGATGTCGGGAATGGAATCGTCACTGCCGACGACGGCAAGAAATGCCTCCCCGTACTCTTCGGTTTCAACATCATCCTCTTCAAAGGTCGTATGCCGGAGCGGGATGCGTTGACCGGGTGAATAATCCCAGGGATCGTGCTTGATCCGGTAATTCAGATAGCTGCGGAAGCGGTTTTTAACCTTGCCGACGATCCGGCCGGCCACCTTGAAGCCGGTCATCTCCGCTTCCTTCAGCACCTGTAAAAGAAGAAGGCAGACGTCCTGGATGAGATCATCATGTTCCAGCCGGGGACAGGTTCTCTTCCCATGCCGGTAAATGCCGGCCAGGGCGGGAGTGAACAGGACAATGAACAGAGGAGCGAGGCCTTGATGCCGGTCTTTTTCCCGATAAAAGGTGATCAGATCAAAAAGGATACGATCCTTCTCGTCCAGGTCCTGTGCTTTGTCGTGAAAGAAGGCAATCAGGGAAACATGATCCGGAAAGGGGGAAAGGCTGGGGCAGGTCGCCCGGATTCCTTTATAAAACCGCTTGAATTTTACCGAAGAAAGGTCCTTCTGGATGCCAGAAAAGGAAAAGCCCATGCGCGAACCTCGCGGCATGGGCTTCGGGAGCCTCGGAGCCTGCTACTTGATAAAGTCGTGTAGATTCAGAATCTCACAACGGACCCGCACTTCGGGCACTGGATGGCCACCAGATACCCGACAACCTTCACGGTCACGCGCCCACAGTCACAGGAAATCAGTGCAAGGATTTGATTGGTTTGCCGATCAGAAACGATTTGAGCCCGTTTTGGCCTTCCGCAGGGACAACGCCCTACCACCTTCATCTGAGAAAATGGGACCCTGGCAATCTCCGCCAGTTTTCTTCCATCATGGGGGCAGCGGCATTCGTACATGGCGCTCGTCCTGGTTTATCGGGATGAAAAAACGGGTTGCCGGGGGAAATACACCAAAATGATCGGAAAAGTTTCGGAAAAAAAGCGGTCTTTTTGCGGTCGTCAAAAAAAATGTTTGCGGGGACGTTATGATGCACCGATCATGATACGCTAATGATATTCTTCGATCATCAGGTGGTATTTTATCTGGGGCAATTCGGTGGATGAAATTTTATTGACATTCTCCCAAATGTAGTTATTATTGTAGCTACAATGCGATTCGAATGGGATGATAACAAGAACACCGAGAACATAAGGAAACACGGACTGGATTTTGCCGATGCCTGGCAGGTATTCCAGAATCCGATGCTCGCGAAGCTGGATGACCGTGAAGATTATGGTGAAGACCGTTGGATAGGAATCGGCATTATTTCCAGTGGAATTGTCGTCGTTTTTATTTTCACGGAAAAGGATCAGGAAACGATCCGCATGATCTCAATGAGAAAGGCAACAAAGAATGAGTGCACAAGATATGAGAAAGCTATCAAGGACAAACTGGGCAAAGATTAAGGCTATGAAGGACAGTGATATCAATTTTTCCGATATTCCTGAGCTCAATGATGATTTTTTTGCGGAAGCCAAGCTGTGGCCCGGCAAGAAAAAACAGATTACCATCCGGCTCGATCCAGACGTAGTTGAATTCTTCAAAGCGGGGGGGCGTGGTTATCAGAGCAGCATCAATGCCGCCCTCCGACGGTACATGGAGGTGCATCAGCGCCACCTGAAGAACACTTGATACCCCGCTATCTGGATCGTGAATGTTGCTGGGGTAACTATACCTAAAGCAGCATAGAAGCACGTCTTGTACTAAAGGGAAGCATGAGGGGGCTGTCAGAGATCGCTATCTTGCCCTACCTAATAGCATCCTCTCTGATTATTTAAGAATCTCGCTCTCCGCGGCAGCAAACTCTCTCATAGCCTCTTCCAAGTCCCGGATAATCTCTTTCATCAATTCCTGCGGACTGCTGACTTTTGCCCCGTTCGTAGTATTCTGTTGCCACTGGATATCGAGGTTCGCTTTGTCCCGAGCAATGATCTCCGAATATTTGAATCGCCGAAAAAGTTCTGTCTCCTTGCGTCGAGTTAGATCGTAAGTGTGGTAGCATTGTACGAAATCCGTAAGGTCATCAGACCCAATAGGATTCTTCCTAATAGAGAAGTTATGTTTCGAACGTAGATCATATACCCACATTTCCTTCGTTGCCGGTGTCTTTGAGGCTGACTTATTGTCGAAGAAAAGAACGTTCGCCTTCACCCCCGGCGAATACCAGATGCCGGTTGGAAGCCGTAATAGGGTGTGGACATCGCATCGTTCGAGTAAAGCTCGGCGAATCTTTTCGCCTGCACCACCTTCAAATAGTACGTTATCCGGTACAACCACTGCGGCACGACCGGTTACCTTGAGCATTGAATAAACGTGCTGGACAAAGTTGAGCTGCTTGTTGCTGGTAGTGGCCCAGAAATCAGGACGGTCATAAGAAATTTTTTCGGTCTGCTTCTTTCCGCCTTTACCAATAATGGTGAAGCTACTCTTCTTCCCAAATGGAGGGTTTGTGAGAACCATATCGACCGGTTCAGCCTTCGATTCTAGGCTGTCACCGATCGACACTACCGGATGATTGAAATCAGTCCCAATCCCGTGAAGGAACAGGTTCATCGCACACAAGCGCAATACGTTTGGGACGAGATCATTTCCATGCAATGCCCTGGTCCGCAGGTGAGCAGCCTCCTCTGCATTCGCCGTCCTGTTCTTGAGATAATCAAACGCAGCCAACAGAAAACCGCCGGTTCCGCACGCAGGATCGGAAATCCGCATGGTTGCTTCGGGTCGCATAACCTCGATGATTGCCCGTATCACCGGCCGCGGCGTAAAGTATTGTCCGGCTCCGCCTCGCACATCATCTGCATTTCTTGCCAGTAGACCCTCATAAATTTCACCCTTCACGTCAACGTCGAGCGCTGACCAATTCTCATTGTCGATCAATTGAATAAGGCGATGAAGCTTGGCTGGGTCATTGATTTTGCTCTGCGGCTTTGTGAAGATGAGGCCGATCAATCCGGGATGTTCACTTAACTTACGCAGCCCCTGGTGATACCGTTCCAGGCGTTTCGCATTGTCATCAACATTCTTCAATGCACCCCAAGTGTAGCGCGAAGGGATCACGGTCGCCCCAGCCTCCCGCTGTTCCCATGCCATTTTTAGGAAGAGGAGGTAAGTGATTTGCTCAGTATAATCCATGAACGCCAGACCGTCGTCCTTCAGGACATGGGCGTAGTTCCAGACTTTATTTACTATGGTTGAGGATTGGTTTGACATAAGTTAAGCTCGACCCGCAAGTTTCTGAAAAAAAGGATCAGGGCATGAGCGCAGGCAATCATTCGCCACAGCCGAGAACTCGGAAAAGAAATCTCCCATTTCCCGAAGTTTATTAATTTGATCCCGTATTTTTTGCCGATTTGTAGCAGAAGGATTGCTATCTTGTTGTCTTAGAAAATTCCTACACTTGTTGATCTCAAGTTCGCATTTTGCCCAGATTTCGCGCCTCGCTTCCACGAATTCCTCGTGCTTCTGGAACTTGTACCGTATGATTGAAACTCTTGCCCTCTCAGTATCCCATGATGATGTGCCGGGAGTAGGGTTCACATCGCCGTTTCTATTAAAGATTAGCAAAGGCGGATCCTCTTGTTTGGTTGGGTCAAGCAGGTAGGGATCTTCGTCGTCAATGTTCCGGTTACCAGAGGTCGCAAAATGAGTCCCTGGTCGCAACGGGAAGTAGTAGCCTTTCTTCCGGTTGGTGACGCCACCGCTTAGACGGAAATTTTGCCATTCGAACGCTAACCACCAATATCCATCCGGGCGCTTTGTTCCATCTATATTCTTTGCAGCTCCCTTAGGGCGGAAATGCTCGACCTCCCAATACTGACAAGCGCCACGGGCTTCTGAAAACCAACATTTTCCTTTTGTAATGCTGCGCAACCAAGGCAGTAGTTGTTTCCAAACGCCTTCGTTGTCCTTAATGATTTTTTTTCGCGCAGATTCATCAGCAGCGTCGTTCAACTTTTGGAGAAGGCGATCCGCATTGCGTATCCAGGCTTTTTTGGGTTGTCGTCCATCAAGATTGATGAACCTCATTTCCGCTTCCCTTGTTTGGAAAGAATTTCTTCGAGAATTTCGTCTGCTATCGTTTCCTGCCGTTTTAATTCCTCTACTGTAAGAACTGGCTTTCGAAACTCCGGTCGTCGTGTCATTGCGCGAATGAATGAAGCGTAGTCTGGGTCACGAAATTCTCGGCCGAAGCCTGCGTTCTCTAACTCGCCTGCAATTTGCGTGAATTCTTCTTCCTGTTTAGATGTACGTTGTTTGTCCAAAACAAGAAGTTCCGCGTGTCGGTCAAGTTTGTTCTGAATTTCCGTCCCCACCGCGCTACGCAGCCCAAACATGTTCCGAAGAATCCCCTGTACGCCCATGCCGACAGGGTCTTCTTCCGGCTCGAAGCTCGCCACCGTGCCACTATCTGAATCACGCTCGAGAATCACCACCTGATTGCGCCGTAGATTAGTGAGCACGAGAGGGTCATGTGTGGCAACGAGCAGATGGCTGTTCCTCCCGGTGTCAGCATGCTTGCGGAGGATATTTAGGTATTCCATTCCCCACGCCGGGTTCAAATGTGTATCCGGTTCGTCAAGCAAGAAAAGGGAATCCTCATCCCTCGTAAAGCGTAGCATTCCTACCACGGTGAGCAATTGCTGCTCACCCTCACTCAACTCCCGAAAGGTAAGCGCCCCGGCGTGACGGACCTTCACACGGATGCGAGTTTCATAGATCAGGTCCGACATGAAAGTGCTCTCCAGTAATTTGAAAAACTCCGCCGCTTTGAATGCCTCATTCTCAAAACCAGTTTTCTGCTGACCTTTCTGTTGCATTACGGCAACCGACTCGCGGGCCAGTTTCCGCAATTTCTCCTCATCACGCAGATAGAGATAGAGAAACTCCGTGTTCTCCACTTGGTCGAAACTGTGCTGAATCCGTCCAGGTTGCCGCATTGGAGCCAGCGCGCTGTCATAAACACAAGACAGAAAGTCTTTTACGACACCCCCAGCATACCAAAAGCGCGGGTCTCCATCCTTTCTCTGTTTCTGGCCCTTGGCCCAATGCGGACGTTTGAGCACGAACAGCGCACTCTCCAGCCCCTCAATCCAAGGATACTCGCTGAGAAATTCAGTGACTTCCGGGTCTTCCGTCATAAAAAATGCCAGCAAAGCAAAGTGTGAATGAATTGGCTTCGCGTAAAAGAGCGGCCGCAGTGGTATGATGTTACCCTTTAGTAGTTCATCGCGAAATTCGAGTTGCGGCTGGAAAAAGTGGTGTTCCATCCGATTGCTCACTCCGGAGTAATAAGTTACCACATAGCGCGGTAGAAACTTCGTGATATCCTTTTTCGGGATGCGATTTTCCTTGTCCTTCTCAGTGACGGTGAAAGAAAACGTGTTGATAGGTTCCCCGCCCTTTGCTGTGAAAGGTGGTTGGGGAGTGGAGATGTCCGAGTCATCATCTTGCGTAGGAGGGTTCCAAATTCGCACTACGACAGCACCACCCCGCAATGTGTACCGAAGGTCATAACCGAAATCCGCCGTTGCCTTTCCCTTAATGAGGTCACGGAAAATTATGACCAGCGCCTCGAACAGATTGCTCTTCCCTGAGCCGTTCCGGCCCAGCACAACCGTTACTGGCTCCTGGCAGGTTTCATCGAAGTCCACAGCGAATCCGGTTAGGTTCTTGAAACGGTCAATCTTGAGGTAATCAAGTCTCATCGTACCACCCTCAATAACACCTGTCCCACGGCGCTGCGCTCTTCCGTGATTTTCGCCGGGCTGTCTGTAAGCTCGCGCAACTCAGCAAAGAAACGGTCCACGGTTTCCTGCCCATAGCCGGAAGACCGAAACAGTTCCTCAGGTGTCATCGGACCGTTATTTTCTTCAAGAACAGTGAACAGCGGACGGCATGTCCGTGCTTTCTTTTCGGCTTTTGGCTTCGGCATATTTTTTCCTTTTGTTTTCTTGGTTTCGGCTTTGCGGGCATAGCGGAGGCGCTCGATCAAGACAAAAGCGTGTTCGTCGTTTGGATCTTGGGGGACGAAGTGGCCAGTAAAGGCTTCTCGCAGAAGGGATTGGTGCGTGGCACGTGCGCGTTCGATCTGTCGATATAGTGTGGTGGCCAATCGGTCTGCCGCCGTCAATCGTCGTTCCACCTGCCGAACTATTTCGGCTTGCTCTAAAATGGGCGGGAGTGGGACGGGGGCGGCCTTGAGGATCGTCCCATTGATGCCTGCGCGTGTCTGTCCTCGGATATTGCCGAGAATGCTCTGCCGTGTTGAACTGTCAGCCCGCAGAGCAAAAGCAAGATAGTCGGAATTGACCCACTCTTTTGCTGGCATGATGCGATAGCAGTGTTTGGTGATAATTGCCGGCTCTAAATTTAGTGGAAGAACGCATACTCGTCCCACCGTGGCCATTACGGTAATAACTACATCAAGTGGTTGTGCAGTAAACTTCTTTAGGTGCTCATATTTTCGGGGCGTTATGCGATGCTGGCGTCCAAGTGAAAATATTCCATCAAGAATATTATCAATTCCTATTGCCAAGATGCCTTCGTCTACGAACTCGGAATGTAGAAGCTGACTCCCGAAAGGACCGCTTTGGATCGAACCGGGTTCACCGGATGCCAGTTGGTCGACGCTGAGCCACAACCATCCTTTAGGCAGTTGAGGGAGGTCACCCAATTTTGCCGACATTGGTTCTGGGTAGTGGGCTTTCCACTTGTCGTCTTTGGGATATTTGCCAGCTGCGCGGAGGCGATGCAACTCGGTTTCTTCCCAACGGGCGCGACGGGTAGCGAGAAGGCGATGCAAAAGGGCATCGCCGGTTTCGAGATTTGCTTTTTCATTCTTCCTTGGGGCTTTGCGCCATTCGCGAGTGAGTTCGCCGGTAACAGCAGCGTGTAGTACGATGGCACGGTAACTCTGGACTCGTTCTCGCGCCCTGCGCGCTGCAGTTTGTGCTCGCTCCAATCGAGACAACGCGATGACCAGCTTGGCCACAATTCTCTCCTGCTCGGCAACAGGTGGCAGCAGGATGGGGAAATCTGACAGTTTTTCGAAATCAACTCGTGGACGTTCACCACTGACTTGTCCATTCGCAAAGGTGACGAAATCCTCCGTATTCAAATACATGGATAGAAACTGGTTGTTCAATCCGTCGCGCCCAGGGAAAACGAGAAACTCAGCGGAACAAAGCCCGTTGAACTCTGCAACCCACACTTTGTTCAGATATGGCCGCATCTTGCCGTAGAGTATATCACCCTTCGAAAATCGCACGGAAGAACTTCGTATATCGCGAGAATATCCATGCCCGAGGAGCCTCATCGTTTGCGATTCGATGTGCTCCAAACCAACATATTGCACATCAGGGACTTCACCCGGCAAAGCACGCTCTCGTGACGGTTCTGTGATTTCGCCGAGCGTCGTCTTTATCCATCCCTTTGGCAATTCTTCAGACATTGGTTAATACCGATTTAGGTCTATGGTAGTTTTTGTCCTGTAGACAACGATCAGTGGTAGATTCGGAAATACGACTACCCCCATATCCGTCTCATGTCAAGGTGAGAAAAACTGGCTGCCCCGGCGGGTTATTTATGTCGTTTCTCCATTTCTAAATGGTAATTATCAACAGTGAAATTTTCGGAATCATTTGCTTGGTAGGTGTCACCAATAACCGGTGCGTTTCATTTTTCCGCGGATCACTTTTGCACAGTACTGGTCGAAAGCTGCTACACAAGCGCATTTTTCTCGATCATTGACTTGCAATAAAAAAACACATGATGCCTTGAGAGCTTTGAACGAAAGCAGAAGTCTTCTTCGTGACAAGGCTATACCAAAGATCAAGCGTTTGGCAGGGGTGCAATAAGATTGCCGATGTTAGACAGCCACCGTCATCTTGACCGTTATCCAAACCCTTGGGAAAGAAACCCGAGACATCCAACTGGCCAGTTTCCGGCTTATCGCAGAAGTCGAACTTCTGGGAATGTTACCGGAAACTGCCGCAAAGCGTTCAAGAGCTTATCGAGATAATGTGGGATATAGATCCGGGAAAAACCATTCTGCGGCATGAATCGGAAATCCCAGCCGAACATCGCCTTTCGGCGTATCCGAAACGAGCACCCCTCCTCTATAAGTTGTCCCAGAATATTTCTCCCTGTCCGTTCTTTCAGGCCCGACGCTGCAATGACCGATCCCCGGGCCGTTTCTCACCTCACCAATATCTCCTGAAGCATTCGTGCCGATTTATTTGCCGATATACAGAATCGCTTCGTTGGCAATCGACCGATGATCTGAATCGAAAAGGGAAATCCGACAGCGACCAACTGGCCTTTGCCGTCCAGGAAGAACGCTGCTTCATGACCTTCAATATCAATACCCCCTCACCACAGAAACCGCACCACTGGCGCGTCGAAAAGCAGATCGGAAAGGAATCGATCTAACTCCATCAGAGTCATAAAGGCGACCATCAGGAAATCCCCCTTGCGGAGGATCAGCATGTTCTCTTTGGCAAGATTCAGCATGTAACCCACCTTGGATCGCGTGGAAATGAGAGTTTCCACTTCTCCCGCGGCTATTTCCGCCTTCCCCGTCATTCCCTTCCTGATTTCGGCAATGAGTTTCCGCTTGTGATCTGAAATCTGTCTTTCGTAAGGTTTATTGGTTCCCTGGTAGTTAGTCTCGCCAGGCCAGAGGTGATTGTAGATGACCTCTCTCATGACAAACTCTTTGGTCGTTATTGCCAAAAGAAGCATTAAGCTGAAAGAGATCGGACGCAGCATGATGGGAATCCCCCTGTAAAAGAAGAGTTTCTGTCGTTCATCGACGAGAATGACCGGCGGGTCTATGATCAATTCCCTGAGGTTTTCTATATGGGCAAGTTCGGTGCACAAGGCTCCCAGGAGGCTTTTGTTCCGGACGATGTCGTCAAGTAAACAGGGAAAACGGATTTTTTCATGGTTTGTAAATTGCCGCTGAAGAAGCTTATACAGTCGCTCAGCCTGTCGTCGGGGCAAGAGGTGCACCAGTTCCGACAGGGACAATTCGACGATTATTTCCGGTGTGTCAAGGACATCGTTGATGAGGCGGTTGATGCAGGGACAGCCCGCACACCGCAAACGAATCGACGAAAAGGCTACCCCTTCACCGGGATGACGCAACCCGGTGTTCGGGACAGAGAGATGATCCTTCCGACAGACTACCTGTTCCTGAGGATTTCCATTGCCGCGGCCGCGCGGCTTACGGGCAGTCAGTTGGAATCTTCGCCGACTTTCCCGACGGGCGCCACTGATAACGGAATGGCCGTGTCAATTCCCGATGTTAAGTTCTTAGGACGGAACATGGTTATAATGACCGTAGTCGTTAAGGAAACGGCAGATCCTGTTAGCCGGTTCAACTCCAGCATTTGTGTAAGAGAGGTTAAAGAGTCGGTCAAGGAGGGTTAGTCAAGCCCGACACTTTAACCTCTCACAGAAACGGTTTACGCGGATGCGCCCAACAGCCGTAATAACCGTATACAATAAGTAGCCGTTGCACAGAGCATGTGCCCATTATGGCGATGAGCACAGAGAGGGAGGTTTTCTTGCTAATGCAACAGCTATTTATCCCATTGTTTCACCTTCGTAGTCCTCAATATTTGTAGGCGGCTGATCAGAGTTGTAAATGATTTCTTTGCAACAAATTCCCAGCCAGCCAAAACCAAACGCTATGACATTGACGGGACATAAACAAAAAGGGCAGACGATATTCCCTGAAAACATAAAAGCACCTAACCATACATACTGCCGGTGCAGCCGCCCAGCATTTGTTTAAAAGAGGTTAAAGAGTCAGTCGAGGAGGTTCAATTCAAGTCCGACCCTTTAACCTCTCACAGCAACGGTTAATACGGTGCATCCAACAGCCGTAATAACCGTATACAATAAGTAGCCGTTACACCGAGCATGTGCCCATTATGGCGTTAAGCACTGAGCATGAGGTTTTATACTACCAAAACAGCTATTTGTCCCATGTTTCGCCTTTGTACCCGATACACATAATGGAGGGAGAGACCGAGATGGCATGCTCGGTCTCTCGATAAGAAGACAACACCTTTGCGCCTATCTTCTAAATTTATATGTAAGTGGACTGGAGATATGGCATCTTCAGTCCTATGAAGTGGAGCCGAATCCAGAGATACCGGCCCACCGAGGTAGTCTCCTATCTTTGCCGAACGGTGCTACCTGGGACTCCTGGATCAGTCTCAGGCATTAGGCAAGACTGCATAGAACCGCCCGTGTATGGACCCGTAAACTCGGTGTGGGAGGACGATGGCCGCGAGGCCTTCCCCTATCGCGATTATCCTTGGATCATCTGAAAAAGATCCACCAGATCAACGCAAATACGGGAACCAGTATGGGCAAGGAATACTTGACCATATATTCAATAAAGCTCGGTGTTTTTACCCCTGCATGTTCTGCAATTGATTTGACCATGAAGTTCGGCCCGTTCCCTATATACGTCATGGCCCCGAAAAGGACGGAGCCCGCAGAAATCGCTTGGATATAGCGCCAGGAATCCGCCGCCAGCGGCTGAACGGCAGAAGGGAGAATCTGCAAGTGGTGAAGATCCGTGTCGGTCAGCGCTCCCAGCATTGCCTTCATGTGCATCGGATTATCGACACTCAATCCATGGAGACCGAAGGAGGCGCTCAGAAAGTTCAGATAGGTGGGCGCGTTGTCGAGGAAACTGGAGAGTATTCCGGAACACCAGTAAAAATAGGATGGTGTAGTGATACCAAGCCTTCCGGCGTTTAACTCCAACCAGTCAAGCGCGGGAACCATAGTGGCAAAGATGCCTGCAAACAGGATGGCCACTTCCATGATCGGAACGAAGTTGAATTCGTTTCTTTCATGAACTTCCCGTTTGGTTGTAAAATAGCTCGCCGTTGCCGCGGCGGCCATGACGATCTCGCGAAACGGTTCATGAAGAAAGACCGCACCAACAATAATCAGAAGAAAGACGATATTATGAAGTCCTTCAACCAAAGCGTGCTCGCCCTCTATTTCGATTTCATGTTCCATTTCATCAGGAAGCTTCCGATAGTTGTGCCGGTCGATAAGATAAAAGATAAGCAGGACAGCCCCGATAGCGAACAACCAGATCATCCAGGTGCGGCCGATCACCCAGAAAAAAGGCACCCCTTTGAGGTAGCCAAGGAAGAGCGGCGGATCCCCGATGGGCGTGAGCAAGCCCCCGATGTTGGAGATAATGAAAATGAAAAAGACGATGTGATAGCCGGAGATGCGATATTTGTTGACGCGGATGTAGGGCCGGATCAGGATCATCGAAGCCCCTGTCGTACCGAGCAGATTGGAGATCACCGCGCCGATACCCAGAAGAGCCACGTTGGCAAAAGGGGTCGAACGTCCTCTGATTCTGATGTGGATGCCGCCGGATACAACGAACAGCGATCCGATCAGGGCGATGAAACTAACGTATTCCATACCCGTTGCAAGCATTCGCGTCCCATTATCAAGAATAAAATAATAATAAGCAATCGGAATCGCCCCAAGGGAAAGAGCAACATAGGGATAGCGATGCTCCCACCAGCGGCTGCTTATGAACGGAATGAGGGCGATCGCCAAAAGCAGCAAGGCAAAGGGCATGATCATTATGGGATGAACAGGGACGATAGCGTATTCCAGGGCAAAGCTGCTGCCTTCCCCGGCAAACAGCATGACACTTACTAATATAATTACATAAATCGATTTTACCAACACTTCATCTCCCGCAATCGGCAGGTAATTGAAACAGGCGCCGCCCAAGCAATGAATTCCGAGATTGCCTTCATGAGCAAAAGCTAAACTCTGCAAAAATCACATAGAAGGAGGTGGAGCCGGGCGCCGTCTTTCCCGGTTCCAAGTGACAACGCCGTTATAAATGGCCTCGCTGTCATGTGTGATTTTTGGTGCTATTTCCTCTTACTTTCACAAGTATAATTTTTCATATCATTGTAAGGGAGGCGTGAACCGGGCTAAATAGCACCCGGTTCACTCTTGGCACAAGAACACGCTTTTTACATTTTCTATAAAGATTATTCGACAACTGCAGAAAGTTACCCGCCATAAGCACGACATCCGCACACGTAATTACCTACACGGAAAGGATTCTTTCTTGACATCTATTTTTTATAAGCTCCGCAAGTGAAAACATAATTATCCACTTTCTCCACGTAAGCTGTTTTGGACTCAATCTTTTTTGTTGTAGGATTTGTGAATTTGTAATCCTGCCAGCCATGACCTTTCGATTTGGTAATAGCGATCCTCTCTTTTATCATAAATACACCATCAGGATCTCTCATGCCAATCATGTCCTTGCCAACCATTGCCTTATTAGCTCCATGTGCCAGGCATTTACCATCCATGTCATATACAGTTACGTAAAGATCGCCCTTAACAAACTGCCCTTTAGAGTTATTGATTTCCGCAAAGGTTTTATCTTTCCCATTGGCTTTGTAAAATGAAATGGCCTTCTTCACCAGCGCTTGAGCCTGATCCGTTGTCCCGGCTGCATACACTTGAGCTGAAATACCTACAGTAAAAAACACCAGAATAAAGATATACATCAGCTTTCTCATAACCTTACCTCCCTTTCTTTTTTTACCCTGTTACTTACGACATAATGTGCTGCCATCAATTCCTCATTTCTTTTAATTCATTTATCAGGAGAGGAAGTATCTTTTTTATATCTCCAACAATGCCTACATCCGCCATACCAAAAATAGCCGCATGGGGATTCTGATCAAGAGCCAGTACATATTTGGCCTTTTCAAATCCTGTTGTATAATGCATCGCTCCGGATGCGCCCAGACTGATGAAAAGCTTTGGACTTACAACTTTTCCACTCTGCCCGATCATCCGGTCTACCGGGACAAATCCTTTATCTGTAACCGGCCGCGTAGCTCCCAACGCTCCACATATAACATCAGCTAATTCTCTAACCCGGTCAATTTCACCTGCCGAACATACACCCCAGCCCGCGGCTATAACGATATCTGCTCCTTCAAGAGGCAACTCGCAAGACGGGGCTTCATGTACTTCTATGGTTTTTGCCCTAAACAATTTATTGGAAAGCTCAACTTTAGTTTTTAGGAGTTCGAAAGGCCGTCCATACACAGGCACAGGGCAATCGAAAAGACCGGGTTTCACCGTTGCCATCTGAGGTCTTTTTTCGGGACAAATGATGTCGATTCTTTTGCTGCCTCCCCACCCGGGGACGGTTTGATGCAGCAAAGATTTACCATTGCGGTCTTCAATTCTCAATTCAATGCAATGGGAGGTCAGGCCTGTACCGGCTTTTGCAGCTACGCGCGGCGCCAGGTCATCACCTATGTCGGTCGAACTAAATAAGAAGATTGTCGGCTTATTCTCTTTGATAAGATCGGCTATGATGCTGGCGTAAGCTTCACTCTGGTAGTAATGAAGTTTTGGATCTTCTGCAGCATAGACTTTTTCAGCACCGTAAGCAGCCGCATCAGGAGCCAGCGCGTTAATTTCGTCACCTACGAGCACAGCCGCGACCTTAGCTCCGATTCCGGAACCGATAACAACGGCTTTCCCCAGCAACTCCATGCCACCCTTAGCTATTTTGCCGTTCCGGATCTCGCAATAGACCCAGATTTCTCGACTGTAACTCATTTTACCTCCTTCATTTTAAATGGCCTGTAACTCTTTTAATCTTGCTATCGCCTGCTTAACTATCTCCTTAGGAACACCCTGAAAAACTTCATGACGGCGCTTTTGCTTGAATTCGGACATCTCCGCCATCTGTGTGGGAGAACCTGCTAATCCCACGTCTGCTGAAATAAGGCCGACTTCATTCAATCCATATGTTTTGAGACTTTTGGACGCCACGTTCATGATCCCTGAAACGGTCGGAATCCTGGGATCGTTTGCATCATTATAGACGGCAATCAGTGCCGGTAAAATCACCTCTATTTTCATATAGCCATTCTCCAACCGTCGCTCCGCAATGAGATATTCGGGATTCTCAATCTTGAACGATCTGACGCCAGTTACATGCGGTATATCAAGATATTCAGCCAGTTGCGGTCCGACCTGTCTGGTTCCTGAATCGACCGTTTCATAACCACAAAGAATCAGATCAAACTCGCAAAATTTCTTGATAGCGGACGCCAGCGTGTATGATGTCGCAACCGCATCCGCACCTGCAAACGCCCTGTCTGATAAGAGAATTGCTTCATCAGCACCCAGCGCCAGCGCCTCTTCCAGAACTTCCATGGATTGCGGAGGCCCCATGCTGAGCACTGTTATTTTCCCACCGTATGTATCCTTAATTTGAATGGCTGTCTCGATCGCATTTAAGTCGTTAGGGTTCATAATGAGCGGCACACCCTCACGCTTCACCAATTTTGTCACGGTATCCAATGTAATCCGGTCAAAATAGAGCGGATCCGGAACCTGTTTGATGCAAACAATCAAATTCATAATATGACCTCTTTATCTAAAATAATTCAGCCTCATTTGATCAGGACGTAATCGAACGTCCTATGGTCACCCGCATAATTTCCTGGGTACCTCCGGCCGTAAGGAGCTCCAGCATATCCCTCAGGAATATCTCGACACGGTATTCCGGTGATTGACCGTAAGCGCCCATCAACTGTTGCGCCCTGATGCAGTTCTTCAGGGCCATATCCACAGAATACAACTTTGCCCTGGAAATTTCCGGCGCAATTTCCCGTGGACTTTTCCCCCGATCGAGCATCCATGCAGCCAAATAACAGAGCCAGCGTGTGGCTTCTATTTCCGTGTTCATATCAGCCAATGCGAATTGTATAGCCTGGAGATTTGCAACCGGCTGACCATACATAATCCGCTCTTTACAGAATTTCAGCGCTCCATCATAAGCCCCCTGCATTGCACCCAGAGCAACCCCCGCGGCTCCCGTCCTACCGATTGTGGATATGGTGGTGAAGGCCGCATTCAAACCCTTTCCTTCTTGTCCGATCAGATTGTCTTTTGGAAGCCAGCAGTCAGCAAAAACCAGTTCGTTTACAGGGATGCAGCGAAAGCCAGGCCGGGGCTCCCGCCTCGTTACCTCATAACCCTTAGTTCCTTTTTCGACATAAAAAACACTGAATTTATCTTCTGTCCTGCATAGAAAGCCCAGGTAATCGGCAACCTCGGGATTGGTAATGAAGGTCTTTCTTCCATTGACTGTATATCCATGCCCGTCACGAACTGCCGTGGTCATCATGGTTGTAGGATCGGAACCGCCGCTTGCCTCCGTAACTGCGAAGGCACCGATTGTTTTTCCGCTACAAAATCCCGGCAGTAATTTTTTCTTTTGATCTTCATTTCCAAACGACTCGATGGCGAACATAAGCAGATTGCCCGCCTGGAAAAAAAACCCAAGACTCGGAAAAATGCGGGACAATTCCTCTATAACAATCATCCGCGCCAAGTGCCCCATTCCATTACCGCCATATGATCCCGAGTTCACCAATCCGATCAAGCCCATCCGGCCCATTTCTTCGGTAATATCAAATGGGAACTCTCCCTTTTCATCGATTTCTAATGCTCTGGGAGCAACTTTCTTTTCAGCAAACAACCTGACTGCCTTCCTCAACATTTTATGTTCTTTGCTTAACTCAAAATCCATTAACCCCTCCTCATCGATGTCATAATACTATCTCGCACCAAGATATTGATGAACTTAATGAAAATTCCTTGCAGAATACCCCGCGGTTTGCCGCGGGGAGCTTCACTTATGCTGAAATCTACAAGTGCATCATCCCAAGTCCACATCGTTCATGACCTGTCAGCTTGTGAAAACCCGATTGACCATATATGGTAACACATAGCCATTCAGCGTTCCTCACTATAGCAACTTTAAAAAGAACACTAACACTTATAGGGTATATGACCCCTTGCTCCGCCTCTATCGAAGCATGCACAACGGCATGCATTTCGCGCGTTGCTTTTTCTATCACCTTCTCATTTAATGCTGCCGACATAATGTTGCCGATTAACTTTGTATGAGCATCCTCTTTTTGTGTTATCCCGCCAATCTCTGTAGCTGCGCATCTAAAGCCTTTTTTTCTCAATATTGCTTTGATTATTTCTTCTTCCTCTCTGTTACAACTCATGGCTAAAATCAAAGCACCCCTTCCAATGGTCAGATTGCTGATCAGATCGATATTCTTCTCCATCAAACAGTCCCCCTTTTTATTCATTTTGTCATATAGACGGAATGAATATATAATCTAATTTAGCAAATACTTCTACATTGAGCATAAACATGGACCTGGCTTTCCAAACTATAAAAATCCGCCGGCATATCTCCGCTATCGGTAGAAACCCAGTAATCCGATTAAAAAAGCGGCTGGAACTCCGCACATTCCTGTAATCAATAACTTAGTAAAAAATTTGTTTGTGTCAGTTGCATCAGTAGCTGAAGCCATGGCTAACGCACCTAAAGTTGAAAAGGGACTAACGGTCACCACATGAGCACCGACAACAATACCGGTAATTAGGGAACTCGCTGTTACAGTCCCCCCCATATGCTTAACAATTCCGGGGACGGTGGGTATAAGAGTTGGCATGACAACGCCCATTGCACTGGATGCAGTCGACATGAGCCCGCCAGTCGCCGCCATGATAGGCGCAGCTGTAATTTCGTTCATAAGCGCTGCAAGCATTTTGGACAATGTCGCTATACCACCACTGAGTTGAACAACATTGACCAAAACAGCAACGCCGGAGACCATTATCAATGTCGCCCACGGTACCGCCGCGATTGACTTATTTTGATCGGACGCCTTTATTAATAATAATATGGCCGCTCCAGTTAATGACGTGAGGCCGATATCCCATTTGAAAAACATTATCCCGCAAACGACCAATCCGATAACGGCCAGGGTTATCTTTTGTTTCCCGTTAAAATTCATCAGCTCTGTTTGTTCTTTGGCAACGCCCTTGAGCTTTAGCCCACCAAACAGCACATAGTAAATAACCCCCATCAGCGTACCGGCAGCTAACATACTAAAAAAAATGTTTGAACTTAGATCCAATCCCTGTTGAGCCGTCCATGTATTAGCGACTATTCCAGACGGGGTAAGTGGTGAGAGTCCTCCCGCAAGCGAACCGGCAATTACTAAAGTGGCCATCAGCATGTCTGGAATATCATCTATTTTTGCTATTTCCATAGCGATGGGAAGCATGATAGCTGGAACAACGATAGGCCCTGGTCCCACTGCCGAAAGAATTGCGCACAGAACAAAAAATATGATCGGCAACAGCTTGTTATTCCCCTTTGCCAGACGAGTCACCTTTTTTGCCAGTAATTCTAAGGTGCCATTGACATTAGCGATGCAAAAGATAAACGTCATACCCATCAACATGATGAATAACTTGGTCGGCCAGCCGCCTATAATCTTACCAAATGGCAGACCAGCAACAAAATGACCAACAATGAAGGCAAGACCAAGACTTATCACTCCGGTATTGATGTTAGTCTTAAAGCCAATAATAATGGCCGCGACAAGCACAATAAGTGTAAATAGCTGAATATCCATCTTTTATTTCCTCCCCATTGAATATTTATGCTTAAGCAACTTTCTGATGGCCTGTGGTTTGTGGCGGTGCTTGATAATATGCACTCAAGAATAAAGAAAAACCTGAGTACCCTCTCTGCGACCAATACTTTCCTCTCTCTTCATTAATTCCACTCATACTGCTCCCCCCTTTTTTTCAAGTTGACCATATTAATCAAATCCCTGCTTAACGATTACACAATACCCTTTTGATGCAAATCTGCGATGTCCTCTTTTGTCAAGCCCACGAACTTTTGAAGGACCTCATATGTGTGCTGTCCTAAAATTGGTGCCGGCGCCTGTATTGATCCGGGAGTAAGTGACAGCTTGACGGGTATACCGGCATATTTTAATTTTCCGGCTACCGGGTGTTCAATTTCAACGATCATATCGCGCGCCCGAAGTTGCGGATCTTCCATAACGCGATCTATGGAGTTAATCGGTCCATGCGGAATACCTGTCTTTTCTAAAGCTGAGGTCAATTCAGATAAGGTCATTTTAGAAAATGCCGCTTCTAAAATGTTTTTCAATTCCTTATGATTCTTGGTACGATTCTCACCATTTACAAAAAGAGGATCAGATGCAAGCTCTGGTTGAGCAATGACATCTTTGCAGAGCAGCTCCCATAACCGCTGGCTACCGGCTCCGATGACTACAAGACCATCTTTCGCACTGAATGAGTCAAATGGTGTGACAGAAGGGTGCCGGTTCCCCGATGGCTTAGGAACTCGTTGTTCCACCTGAAAGCGTGCAATTGCGTTTTCTAGGGCAGCAACTAAGCCATCAAACATTGCCACATCCACTTTCTGCCCTTTGCCTGAAACATTACGATAATACAACGCCATCATGATACCGAACGCTGTAAACAAACCCGGAATAATATCGCCTACCGATGTTCCAACCCTGCATGACGGACCGCCTTCGGGACCTGTAAGACTCATAATACCGCTCATTGCTTGGATAACAATATCATAAGCGGGTTTTTTGCTATAGGGCCCGCTATGCCCAAAACCTGAAACAGCAGCATAGATTATTTTCGGATTTACTATTTTCAAATCCTCATACCCCAAATCCCATCGTTCCATAGTGCCGGGACGATAATTTTCGACAATCACATCAGCTTTTTTAACCAGCTTCTTTAATAATTCTTGTCCTTCATGCTTCCGTAAATCCAATGTCACCGATTTTTTCCCACGGTTTATACTCATGAAATAAGCACTTTCCTTACCGATAAACGGAGCAAAATTTCTTGAATCGTCTCCACTTTTTGGAGCCTCAATTTTTATAACATCTGCTCCAAAGTCAGCCAGCAACATGGTTGAATAGGGTCCTGATAAAACTCGCGTCAGATCAACTACGGTTATGCCATCTAATAATTTCATAGTTACTCCTTACGTTTGGTTTTTTTGATCGGTCACAATTTTCACTGAGAACTATTGAATCCCTTTGCACTTCATCGCATGGCCATGCGGAAAATAAAAAAAAGGGGCTTCTCACAAGGATATATATCCTGCGTAATCGGCTCCCTAAGTCACTAAATCACTAATTGAGGAATCTACAATCTTCCCTCAATGCCTAATCTTATTCATTTTATCAGTCTACACGGTTTCTTTTTCTCCTAATGAAAATAACTTCAATTTATATATTCGATTAATTTGAGACAAATATCGTTGCCAATTATTTTAACTTGCGTAGACAACAAAAAAGGGAACCTTCGCAATAAATTTCGCTTCGCGTAGGTTCCCTCAATCACTTAGTCTCTGCTTAAGGCATCTTAATAAATGCCCTAATCCCACTTTGGCATACTTCTAATCATAATAAATTTAATCTGTCAAGACTTTTTTTCAGTTTTTTTATGGAAGGAGGTATCTTTTTTATTGATACAATCACCCAATGCCGTTAACCTAATGCCTCTCCGATAATGCCGGGTTTAGCATAGGGGCATTTTTATTGTGTTTTCTCTTGAACCCTCCGTTGGCTTCTATGGATTCGAGGACCCTTGGGAATGTTTATAGAGTGCGGCAATCCACTATTCGAGGTTGGACTTACCAAACAAGAGGGAGAAGGAGTTTCTCTTCCAAGATATAACCTGATCGAAGTTGATCTGATGCGGGTACTTCCTACCTGCGGTTATGGTGTTTACGGTTTCCTGGAAAGGAGATAATCTTGATGACATTCTCTGCAAACAAAAAGAACGGACGGTCAGCGCCGACAACTGTGTCAGCTTCGAGGGAATGAAACTTCAAGTCCCCGCGGATCGGTATCGATACCATTGCATAAGGGTCAAAGTGCAGGTCCATCGGTATCCGGATGGGGCGCTGGCCATCCTTCATGGCCCGAGAAAGACAGTTGATTATGACCAGCAAGGAACCCTCAATGATCTGAAAAAGGCAGCCTGAAGGAGTCACCCACTGTCATCTCCCACCTTACCATTTAAAAGCCGTGGAAGATTGGCTATGGATAACTACTTATCAGAGAAAATCATTGAGGAAAGCATCCGTCCACCGCTTACCTCCTGTTCTCAAAACAAAACCACTTTGAAGAACAGAAAAAGCTGACAATTCTATTTGTCCTTGACAAATAATAACTCAACCCTTGACATAATAACTTTTTTCGTTTAGGGGAAAGTCATTATTCTGGGAAGAGTTGTTAACACGATGAGCGGAAAAGGCAAGAATGATTTATTGAAACGCGATCCCTTAGCGATTTTATTGGATCTCGCCCTCCTGTGCCTTTTGCTTAATACCCGCCGCGCATCGTCTTTAGGCAGTTCTTGACCCGATAAATCAGAATACACCTAAAAGGCCATGGGCGGATAGTCCATGGCCTTTTTTTATTTTATGAAAGGAGAATGTTATGAAGAAGGGAAAAGGAGACAGGATCTACATTTTTGACACAACACTCCGGGACGGGGAGCAATCACCCGGGGCGAGCATGAATCCCGATGAGAAAATGAGGATTGCCCGTCAGCTCGAAGCCATGGGAGTGGACATCATCGAAGCGGGATTCCCCGTGGCATCGGATGGGGATTTTGCTTCGGTCCAGCAGATCGCCCGGGAAATCCGGGGCGCCCAGATCGCCGGGCTGGCCCGCGCCAATATCGAAGACATCGACCGCGCCTGGGAGGCCATTGCCGACGCCGCCCATCCGCGGATCCACACCTTTATCTCGACTTCCGACATTCACCTAAAATACCAGCTTAAGAAAACCTGGGAAGAGGTTATGGCGGACGCCCGCAAGGCCGTCGCTCACGCCTGCAAATATACAAAGAACGTTGAGTTCTCCGCCATGGACGCCACCCGGACGGACCGGGATTATCTCTGCCGGATGGTCGAAGCCGCCATCGAAGAAGGGGCGACGACAGTGAATATCCCGGACACGGTGGGCTATACGATCCCGGAAGAATACGGACGCCTCATTGCCTATCTTTTTGAGAAGGTCAAAAATATCCAGCAGGCTATTATCTCCGTGCATTGCCATAATGACCTGGGGCTGGCCGTCGCTAATTCCCTGGCCGCCGTCCTCAACGGCGCCCGTCAAGTGGAATGCACGATCAACGGCATCGGGGAACGCGCCGGAAACACGGCCATGGAAGAGATCGTCATGGCCATCGAAACGCGGCGGGATCTCTTCGGCGTCCATACGGGCATCAAAACGGAGAAGATCTACCAAACGTCAAAACTCCTGACCCAGATC
>JBAYKV010000015.1:0-26248 GCA_041664405.1 Syntrophales bacterium
CAGATGGATCGGGACGCGGGGAACGTCACCCGTCGGCCATTCTGGCCATCATCCCGGGGGGATGCGCGTGGGCGGACAGTCCCGGAACAAATCCGCCGTCAAGGTAGCCCTGGAGCGGCGTTACCGGGATTATTCCCAGGAGGGTCCTCTCACGGAATTTCAGATGGGCGAAGCCCTGAAGAGGCTCCGGCGGATGACGCCCACCGGGCCCAAGGACACCGTCAATGTCGATAAAACCATCTATCAGACCATGCGCAACGCCGGGGAGATCGAGATCGTCTTCGACCGCCGCCTGAAGGACCGCATGAAGATTGTCCTCCTCATCGACAACGGCGGCTGGTCCATGGAACCCTACGTGGGAATCGTCCAGACCCTGTTCCATTACGCCCGATCCCAGTTCAAGGATCTCAAGATCTATTTTTTCCACAACACGATCTACAGCCGCGTCTGGGCGGACCCCCAGCGGTATCATAAGCCCGAACTTCTTGATGATTTCCTCAGAAAAGATCCGGAAACGAGGCTGATCCTGGTCGGGGACGCCAGCATGGCCCCCTATGAACTCATGCATATGAACGGGGCCATTTATATCGATCAGCAACCCACCGGGGCTAGCATCGACCGGATGAAATTCCTTGCCCGGACCTTCCGGCACGCCGTCTGGCTCAATCCCGTGCCCCAGGACGAATGGGAGATGACCTGGACCATCGGCATCGTCCGGCAGGTATTCCCCATGTTCGAGCTGACCCTGGACGGCCTGGAAAAATCCATTCTCCACCTCATGGCGAAGCACTGATAACTTTCCTGACCACTTTCCCGATTGACATGTCGTGGGGGAAACCCTATGATGTCAATCAAATAAAATGTGACACATAATTGATAATCCCGCAGGCGGTTCCTGCAGAATTTGACCATGATTGAAAATTTTATCGAAAATGCCTCCTCATACGTTCAGACTTCCATGTTGCTGGCATATCTGGCCGTGTATCTGGGCGGGGTGCTGGTAAGCTTCACCCCCTGCACCTATCCGGTCGCCCCCATTACCGTGGCCTTCATCGGCGCCCACAGCAGCGGCTCAAAGATGAAGGGATTTGTTCTTTCCATAATTTACGTCTTGGGAATGGCCCTGACCTATACTGCCATCGGTGCCGCGGCAGCCCTGACGGGGAAACTCTTCGGCCAGATGCAGACTAACCCCTGGGTCTACTTTTTCATGGCAAATGTGTGTATGATCATGGGGTTGTCTATGCTGGAAGTATTTAATCTGCCGATTCGGACGCCCAATTTCATTGCCCGGCTTCAACCCCGGGGAAAAAGGAAGGGGGCCATTGGGGCATTTTTTGTCGGCGCCGCGTCGGGTCTCGTCATGGGGCCCTGTACGGCCCCGGTACTGGCCGTCCTCCTAAGTTTCGCCGCTACCCGGCAGAGCATTCCCTATGCCATGAGCCTCCTTTTTGTCTTCGCCTTCGGCATGGGTACCCTGCTGATCATCCTGGGAACCTCGGCAGGACTGCTGGCGAATCTTCCCCGGTCAGGGATGTGGATGACCAGGGTGAGCCATATTTCCGGCTGGATTATGATCGGAGTGGGAGAATATCTGCTGATTCAGGCGGGGATGCTCTGGGGATAACAACTGGATTCCGGGGCAAGCCCGGAATAACAGAAAGAAGGAAAGGGAGTTTCTATGGCGAACCGTCATTTACACGTTTATTTGGTAACAGCGATCCTGGCAGTATTTCTTCTTGCCCCCTCCGGGTGTTTCGCCCAGGAGCAGGCGCCACGATTCAGCATCCGGGATGTCAACGGCCGGATCTTCAGTATGAATGACTACGGGAAGAAAACCGTTCTCCTGATCTTCAGTACGACCTGGTGCCCCTCCTGCCGGACGGAGATCCCTCATTTCAAGCAGATCTACCAAACTTACAGCCACCGGGGACTGGAAATGGCCAACATCGACATCCAGGAATCCCGGGACAAGGTCGCCCGCTTCGCAACCAAAAATCAACTGCCTTATCGGATCCTCTTGGATGAAAAGGGCGATGTTGCTTCGGCATACGGGATTGTGGGCGTTCCCGCCATGATCCTCATCAAGGACGGCGTGGTGGTTACCAGAAATTATCGCCTGGTTGATGGAACTCTTGAAAAACTATTCAGGAAGTAACGAGAAATCTGAATGCATGAACAGTTTACTCTATTTTGACAGGTGCTTGCAGAGAACCAGGCAATTGCGCCCGTCCCGGACGAAGTAGTTCACATCATCCATAACCTGCGCTATGATATGCAGCCCCATGCCTCCTTCGGGGAGGTTTGTTTTATTCTGGGGATCAAAATCCAGGTCTGTTTTTTTCTGAAGAAAATGAAGGGTTTCTCCCTCGTCACAAATCTCGAATTGAAGCCGTTTCTCATTCGCGGAAATGACCACTTCAACGGGATGACCGGCCACCGACCCATAGGCATGTTTAATCGCGTTATTTACCGCCTCGACAACGGCCAGTTCTATCTGATAAACAACGATGTCGCCGAGTCCCAATTGGGAACAGATTCCGTGGACAGCGTAGCCGACCATGTGGACCTGATCGAGGCGGCTGTCAACACGGATACTGATGCTGACATCTTGTTTTGAAAGTGATTCCATTTTTTCTCACGTCTTGGACAGACTCGCCACGGCCTCCTCCTCGGAGGGCAGAATCTGAAAAACCCGGTTCATCCTTGTAAGTCGAAACAGGCTCATCACCGTTTCCCGAGGATTGCAGATCACCAGATCACCTTCCCCGCCCATCCCCTTCAGAGAGGAAACAATAGCCCCCAAACCGGTGCTGTCGATAAAATCAACCTCCGCCAGGTTGAGGACAATCCGCCGTTCCCCTCCCTGAATCCAGTCGGCCATCTTTGATTTAAAGGTAGTAGCGGAAGAAGCGTCAATTCTTTTGTCCATTGGTTTAACCACCAATACCGCCCCTATCTTGACTTCATCAATTCTCATATCATCCTCCCCTGTATTCTATCCCCAGGAGGGCAATGTCATCCTGAGGCTGCAAGCCGGAAAGAAATACGTCGATATCTTTGACAATTTCCTCCATCATCGCGGAAATGGGCTTTTTTTTCAGGTTTTCCAACCTCTGATAAAACCTTTGTTCGCCATAGAACACTCCCTGGGCGTCCTGACATTCACTGACACCGTCGGTATACAGTATGAGCTTGTCCCCGGGAGTCAAGGAAACCGTCTCTTCCTCAAAGGGAACATCCCCGCCCAGACCGATAATAGATCCGCCCTTGCCCAAAAGGTCATAAGGAGCTCCTTCATGGAGAAGGACGGGCGGGGGATGACCGGCGCTGCTGTAAGTGAGAACGCCCTCTCCCGCAGCGATGATTCCGTAGACCATGGTGAAATATTTGTCAAAACGTTCGAGGGGATATTCCCGGTCCAGGGCGGTCAGCACCTCTGCGGGGGAAGCGAAATTGTTCTTGTTTTTGATGATCCGTCCGCTCTGGGGCTGCAGGGACTGGGAGACGGAGACCGTCACTAAGGCCGACGGGACGCCATGACCGCTGACATCGAGCATGTAGAAGGCCAGTCGCTCGCCGTCGCCATCAAGGGGGAAGACATTGAAGATATCGCCGCCGATGGCCTGACTGGGGATGTATTTCCAGGCCATGTCCAAAGCCGCCGTTGTCGGCAGCAGTTGGGGCAGGAGGCTTTGCTGAATCCCCGCCGCCGCCTGGAGATCCTCGTCGAGGCGTTGCTGTTTCTCTACAAGTTCCCTGTTCGCGGCCATCACTTCTTTCGTCAGACGGCTGATCTTCAGGTGCGTGCGCACCCGGGCCAAGGCCTCTCCCTTATCGAAGGGCTTGGTAATATAATCGGCGCCGCCGATCTCCAGCCCCCGGATCTTATCCCGGGTTTCTCCCAAGGCAGAGAGAAAAATTACGGGGATATCCCTGGTTCGTGCTTCTTTTTTCAGGGTTTCACAGACATCGTAGCCGTCCATGCCGGGCATCATGATGTCGAGCAGGATAAGATCCGGATCGGCGGCAGCGGCCTTGGTCAGGCCGTCTTGTCCATCCGTGGCCGCCATGACTTCATAGCCCGCCCGCTCGAGAAAACGGCCGATCAGCTCCCGGCTGTCGTCGCTGTCATCGATAACGAGAACCCGCTCGGCCATGATCTATATAACCCCCCAGATGTCCCGCCCGTATTCCCTGATCGTCCGGTCGCTGGAAAATTTGCCCATCCGGGCGACGTTAAGGATGGCCTTCCGGGCCCAGAGCGACTGATCCCGATAATCCCGGCCCACCTGCCCCTGGGCCTCGATATAGTGAAGAAAATCGGGAAGATGAAAATAGTAATCCCCCTCGTTGAGGATCCGGTCGAAGACCCAGCGGAACAGACCCGCCTCCCGGGGACAGAACCGGTCGTCCCGGAAGGTATCCATCACCCGCCGGATGACGTCATGGTGATTGTACCAGTCCCAGGGATCGTATCCCCCTGATTGTTTATACTCTTCCACTTCGGCGATTTTCAGGCCGAAGATATGGATGTTTTCTTCCTCAACTTCCTCCCGGATTTCAATATTGGCCCCATCGAGGGTCCCGATGGTAAGGGCGCCGTTGAGGGAGAATTTCATGTTTCCCGTCCCCGAAGCCTCGGTCCCGGCCGTGGAAATCTGTTCGCTCAAATCCGCCGCGGGAATTATTTTCTCCGCCAGAGAGACGCGATAATCGGGGATGAAAACGACCTTCATCATGTCCCCTACCCGCCCGTCGTTATTGATTACCTCCCCCAGGCTGTTGATAAGTTTGATGATCTGTTTGGCCTGCCAGTAACCGGGGGCCGCCTTGCCGGCAAAGATATGGGCACGGGGGGTCAGCGGCGTCAATCCGTCCTCGGTTATAAGGAGATATTCATGAATAATGTAGAGGATTTTCAGGAGTTGCCGCTTATATTCATGTATCCGTTTCGCCTGAATATCAAACAGGCTGTCCGTATCAATGGCAATACCGGTCGTTGAAAAGACAATTTCTCGCAGGGCTTCCTTGTTTTTCTTTTTGATGTCCATGAATTCCTGCTGAAACACCGGATCGACCGCATAGGGTTCCAGGCCCCGGAGACAATCGAGATCGACAACCCAGTCCGCCCCGATCGTCCGGGTAATGAGCCCGGCCAGGAGGGGGTTGGCCTTGAGGAGCCAGCGCCGCGGGGTGACGCCGTTGGTTTTGTTGCTGAATCGTTCCGGCCAGAGCTCATGAAAATCGGGAACAAGGACTGTTTTGACCAGTTCCGAATGGAGGGCGGAGACGCCATTGACGGCATGGGAACCGGTAATGGCCAAATGAGCCATCCGCACCTTCTTTTCCGGCCCTTCCTCGATGAGGGACATCCGCCGCATCCGGTCCGGATCGCCGGGCCACCGGCGCTGCACGTCTTCGAGGAGACGGCTGTTGATTTCATAGATGATCTGGAGGTGCCGGGGCAACACCTTTTCCAGCAATGAAACGGGCCACCTTTCCAGGGCTTCGGAAAGGAGGGTGTGGTTTGTGTAGCCCAGGGTCCTGACGGTGATCTCCCAGGCCCGCTCCCAGGGGAGTTCGTATTCATCAACGAGCAGACGCATCAGTTCGGCGACAGTCAGGGCGGGGTGGGTGTCGTTCATCTGAATGGCCGTCTTTTCGGAAAAGGCGTCAAAGGTCGCATGGTCGTGAAGATAGCGGCGGACGATGTCCCGGACGGCACAGGCGACAAGAAAATATTCCTGAATAAGGCGCAACTCCCGGCCGGCGGCAAAGGTATCGGAGGGGTAGAGGACCTTGGAGACCGTCTCGGCGGCTATTTTTTCCTCCACCGCCCGGAAGTAATCCCCTTCGTTGAAGATCTCCGTGCTGAATTCGGAGGAGGCCCGGGCGGCATAGAGACGCAGATAATTGACCGTCGCCCCGCCGTAGCCGACGATGGGCATATCATAGGGCACCCCGACGATCACCTGCCAGTCCAGCCACATGGGATTATACAAACCCTGCCGGTCGATCCCGTGTTCGATGCGCCCATAGAGGGGGACCAGACAAGCCTCGCCGGCTCGTTGGATCTCCCAGGGGTCCTGCCGGGACGGCCAGAAATCCGGCTTCTCCTTCTGATAACCGTTTTCGATCTCCTGTTTGAAAAGACCGTATTCGTAATGGAGGCCGTAACCAAAACCCGCAATCCCCAGGGTGGCCATGGAATCGAGGAAGCAGGCCGCCAGCCGCCCCAGGCCGCCGTTTCCCAGCGGCGCATCCCGCTCTTCTTCCCGGAGTTCCTCGAGATCGAGCCCCTGTTCGGCAAGGGCGCCCTGAAAGGCGTCATAGAGCTGCAAATTCAGGAGATTATTACCCAACGACCGCCCGATGAGGAATTCCAGAGAAAGATAATAGACCCGTTTCCGGTCTTCCTGAACATAGCGTCTCTCCGTCTCGATCATCCCCTCGATAAGACGGTCCCGCACGGCCATGCAGAGGGGCTCAAAATAGTCCCGTTTCGTTGCCTTTGCGATATCCTTGCCCAGGGAATATTTGAGATGCCTTAAGATAGATGTTGTCAAACCGGCCCTGGTATTATTCAGAGGTTTATCCATTCCCATTTCCTTTATAGTAAATGGTGCAGGGTTAAAAGTGAATATGTTGGATAATTAGGTAAGATATTGTATTCTGCTTCTTGGAGTATAGGGGGGGCAATTTTGCTTGTCAATGGATATTTTGCAGGATTTTTTTTAGCTTAACCAGATTAATGGTCTTGCGAAATATCATAAAACCCTCCCCAACCCTTGAAGGGGAAGGAGAAATTGGTTTTTGCGAGTCCGTTAAAATCAATATGCTATTGAAAAAATAAATGCTATAAAGTTACCCGTAAAGTGAGAACAGAAGCAGTCCTCATAGCCATCGTTATTTTTACTGATAACTATGAAAAAATCAGTCCTTGTTATCTTTCTGATTATCATTGCCGGGGTTACCACCGGGGCCTATCATTTGCTTAATCGGGATTGGATCCTCTACCGGCAGGGGGAGAGGCAGTTTGCCGCCGGGAACTTTCCCGAGGCTATTGCCGCCTATCAACAGGTCCGTCCGGAAAAAATAAATAAGCAAAATTTCGCCGACCGGTTAGCCGCTGCTTATCTTGCTGCCGGGGACGCTGCCAAGGCCCTGCCGATTCTGGAAACGATCCATCGCCTTAATCCGGACAACGTCTCCGTCCAGGTATCGCTGGCCGACGTCTATATCCAGGCCGGTCGCTTTCCTCAGGCTGCCTCTCTCTACCGTAAAATCCTTCAGAAAAGTCCCGAGAATCGCCGAATACGACTCGAACTGGCCCGGATCCTTGCCTGGGAGGGCCAGTTCGATGCCGCTATCGGAGAATACAGGAAAGTGTTGAAAACAAAGGAGGAGGGGTCATGAGATCTTTTCACTGCCGACGCAGGCGCGGCTTAATTTGCCTTTTTATCGGGGTGCTTTTTTTGGCGCAACTGGTTTCTCTATCCTCAGTAACCGCCGGGGCCCAAGAAAAGAAAACCCTGTCCCTCCAGCCAAAAGTGGCGCCCCCGGAGCTCCAGATTGCCGATAGCCGCGAAACCATCCCCGACTGGTTGGCCCGCTGGGAATTGGCCCGGGTCCTCAGTTATGCCAAACGCTACGATGAATCTAGCGGGGAATATGAAAAGCTCCTGCAGGAGAAACCGGAGTTGAGCGAGGCGCAGGTAGAGTGGGCGACGGTCCTTTTTTGGAACGGGAAACCATCGGAAGCTTTGAAAAAATTGGAACAGGTCCCCCCGCGGAAACTGCCGGAGAAGGCGCAAATTCTCATGGCTGATCTCTATGCCCGCCAGAAGAAATATGACCGGGCCGAATCTCTTTACCGGGATTATCTGAAATCCCGCCCCGACGATCTCCGGGTCCGACTGCGCCTAGCGGAAGTTCTGAGCTGGGAAAAGAGGTATGAGCCCTCCCTCAGAGAGTACGAAGAAATCCTCAAGGTAAGACCGGAGGACAACCAGGTCCGGAGAAAATACGGTTTTGTCCTCATGTGGATGGGCCGCTTCGACGACGCCGCCCGGGAGCTGAAAAAGACCCTGCCTTGAAAGGCATGACACCTTGGCACGGCTCACAGTAATATTGGCATGTTTGTAACGGTTAGGAATACGATGAGAACGGCTTTACGGACAACGGGAATAGGAGTTATCTGCTGCCTGCTTCTGGGCTGGGGCGGGCCGCGACTTCTACATGCCGGTAGCACCACTATTGCGCCGGCGGTGATCGCTTCCTCTATTTCTGCTTCCCGGACCGTTGTCCATGACCGGGCGCAAACGGCTCCTTCCACCCCCGGGAAAGGTCCAGTCATGGCCTTGCCACGCCCTCTCGACGACAAGAAGAAGGGAAAGGCCACCGGAGAAGCGACAATTGTGGACAAGGATTCCCAAATATCGGATTTTGACGCCCGCCTGGCCCTGGCCCAGTCCCTGGCTTACAGTAATCATCTCAATGAAGCCCTGCGCGAATATTCATTGTTGCTAGCAGCAAATCCCGGCGCCGGCGCCGTCCGCCGGGAAAGGGCGGAAATCCTGGTGCGCCTTCAGCGCTGGGAAGAGGCGTTGAAGGATTTCCAGGCGGTTCTGGCGGCGACCCCCCGGGATAACCGCGCCCTCCTTGCCGTAGGCAGGATATATCTGTGGCAGGGCCGGCACGCCGAGGCGGCGGAAATCTTTAATAAACTGATCCGTCAGGGTGAAAAGGACCCGGCCTTATATATTGACCTGGCCCGGGCCTACAGTTGGGGAAAACAATACGAGCAATCCCTGGCAATGTACCAAAAGGCCCTGGCACGCATGGGGGAGATTTCCGGGGATTTGTTCATCGAAGTGGGAGACGTCTATCTTTATGCCGGCAACATCAATGATGCCGCCCGGATGTACCGCCAGGCCCTGCTCATGGAGACGGACTCCCTGAAGGCGCAGAAAAAACTCGGCCTCGTGCTGAGCTGGCTGGGGCAGGACGACGAGGCGATGGTTTACTTAACGAATATCCACGCCCGGACGCCGGAGGATGAGGAAGCAGGCATTGAACTGGCACGGGTCTATGTACGGAAAGGAAAGACCCGCCAGGCCCGCGATACTCTTCGGGACCTTTTGAAGCGCAACCCCCGTAAGCCGGAGATCTTGGTTGCCCTGGCGGATACCGAGGCCGCCCTGGGGCACGCCACCGCCTGCCGCGGGATCTATCTGGACCTGTTGAATATTAGCGGCCGCCGAAAGGATCTCCTCCTGCGTTACGCTGGGCAAATGCCGCTCTGGGGAGACTTTTACGGAGCGGAAATGATTTACCGGCAGGCCTTGCAGGAAAACCCGGCCGATACCGGATTATGGCTTAACCTCGCCGGAATCTACGCCGCCTCCCAGCGGTACGAAGAAGGGGAGGGGATCTACCGCCGCCTTCTCCGGCAGGATACGCGCATGACGAAGGCCTTGGCGGGATTGGCGGAGTTGAAACTGCTGGAAAAAGATTTTGCCGAAGCCCTGATCCAGGCCGACCGCCTGCTGGCTGTCAAGGCGGACGATCCACGGGGAAGGCTCCTTAGAGGCGACGCCCTGGCGGGTCTGAAGCGCTACCAGGAGGCCGTGGCGACCTACGAAACAGTGGGTGATGATCCGTCCCTGCAGGTTGAAGGCTACCTCCGGGCCGGAAAGCTTTTTCTGAATCAGGGCGACGCCGAAAGGGCGCATGCAAGCATTGAGCGGGCCGGGAAAAACTCCCCGCAAAGACCGGCGGTCAGATTCTATCTTGCCGGGCAAAAACAGGTCCAGGAAGAGGGGTTTGTCGCTGATCTGATTAATAAATCGAAAGATAATCCAAAGGTTCTTGACACTTGGGGAGGACTATACGCCACCGGGGGGCTCCCGGATCAGGCGCTGAGTTGTTATCAGGCAGCTTTGGCGGCGGACCCCGCCTATATGCCGGCGCGGACGGCATTGGCGGAGATCCTCGGGGCCAAGATGCAGTACCAGGCATCTCTCGATCAATATCAGGCCTTGTTGGCGGATTTTCCGGAGTCCTCCCAGCTCCTCATCGGCCGGGCCCGGGTCCTTAGCTGGGGGAAACGGTATCAGGAATCCATTGATCTTTACAAGGGAGTCAGCAAGCTCAATCCTGCCGATCCCGTTCCGGTCCGGGAGATGGCCCGGGTCGCCCTCTGGGATAAGCGTTACAACGAGGCCATGCAGGCCTACGACGCCCTCCTGACGCCGCCCGTGGATAACCGGCTGCGAGCGGCCCTGTCTGCCTTGTCTCCGGGCAGCGATAACTTGCTGCTCAGCCAATCGGTGCAGGAACTCCGGAAGAAGGCTGACAGCGGCGCCATCTATGAGGGATATGAGGAACTGGCGAAGGCGTCAATCGCGGCCTCAAAAGGTAATTTAAGCCAAAAGGACATGGATTGGGAAGCAGTAGAGGGATTACTGGTTGACAACCTTCCCCTGTATCGTATCCAGAAAGGGACGGACCTGGAAAAACGGGGCAAGACCCTGTCATGGAATAAACGCTTTACCCGCTCCCTCGGGGCGTATGAATCCCTCCTGAGCTTCAGCCCCGGCAACGAGGAGGCCTGGTTCGATTACGCCCAGACCCAGTGCGCTTTAGGTCTTTGCGAGCAGGAGGGGAAAACCTATCGGGAGATCCTCCACATTGACCCTTTCCACAGCCTGGCCCAGGAGGCCCTGGAAAGGCAGCAGATCCGCAGCCACCCCGCCCTGCAGGCGACCCATTGGTACTGGAAAGAGGAGGGCTGGGGGGACCTGGCCAGGATTACGAGAAACAAGACGGACCTGAACATGGATGTGCCTTTCTTCTGCAACTATCACCTCCGCCTGACGGGTCATCACTGGGAAGAGAAGCCCGACTATACCGGGACCTCTTACGGGGCCGACGGGTTTTCCCTGGCCGCAAACGGCATGATCAACCCCTATGTGAAGGGAGATATCCGCTGGACCCACAAGGTTTATCGGGACGCCCTTTTCCAGGCTCGGGACACGGGGCAGGCGCAACTGTCTTTCAACCTGCGGGATGCGGCCCGCATCGGCGTCGGCTATGAACGGACCGATGAATTGTATAACTATTTCGGCATCCGCCAGGGGGCCCAGGCTGACCAGGGATGGATTTCCGCCATGTCGAACCTGACCCGGAAACTGGAGGTCAACGGCCAACTGCGCTATCTGCGCTACAATGACGACAACGACGCAAAGCGGGTCACGGTCAGCGGCGCCTACGCCATAACGGATCATCCCCGCCTCTTCAAGGTTATCCTCTCCGGCGAGTACCGGGACACGGGCAAGGTCAATCAGTATATCTATAACAACACCGGTCAGTTGACGGACATCATCCATCCCTACTGGGCGCCTCAGAATTATTATGGCACGGCCCTGACTCTGGAGTGGTATCATGATCTGTCGAAAAATTTTTACTGCGGCTCGGAGTTGCACTTCTATGATCTCCGGGTGACCGTCGGGGCGGACACGATTGGCAACCCTTCCGTGGAGGCCGCCGGGGAATGGCATTATGAATTTTTAAAGCACTGGATGGTCGGCGTCACGGGCATGATTCATCAGTCCAGCCAGTGGAAGGCCCAGAGTCTGTGGGGAACGCTGAAGTACCAGTTTTAATGATATTGTCAATGGACATGAAAGAAAGATCAAAAAAGAATTATAACTGGAAGATCATGGCTGGAATGACCCTGCCCTTTCTCTCCATTTTCTTTGCCGTCTGCTACCTGATCATCCGGACAGTGATAATCATCTTTTCTGACTATGCCTGGCATGAGATCATTGTTGCCTGGGCGCTCCTGTTTGCCGAAATCTTCATCCTTGTCCATGGTATAGGATATTTTCTTGAAATCATCCACGTCCTCACCCACAGGCATTACCAGACGGCAACAAAGGCGTCTCCTTCCCTGTTGGAGACTTATCCTCCCGTGGCCATTATTGTCTCTTCCTTCAAGGAACCCCTGGACGTAATCGAAAACACTCTGATCAGTTTCTACAATCTCATTTATCCCAACAAGCATATCTATTTTCTTGACGATACCCGCTATGATCTCCCCGGCGACGACCAGCTCGCTATGACTAAATACCGGCAGGACATTGATGATCTCTGTAAGCGGATCGGCATCGATCTGTTCCGGAGGCGCTGGCGGGGGGCCAAGGCGGGAATGATCAACGATTTCCTGGATTTTGTCGCCGATAGGCCAAGAGAAGGCTTTGAATTTCATGCCTTCAGCGGCCAAAAGCGCCGGGAGAAGGAAAAGTATATCATCGTTTTTGATGCCGACCAAAATCCCTTGCCCCTGTTTGCCGAACCGCTGCTGGCAAGAATGGAGGCGGAACCGCGTCTGGCCTTTATCCAAACACCTCAATATTACTCCAATTT
The DNA here is from genome assembly GCA_041664405.1 of Syntrophales bacterium. Taxonomy (GTDB): domain Bacteria; phylum Desulfobacterota; class Syntrophia; order Syntrophales; family UBA8958; genus UBA8958. The sequence goes on from JBAYKV010000015.1 coordinate 12,433, forward strand.
TGAGGGAAATCGCATTGCCAGGGCCTCCGGTCTCCAGCAGGCCGTTTTCTACGAGTACATCTGTGAGGGAAAGAGCATTAAGGATGCCATGTTCTGCTGCGGTACCAATGTCATCTTTCGTCGGGAGGCCCTCGAAGATGTGGGCGGCTTCGATGAGTCTTCGGTTACGGAGGACTTCGCCACCTCCCTGAAATTCCACATGAACGGCTGGCACTCTGCCTATCACCGGGACGTCCTGGCTTTTGGAATGGGGCCGGAAGACCTGGGGGGGTTTTTCAAGCAGCAGTTTCGCTGGGCACTGGGGACGGTAGGACTGTTGCGCCAGGTTGTAAAACATTTTCTCATGGAACCCCGGAAACTGTCCCTGGTGAAATGGTGGGAGTACCTTCTTTCCAGCACCCATTATTTCATCGGCCTTGTCTTCTTAATCCTCGCCATGTGCCCCATCCTCTACCTCCTGGCCAGAGTGCCGACCTACTTTGGCCGGCCGGAGATCTACCTGGTCTTTTTTGTACCTTACATCATCATCACCGTCTTCACCTTTTTCTGGACCCTCCGGCAGCGTCAGTACCGGGCGCAGGACCTGGTCATGGGGCAATTGCTGATGGCCGTCACCTTTCCCGTCTATATCAAGGCGGCGATCCAGGGCCTCCTGGGCGTCCGGGGGAAGTTCGTGGTGACGCCCAAGGGGAGCAGCCAGGCACTGCCCCTGACCGACATCTGGCCCCAGCTTACCTTGCTAGTCCTGAGTTTCGCCGCGATCGTCTGGGGTGTTAACCGCTTGATTTACGAACGGGAACCGCTAATGGCGATTATCGTCAACATGATCTGGTGCCTGTACCATTTCATCATCCTGTCGTCGGTTTTCTATTTCAATAAGCCGGCGGAGAAGGCATCATGAAAAGATCGCTTTTCCCCCTGCTGATGATGCTTGCCGTTTGGGGATGTTCTTCCCTGCCCATTGAGGTGCAAGAACCGGCTAAGTCGCCGGCTGCACCGCCGGCATGGGGATTTGCCCTGGACGGCTATCCCATTACCGACGGGCAGCTGCAAGAGGTGCAAAATGAAACGGGCCTGTCTGCCCAGATCGTGGTGTTTTTTCTCCAGTGGCCGCAACCGGGCATCAAAGATAATGTTTTCCCAAGGGAATCCATGGATGCGATCCGGACGCGGGGGGCTATCCCCTGCCTGACCTGGGAGCCCATGTATTATCATCAAGGCAAAGAAATCATGATTCCCCACGAGGACATTCTCAATGGGCGCTATGATTCCTATATTGCTAAATTTGCCAGGGAATCAAAATTATGGGGGAAACCATTCATGGTGCGTTTTGCCCATGAAATGAACATCTCCCGCTACCACTGGGGTACGGACAAGGAAGGCTTCGGGCCGCAAAGCCCTTATATTTACAAGAAGATGTTCCGTTATGTCGCCGCTATATTTAAAAAGGAAAAGGCGGACAATGTCTTTTGGGCCTTCTGCCCTAATTCCGAATCCCTTCCCCATCCGGGCCGCGACAAAGGGGCGGAGTGGAACACCCTGTCTGCTTATTATCCCGGCGATGACTGGGTCGATATCGTGGGAATCGACGGTTACAACTGGGGGACGAGCCAGAAAAAGTCCCTTAACGGATGGGACAGCAGCTGGCGGTCCTTCCGGGAGATCTTCGGGGCTGCATATCAGGAATTGCGGGCATTGGCGTCCGGCAAACCTCTGTTTATCTTTGAGACGGCCAGCGTGACCGCGGGGGGCGACCGGCCCCAGTGGATCTCCGCAATGCTGGAAACGGCGAAAGGGTGGAATATTGCCGGCGTCTGCTGGTTTCAGGTTCACAAGGACAATGACTGGCGGATTAACAGCGACGGGGATCGGGACTACGTTTCATTGATTCATCGGGTGGTTGCACCCTCGCTAACCCCATCCCCACCCCGGCCCTCCCCTTGAAGGGGAGGGAGAAATTTACTTTTTGCGAACACGTCAAGATTGGAGCCCGGCGAAGGAAAGTTCAGAGTGACCGGACGTAGAGCATCACAATGGTGTTGTAGTTGTCATATAGTTTTTCTTCCAGTGTCTTGATGGCCACGATATATTTCATCACCTGCTCATTGTCGAAGGTCATCTGAAAGATGTCACTGTTTATCTCCGATTCCACAAATGACCTCAGAGTCTCCAGATCAATGATTTCGGCCAGTTCCACAAGCCGGCAGCACCGGGTGGTGACCTTCTGAAAGCATTCTTCCAGATTTTTTATATTTTCCGCAACTTTACCCCTGATATCATTGAGTAATTGTTCCCGGAGCAGGATGTAGTCCTGCCGGGGGTAATCGCCGATCCGGGAAAAATAGGGTATCAGATGGCCGAGGTAAATCTGTACCCCTTTCTTGATCAAAAGGGATTCCTTCATGACGTGGGTAAGCATCTCTTCGGAAGAACCGTCAAATTGCTGGAGATCGATGGAGACGGCCTCGCCGCTCATCGTGAAACAGATGCGGGGACGGTTTGTTTGCGCCTGGGTGACATCGGTCAGAAAGATCCGGGCGTTCATTTCCTGATCCTGATAGGATTCCCTTATGATTCCCCTGGTGAAAAAAAGCTCATTGAGGTAGAAGGGAAGATGATAGTTGATCTCATCCCCTTCCCGGAGAACTTCCCGGCTCATGACCCACGCCGGCATGGCAATGACGATTTGTTTTTCCTGAATGTTCTGAAGAAGATACTGAAAACTGATGTGGTCCCGGCGCCGGGATCCCAGAAAAGGAAGATTTACTGAATCTATATTCATAGGTCTGAATTCACCCCTCCCGATACCCGTATTCTTGACAGCAAAATCACTCAGGACTTGTGTAAGCTGTTATAGTTTCGAGGAGTTTCGCCTTTTTTATCGGTTTATTCAAGTGAGTGTCGCAACCCGCCGCAATACTCTTTTCCACATCCTCTTTGAGGGCGAATGCCGTCAGGGCGATGATGGGGGTAGGCCGCCGACCATGCTCCTCCTCCCAGGCCCTGATGATCCTGGCTGCCGTGTAACCATCCATGACGGGCATCTGCACGTCCATCAGGACCAGGTTATAGTCGCGGGCCTTGAACCTCTCCACGGCTATCTCTCCGTTTTCGGCAATATCCACCTCGTAGGGCGTGTGCTTGAAATAGGCAATCATTAGAAAGCGGTTGTCTTCCGAGTCTTCAACAAGGAGGATACGCAGCGGCCGCTGATCTTGAGGCGTCGCCGAGTCGGGGGTTTTTACAGCGGCATCCGGAACCATCCTCTTATCCGAGATCACTTTGATGGCCCCGGGTTCTTCCGGGTGCCCCTGTTTTTTAAACCGGGCCGTAAAGTGAAAAACGCTCCCTTTGCCAACGGTGCTCTCCACCCAGATCCTGCCACCCATGAGTTCCGACAACTGCCTGGCAATGGTCAACCCCAATCCCGTTCCCCCATATCGTCTGGTCGTGGAAGAGTCGGCCTGGGTAAAGCGTTCGAAAATGCTCTCCACCTTGTCGGCGGGAATGCCGATGCCCGTATCGGTGATGGCGAAATGGAGCAGGCATGACCACTCATCCTGATCCTCCCGGAGTTCCATTTCTCTGTCGACGGTCAGGACAACTTCCCCCGCTTCGGTAAACTTGACGGCATTCCCGATGAGGTTGATCAGGATCTGCCGGAGGCGGCCGGCGTCTCCCGTCAATTCCTGACAAACCTCCGGAGCGATCCGGCAGGACAGGCCGATATTTTTCTCATTGGCGCGGACATCCATGATATCACAAATATTTTGTGTTACTTCGCCCAGATGGAACGGCGCCGCCTCCAGGGTAAGATGACCGGCTTCCACCTTGGACAGATCAAGAATATCATTGATCAGGTTCAGGAGGTTCTCCCCGGCCGACCGGAAGACTCGTACATATTGACGCTGCTCCGCAGTCAAAGGCGTTTCCGCTAACAATTCCGCCATCCCGATGATGGCATTCATGGGCGTCCGAATCTCATGACTCATGCCGGCCAAAAACTCGCTCTTGGCGATGTTGGCCGCCTCGGCTGCTTCCTTGGCCTCATTCAGGGCCTGTTCCGCCGTCTTGAGGGAGGTGATGTCCTCCTGGACACCGACAAAGTGGGTAATCTCCCCCCGGGTATTCCGAATCGGCGAGATGGAAGCCGACGCCCAGTAATGCCCTCCGTCTTTCTTTTTATTGTAGAAGACGCCCTGCCATAACTGCCCCGCGGTAATAGTATCCCAGAGGACCTGATAGTCTTCCGAAGACTTCTGTCCCGATTTAAGGATTCGGGGATTCTGACCTGAAGCCTCGGCAGCCGTGTAACCCGTTATATCTGTAAAACGAGTATTTACATAATCAATGCTGCCGTCGGGCTTGGTAATTATTACGGCGACCGGACTCTGCTTGACTGCCTGCGAGAGCTTTCGGAGTTCCTCTTCCGCCTGGCGCCTGGCGGTAATATCTCTCCCGATCCCCAAAAAGCCCGTGATTTCGCCTTCGCTATTCCGCAGCGCCGTTACGGATAGGGAAACGGGAAACCGGCTGCCATCCTTGCGGATGTACGTCCATTCACGTTCAGCGGTATTGCCGAGGCGGGCCTTGGCCACAAGGACCTCAAAACCGGGGGCGATATCCGTACCAATTTCCAGCGACAGCTCTTCGGCACGCCAGGCAATTTCCGCTTCGTCATGAATTACGGCCGGGGTATGCTGGCCGATCAGCTCTTCCGCCCGATAGCCAAGCAATCGCTCGGCGGTGGCGTTGATGGTCTTGATCGTCCCGTCCGGGGTGGTGGAAATGATCGAATAATTGGCGCCGTCCAGAACTGCCTGCTGGAGAACCGAAAGGTCCCGTAACCGGCTTTCGCTTTCCTGGAGCGCCTGTTCGGCCTTCTTGATCTCACTGATATCCCTAATGGCGCCTACAAAACGTCTGCCCTGGGGTAAAAAAATCTCGCCGACAGAAAGAGAGAGGGGAATAATACTGCCGTCTTTCCGCTGCCCGGATACCTTTCGGCCTACACCAATGACACGCCGCTCACCCGTCTGCAAATAGTGTCGAAGACATTCGTCGTGCCGGGTCCGGTAGGGTTCCGGCATGAGGAGGTTGACTTTCTGCCCGATTATTTCCGCGGCCTCATAACCAAAGATCCTTTCCGCCGCAGGATTAAAGAGGTCAACAATACCGTTTTCATCAATGGCCACGACACCTTCCACGATAGTATCGATGACGGACTTCATCCGCTCCCGACTCTCTACCAGTTCGTCTTCGACCTGTTTTTGGGAAGTTATGTCCCTGATCGTCACCAGATTGGCAGTGTCATCCCCAAAGGGAATCCGCGTACCCAGTCCCTCAACCCAGCGTTCCCTCCCCCCCGTCTTGATTAGCTTGTACCGGTTTAGATAGCCGCCGCCCCCTTCCTGGACGTTCATCAGATCGATGATTACAGCCTCAAGATAATCGGGATGGATAAACTCTGCGGCGTTACGGCCAATACCGGCTTCCGGCGTCTCCAATTGCACCAGTTCGGCTGCCGATTGGTTGGCAAAGAGGATTGTACCGCTCCAGTCGAGAATCAGCAGGGCGTCAAGCATGTGATCCACAACACGGTGGAAAAGGGATTCCGTCAAGGGAAGGATCTGATCAGAAGGGGGATGGTTCTCTTCGGATAGAGTCATGCTATTATCCTTTGCCGCCTCCGTAAAGAACTCACTCGGCACATGCTTGGCAAAATATCACCGCTCAAAAAAACGATAGGGGAGTAGGATCTAATAAGCTTTTTGAGTATATTAAACTTCCAGGAGAAAGTCAAAGTTTTCTTCTCACCGTCATCATTGTGAAAATAATGCCGCCGTGCTATATTGCCAGCCAATGGAAGGGCCGAAATCAGGGACCGACTCAAAGATCGATTCAGGGAATTGTCAAATATGTTCAGACGAGCTTCTTATATTTTTGCCAGCTTTTTCATTTACACCATGACCGGCAGCCTCCTTAATCCGACCGTCGTCTCAGCCACGAACCATTCCTTTTCCGTTCGGGACATGTTGGCCATGGAACGGATCGCCGATCCCCAAGTTTCCCCGGACGGGCGCCGAGTCGCCTTCACGGTCTGGCGGGCCGATCTCACCGCCAATCGAGGCCATACTTCCATACAAATAGCTGATATTCAGAAGAAAACTTCTCTCGCCGTCAACCCCTCAGCAGAGGCTAACGATACGAATCCCCGCTGGTCCCCGGACGGCAAAGCCATTTATTTCCTTTCCACCCGCTCCGGTTCCCAGCAGGTCTGGAAGACCTCCCCACCCTATAAAAAACCCATCCCGGTCACAGACTTTCCTCTTGATGTGGGAGCCTTAGAAGTTTCCCCGGACGGGCGCTTTCTGATTCTGTCCCTGGCTGTCTTTCCCGGCAGGACACCGGAGGAAACCAGGACGATGCTGGCGGAAAAGGCAAATCAGACCGGGTCGGGCATGGTCTTCGACCGGCTCATGGTCCGCAATTGGGATAAATGGAATGATGGCACCCGTAGCCACCTGTTTTTTTATCCCCTTCCCGGAGGTCCGGCCCGGGACGTCATGGCGGCCATGGACGCAGATTGTCCGTCAAAACCGGCTGGGGGGACGGAGGAATTCTCCCTTTCTCCCGACGGCGGGACCCTGGTTTTTACGGCCAAGGATGAAGGGCGCAAGGAAGCGTGGTCAACAAACAGCGACCTCTTCATGGTTTCCCTGCAGTCAGAAACAAAGCCAGTGCGGATTACGAAAAATCCCGCCACGGATACGCAGCCCCGTTTCTCCCCCGACGGCAGGACCCTCGCCTATCTGGCCATGAGCCAGCCGGGTCATGAGGCGGACCGCTACCGGATTCGGTTGAGGAATATAGTTTCGGGAGAGGAACGCGCTCTTGATCTACGGGTCGAAGACGGCCCAAACGGCGATTGCTCTCCCGACTTTATGACCTGGTCTCAAGACGGGAAAACCCTTTATTGCACCACCGATCATCTGGGGCAGCATGCCCTCTTCGCCGTGGACGTGGCGACGGGCCGGAGTCGGATGCTGATGAAAACTGGAAACACCTTTGCCCCCCAGCCCCTGCCGGATGGGCGTATCCTCTTTGCCTGGAATTCCCTGAATCAGCCGACGGAGCTTTATCTGCTCGGAAGCAAGAATGAAGAGTCTCAACGGGTCACCAAATGGAACTATGACGGGGTGGCAAATGTCCGCTTTGGAAAGGTCGGGGCCTTTACCTTCAAGGGCGCCCACGGGGATACCGTATATGGACGGATCGTTTATCCCGTTGATTTCGATCCCGCCCGGAAATATCCCGTCGCCTTTATAATTCACGGCGGACCGGAAACATCCAACCTCAATGAGTTTCATTACCGATGGAATCCCCAGGTTTTCGCCGGGGCCGGCTATGCCGCCGTGCAGATCGATTTTCACGGTTCAACGGGCTATGGACAGACGTTCACCGATGCCATCCGGGGAGACTGGGGAGGGGCGCCCTATGAAGATCTCATGACGGGCCTCGATTTTGTGCTGAAGGAGTATCCCTTTCTCGACGAAAAAAGGATGGCCGCCCTGGGTCCCTCTTATGGCGGCTACATGATCAACTGGATCGGTGGGCAAACGGACCGTTTCCGCTGTCTCGTCAGTCATGCCGGTCTTTTCGATAAGCCCATGGCCCACTACGAAATGGATACCCTGTGGTTTCCCGAGTGGGAATTCGGCGACCCTAGACGGCATAACCCCCTTGATTATATCAAGAACTGGCGGACACCGACCCTGATCATTCACGGCCAGAAGGATTATCGGGTCTCCTACACCCAGAGTCTCGCCCTCTTCAGCGCCCTTCAGCGCCAGGGCGTTGCTTCGGAACTCCTGATCTTTCCCGATGAAGGCCACTGGATCCTCAGACCCCGGAATGTTCTCCAATGGCACGACACGGTTCTTGCCTGGCTGCGCCAGTGGCTTCGGCCCCAGTAAGGGATAAATCAGGAAACTGGGGTCCAGTAATCACAATCTCTCGTATATTCCGTAATTACATGATCAACAAAGCGGGCAAAGCGGAGGCAATTTTCCCGATTCTCCTGGGAATGAACTTCATAGAATAGGCATTCCTGACATCTTTCTTCCCGACCCTTATTATTCATATCCTAACCCTCCCGATAGATTAACCAGATTTATAGATTAGCGCCTGACCAGGGCGCTTATCAATCGCTCGATGTGCTCCAGGGTGTTACACTCCTTGATCATAGTGTAATAAGGTTTATAATGGCTGATTTCCGAATCCCCTGATCCCCAGAAGGCCGGCACTTCGGGATTGAGCCAGATAAGGCGCTTGCAACGCTCGTATATAGCCTTAAGATTCTCCGGATGGGGATCGTTGTAATTATTCCGGGCGTCACCGAGAACAAGGACGGTCGTCTTGCGCGTCACCGCTGCTATATGATCCCGGCGAAAATCACCGAGAGAACGCTCGTAATCAGTCCGCCCCATAATCAGGGGGATATTCGTCCCCCCCTGGATCCGGGCCAAAGCCTCATCCACAGGACTGTTTCCAAGGATCTCGCTGACCTCGACGAGATTCGTACAGAAGACAAAGGTCCGGATCTTGGCGATCTCCTGGTTGAGACCATACAGGAAGAGGAGGAGAAAACGCACCGTCCGCAGGACGGAGCGACTGATATCACAGATGACGACAATCTGGGGGCGTTCGATTTTTTTCCTCTTCCAGGAGGGCGCAAACAGCATTCCCTGATAGGAGATGTTTTCTCTCAGGGTTCTCTTGAAATCCAGAACCCCTCTTCTTGCCGCTTTGCGGCGGCGGGAGTGAAGATCGTTGAGACGCTTGACCATCCGCTGGATAATATTGTGGATACGGGCAAAGTAACGCTGTTCCAGATTGGACAGTTTCACAAGGCGCAGTTCGCTTTCCAGACGCCTTTCCCCTTCGTTGCGGGCAAAGAGATCGTACTGGCTCTGCACATAATTTCTTACATTGTCCACAAGATAGGCCTTCGCGCTCTCGAGACGGGCCTTCTCCGCAGCCGCAGCCGGTGTATCAATCCGGCCCAAGTTCTGAATCTGGCCGTCGAGCCCTCCCGCCCCCATCCGGCCGAGGATCCGCAGGGCGAAAAGGCTGCGCTGGGTAAAGTATCTGATTTGGGAGATGTTTTCCAGACGCGCCGCCTCGGTCATGGCGCCAATGAGGCCAGCCCGATCCTCCTCCATGAGCAGGCGAACCAGGGACGATTCCGTTTGCAAGAGGCTTGGCATGTCCGTATTTTTAGAGGCCCGGTCGGGATCGGCGGCAAAAAGCCGGAAGGTAAAGAACCGCTCGAAACAGTCCTCAAGAATCGTCTTTTCTCCCGCCGTTTTGGCCATGGAAACGGCAAGGGCATCCTTCAGGAGGGCGCGGTCCCGGTAACCGACAACCTTAACGGCCCGGACGGCGTCAAGGGTCTCAGAAATGGAAATACGGACACCGGCAGTGCGGGCAGCGGTGACAAAATCTTCGAGAACCCTTTCCATTTCTACCTCTTAGAGCCTTCTGCATCCAGAGATTGCTGTTTAGTTCATAAATGTTTTACTTTACCGCCATCGCCGTAAGCTGGTGAACCTTCTCCGCTACGACGCCGACATCGTCTTCAAACTTGATAAAAATATTCAGGGTATCCCGGACGAGAGCGGGATCCAGGGTTTCGGCATGGAGGATCACGAGGACCCGCGCCCAGTCGATGGTTTCACTGATGGAGGGGACCTTTTTCAGGTCCAGCTTGCGAACATCATGAATGAAATTAACAACCTGCTGGGTAAGGTGCTCCGAAATGTCGGGAACGCGGCGGCGGATGATCTCCCGCTCCAGGGCCGCCTCGGGAAAGGAAATATACAGGTGGAGGCAACGGCGCTTGAGGGCCTCGCTTAGTTCCCGGGTATTGTTGCTCGTCAAGAAAACCAGGGGCTTGGTTATGGCTTGCACCGTACCGATCTCGGGCACGGAAACCTGGAAGTCGGAAAGGATCTCTAGGAGAAAGGCCTCGAATTCATCGTCCGACTTGTCTATTTCATCGATGAGCAGGACACAACCATCCTTTTCCTGGAGGGCCTTGAGGAGAGGGCGGGGCTCGAGAAAGGGCCAGGAAAAGAAGATATCGTCATACTGATGCAGCTTGTCCATGGCCGTCTTGAAGCCGTTTCCCCGGCTGATAATATCGTCCATTTTGTCTTTGAGGAGTTGTGTATAGAGGAGCTGCTTGCCGTATTTCCATTCATAGAGGGCCTTGGACTCATCCAGTCCTTCATAGCACTGGAGCCGGATAAGAGGCAATTGCAGACAGGCGGCCGTTGCCTTGGCCAGTTCCGTTTTTCCCACCCCGGCGGGTCCCTCCACGAGAATGGGTTTTTCCAGGCGGCAAGCGAGATAAACGGTCATGGCCATCTGTCGATTGGCAATATAGGCAACGTCCCGGAGATTTCCCAGGACCGCGTCGATGGAAGCAAATTGTTCTTCATATCTGGATTTCATCTGACTATGCACCTCTGAATATTCTATATCCTTGCTTTTTCTGCTTTAATGTCATGACATTCCTTGCTAAATTGATGGCTCTTACTAAGTCGCTGCTCAGGATCAGGAATTCCTGGTTACCCGTCAGCAGGGTAGCCGCCGCCGACCTTTCCAGACCCTCCTGAAAATGCCGGGCCAACTCCCGGAAAGACAAAACCAGGGAGAGCAATTCTTCGTGACTGTCGTCGTTGTCCAGAATCCGCGCCGCCTCGCAGGCAATAAGCCGGAGGGTATCCCGGAGATACTGGAGACGGCCAAGATCAGCCTGCAAGTCTTCACCAACCACCCCTCCCTGCCGTCGAAGCGCCTTTAATAACAATGACATCTGCCTGTTGATCCCCCCCAGAACGAGGCCCATAAGGGTGACATCTTCGATTTCCCGGAAGGCGATGGCGATGTCCGGGTAGGCTGTCCCCTCCGGGCCAACGAGATTTTCCGTAGGAATTTCACAGTTAGCCAGCCTGATGCCGCAATGGGGGGAGGGCTTGAAATTGGCAAGTTTCATTGGCGCGGTCATGGTGACGCCCGGGGTTTCCTTCGGAACGATAAAGGCGCTAAATTGTTTCTTTGTCCCCGCAGACTCGGTCCCGGTGACGGCCAGGACAACATAGAGATCCACAAATGGACCATTGGTCAGATATGCCTTTTCGCCGTTGACAACATAACCATCTCCCCGGTAATCGGCTCTTGTTTTCAGATACTTGGGATGGGCGCCCACCTCGGGCTCGGAAATGGAAATGGAGGCGGTAATCCTTCCCTGGGCCAGCCCCGGAAGGTACCGGGATTTTTGTCCTTCACTCCCCAGCCCGGCAAATACCAGCCGGGCCACGACATTATGGATCATCCAGGAAAGGCCGATCCCGAGACTGCCCCCATGGGAAACGACAGCCTCCCCGACAAGGGCAATCGCCAGATAACCCATCCCCAACCCACCATATTCCCGGGGAATGGCGATTCCCAGCAGGCCTGCGTCTCCCAGTTTCCGCCAGAGGGGCATGGGGAATTCGTCATGGTCACCCTGAGCCACCCACGGGGCGATCTCCTCGCGGGCCAAACGGGACCCTTTTTCTATGAATTCGGAAAGTTCCTTATTTATTCGAAAGTTATAGTCCATCATTTCTGTTGCCCACCGTTTTTATTGAATTTCTCGAAAAAAGACCTGAGAATTTTTTTAAATATCTCCATTTCCTCCAGGGGGAAGCCGGTCTTTATTTCTTCATTAACCCTTTTGATGATCATCTTGGCCTTGTCCCCTTCGGCAATTCCTTCCGGAGTTACCTGAATAAGCAGGGAGCGCCGATCCGTGGGACTGGCCTGACGGGCAACGAAACCCACCTTTTCCAGGCGATCCACGAGGCCGGTGAGGGTTGAATTATCCACTCCGATGAGCTGGCTCAGGTCGGACATGGTCCGGCCGTTGCTCTGCTTGAGAAGGAAAAGGATGCCCGCCTGAACAAACGTCACCCGTACATTCGCCGCAACCAGGGCATTGTTCAGGTAAGTCCGTAACTTGTTCTGAGCAGTAAAGATGAGAAATATGAGCCGGTCGTCTTTCATGATGTCTGCTCCCCTATGATTGGTAGGCAAACATTTGGCATACTAACTTTATATTGTCAAGTATTTTCCCTATTCCGCCGTCCTGGCAAGGCGGAAACCGAGATTGCCCGGGTTCAATTTCAAGTGGCCGAGTTTGATGTCGGGTAAGGCCTTGACGCGCAGCGCTGACCGGCAGGCGACAGCGTCACTGTCCCAGGCGCCGCCGCGGTGTACCCGGAAGACCCCTGACCTGGGAACATCGGAAGTCATGATCTGGCTGGAATTATAAGGTCCATACCAGTTATCGACCCATTCCCAGACATTGCCGGCCATATCATAAAGCCCCCAGGTATTGGGGCGAAAGCTGCCAACCTTCACGGTTTTACCGGGATTGGCGCCCTTGCATTCGGAACCCCACAAGCTGTTCCCATAGTTCGCCCGGGAACAATCAGGCTCTTTCCCCCAAAAATAGGCCGTTGCCGTTCCTGCCCGGGCGGCGTATTCCCACTCCGCCTCCGTCGGCAGCCGGTAGCGATTCGTCCCCTCCTGCGCATTAAGCTTCCGGATGAATGCCTGGGCATCGTGCCAGGAAACTTGCTCTACGGGACAATCTTCACCGCAATCACTGAAACGGGAGGGATTGGTCCCCATAACCCTTTTCCACTGCCCCTGGGTGACCTCGGTCGTCTGTAGATAAAAAGCCCGGCTGATGGTCACCCGTTCCTGCATTTCGTCCGTGTTGCGCCCGGGTTCGTCAGCGGGAGAGCCCATCACGACGGACCCGGCGGGAAGGAGGACAAAATTCATGCCGATGTTGTTGATAATACCTGGTAATCCCGCGAATATTTCCACACTTACCGCTTGATTTACCCCTGCGGGGAAATCGTTTAACACATACCAGACAACACGTCTGTTCCGCCCCGGTCGGACCTTGCCCAGATCGCCTTCCAGGCGAAGACTTTTAGCCGGGTAGGTTTTGTCGCCAACGGTCACATAAACCGACACCATCGCCGTGTTTTCCTCCCCCTCGAGGTCATAGGTGAAAAGCAACCGGTTCTCCACCTTCTGGATGACAATATTTTTCACCTCCGCCGCCTCCAGGGGCAGGACGAGGACAGGCATGATCAGTACAGCCAGCACGAAAGCAACCCAACTGAAACTACCCTTCCATTTATTTTCTTTGATATTTCTCACCTTTCCTCCAAACAAATTAGTGTGGCGTTCCCAGATTAATGGCATATTGATACGCGGCAATCAGACCCTTTATTTCCATTTCCGGAGGGGGCCAGGCCGCGGCGCGCTCCCGGCAGGTCTGCGTCAGGTTGGCGCGGAAAAGGCCGTCGTCGGTAAGGCGGATGGCTTTCCCGATGAAATCATCCATATTTCGAGGATCGTAAAGGAGGCCGCAGGGCCGGTCTCCATCACTCCCTTTGACAGGCCAGCGGTTTCCTTCAATATCTCTAGCCAGGAGCGGTTTCTCCGAGGCGATGGCTTCGATGAGGACATTGGAAAACCCCTCTGAAAAAGAGGTATTCAGAACAATATCCGCCCCCTGGTAAGCCGACCGCATGGACTGGGGAGAGATAGCGGGAAGCCAGCAGGCAAATGAGTGAAGGCGCCGGATCTCTTCCTGGAACCGGGCACTGTAATCCTGATCCAAGGCCGGTCCTGCAAAGACCGCCCGGATATGGGGGCGGCGTTGATGGACTTTTTCGAGGGCAAG
>JBAYKV010000016.1:0-25476 GCA_041664405.1 Syntrophales bacterium
CAGCTCACCCCCAAGGAAAAGATCATGCAGCTCATGGCGGATCGAAAAGGGGATGACGCAACCGTCGTCGCCATGGGAAGGATCACGGGGACGGCATACGTCGTCTCCGGAACCCTGACCGAATTAGGGGAAAGACTGAATGTAGATGTAAAGATCTATGACGTAACGGCCGGCAAATTTCTGCCGCCATATTCCGCACAGGGAAAAGGCCCGGAAAGTGTCTCTTCCATAGCCGCCCAACTGCGCGGGGACATACTGATCAAGATAGCCGCAACCCAAAGAATTGCCCGCATCGGTTTCCAGGGAAACAAAAAGATCGAAAGCAGCGCCCTTAATCAGGTCCTCAAGAGCACCCAGGGAAGTATTTACTCCGAAAGCGGTCTCGCCGATGATATCCGGGCCATCTACAAACTTGGATATTTTGACGACGTGGTCGCCGACGTCACGGAAACAGCGGACGGACGGATAATCACCTTCACCGTGAAAGAAAAGGGTCTCATCACGGATATTCAAATCAAGGGAAACAAGAAATTAGACACCAAAGATATTGAAGCCGCCCTGACTTTCAAGACCCGCCAAGCCCTGAATCGGGAAAAGATTACATCCTCTATCGAGAAGATCAAAACCCTTTACGATAACAAAGGCTATTACAACGCCGAAATCACCTATAGCGTTGAAAAGGAAAAAGAAAAAGACATTCGCGTCATCTTCAGCATCAAGGAAAATGACAAGACCTACATTAAAAAGATCTCTTTCGAGGGAAACCAGTCTTACCGGGATAAAGAACTCAAGGGCCTGATGAAGACCGAAGAGCAGGGATTTTTTCATTATTTTTCCGATTCGGGACTTCTCAAAAAAGACGATCTCAAGCAGGACGTAAACAAGCTCAACGCCTTTTACCTGAATAACGGGTTTATCAACGCCCATGTGGGGGAACCGAATATCAGCTTCGATAAAAAAGGCATCTACATCAAGATTCCCATCACCGAAGGCCGAAGGTTTAAAATCGGCAGGGTGGACATTACGGGCGATTCGCTGAAAATAAAACGCTCGGAACTGATGGGAAAATTGAATATCAGGAAACAGGACAATTTTGACCGCGGGGCCATCATTAAAGATATAGAGCTGCTGACTCAGGCCTGTAATGATGAAGGCTATGCTTACGCAGATGTCTCTCCCATGACCAAAGTCAACGAGAAGGACCTAACCGTAGATGTCATGTATCAGGTCAAGAAAGGTAATACTGTTTATTTTAACCGGATATCTTTATCCGGAAACACCAAGACCAGAGACAAGGTCATCAGGAGAAATCTCCTGTTCGCAGAAGGAGACCTTTACAACAGTACGAATCTGAAAGGCAGTTACAGTAATCTGATGCGCATGAGATATTTTGAGGAAGTGGATTTTCAATCCGAAAAGGGTCCCGATGACACCCTTGCCGATGTCAATATCCGCGTCAAGGAAAAGCCGACGGGCATGTTCAGTATGGGCGCCGGATACAGCGCCCTGGATAAGGCGATGGCGATGGCCTCGGTATCCCAGGAGAATCTCTTCGGCCGGGGGCAGATCCTGAACCTGAAGGCCAATATCGGCTCCGTATCGACCTATTACGATCTCTCCTTTACAGAGCCGTGGCTATTTGACATGCCCATATGGAGTAAGTTCGACCTTTGGAATTCTACCCGCAGCTATGATACCTACAATCTGAGCACTAAGGGCTTTGGCGCCGTTTTCGGACATCCCGTTTGGGATAAGATCATGGGCTATGTCTCCTACACCCTGGCATTTACAGATGTGCAGGATGTTCTATCCACGGCATCGGATTATATCAAGTCACAGGCGGGGACCTCCACGACGAGCAGTATGGGGTTCACTCTTTCCCGGGACACGACAGACGACAACTTTTTCCCCAGTACCGGTTCGAAAAACGCGGGCACGGTTCTCCTGGCCGGCGGACCGCTGGGGGGGTCGACAAGTTTCACCAAATATACGGGTTCTACGGCCTTTTACTTTCCGTTTCCGTTAGAAACCGTCTTTGACATCCGGGGACGAATAGGCTATCTCCAGGCAAATGAAGGCCAACAGATTCCCATTTATGAAAGGTATTACCTCGGAGGGATAAGCACCTTGAGGGGGTTAAGGGATATCGGTCCCAGAGATCCCTTAACGAATGACCTGATCGGCGGCACGACCATGCTGTGTTTAAACGCCGACTTTGTTTTCCCGCTCATCAAGAATGCGGGCATGAAGGGGGTCGTGTTCTATGATACCGGCAACGCCTGGGGCGACGGACAGTCATTCGGGGGGTATCATCTCGGTGATATGCGGCAAACCGCTGGAGCGGGTGTCCGCTGGTATTCTCCCATCGGTCCGTTGCGAATTGAATGGGGTTATGTTTTGGACAGGAAGCCGGGTGAAGATCCGTACAGATGGGAATTCACCATCGGCATGAATATGTAATGATTAACAAATATGGAGGATGATCATGAAAAAATATCTATTTATGGCAATTGTGGCTGGTCTTGTTTTTTCCCTTTCCCTGGGGAATCCTCAATTGTCAAGGGCTGAAAAAATCGGCTTTATTCATGTGGAAGAGGTCCTGATGAACTCCGATATCGGCAAGGCTACGGGAGAAGAGCTCAAAAAGAGCTTTGAAAAAACCAGAAAGACCATCCAGGACAAGGAGAAGGCATTACAACAGCTGAAGGACGAGTTGGAAAAGCAGCGCCCTGTCCTGACCGAAAAAGCCATGAAAGACAAGGAGCAGGCCTACCAGAAAAAGTTCCGCGACTATCAGGATCTGGTTAAAGACGCCAACGAGGATATTCAAGGACGCCGTCAGGAATTCCTGAGCAAGAATGTCCCGGAAATAATGAAGATCGTAAGCAATATCGGTGAGAAGGAAGGCTACACCCTCATCATGGATCTGAGCAACCCTACCATTGCTTACCATACCAAGGACAATAACCTGACACAAAGGGTCACGCAAGAATTCAATAAGCTCAAGAAGTCAAGGTAGTATATTCTTGGAAAAGGCATTAAGCGAACTGGCCGTCCTGCTGGACGGCAAAATCATTGGCGACGCCAACGTCATCATCAGCGGGGTTAATAGTCTCGATGAAGCGAAAAGCGGTGATATTTCGTTTTTCGCCAACCCCAAATACGGTGAAAAACTTGTAACTACAAAAGCTTCCGCTATTTTAGTAAAACCGGGGACGGAAAGCACAGGTAAGAACCTGCTCGTTGTCCAGGAACCCTATGTTGCCTTCGGCAAACTGCTTGAACATTTTTACGGGGAACTGCATCCAACGGCAGGCATCCACCCCCTGGCTTTCATAGGAGAAAACGCCCTTGTATCCCCTGAGGCCTCGATCTACCCGCATGTTTATGTAGGCCCCCGGACCCGGATCGCAAAAGATGTCATCCTCTACCCCGGCGTCGTTATCGACTGCGACGTAACTATTGATGAGGGATCTGTCCTTTATCCCAATGTGACGGTTTACCGGGGATGTGTCATCGGTAAACGGGTCACTCTCCATGGGGGCGTGGTTATCGGCAGCGATGGTTTTGGTTTCGCCATGCCGGGGCAGGAAAACCGGAAGATCCCCCAAGTGGGGATAGTACAGATCGATGATGATGTCGAAATCGGCGCCAATACAACTATTGATCGGGCGACCCTCGGCAGAACATGGATACAAAGGGGCGTTAAAATAGACAATCTGGTTCAGATTGCTCACAATGTTGTAATCGGGGCAAACTCGATCATTGTCGCTCAGGTCGGCATTTCCGGCAGCACAAAAATCGGGGAAAGCGTCATGATCGGCGGTCAGGCCGGGGTGGTAGGTCATCTCAACATCGGAGACCATGCCATGATTGCCGCCGGAGCCGGCATCCATAAGGATATTCCCCCCGGACAGATTTGCGCCGGGTCGCCCCAGCAGCCTTACCGGGAATGGCGGCGGGTGGTGGCAACGCTTCCCAAACTCCCGGAGATGAGAAGTAAAATCACCGCCCTCAACCGGCGCGTCGAAGCTCTTGAAAAAATTATCAAAGAAAAGGAAGGGGAAAAAGCTAACACATGAAGATCCATCCCACCGCCATCATCTCATCGGAAGCCCATCTGGGAGAGGGCGTAGAAATTGGTCCCTACTCGATTATCGGCTCTGATGTAAATATCGGTAAAAACACGATTATCGGCCCCCATGTCGTCATTGATAGCCAGACGGATATCGGTGAGGGTTGCAGAATTTTTCAGTTCGCCTCCATCGGCGCCGTCCCTCAGGACCTGAAATTCAAGGGAGAGGCAACCCGGACAATCATCGGGAATTACAACACGATCCGGGAGTATGTAACGATTCACCGGGCAACCTCGGCAGATATCGGGGTAACCATCATGGGTGATTACAATCTGTTGATGGCCTATTGTCATGTCGCCCACAATTGCAAACTTGGCAATCGTATCGTCATGGCCAATGCCGCCAACCTGGCCGGACACATCCACGTCGAGGATAACGCCATCATCGGGGGGCTGACGGGGATCCACCAGTTCGTCCGCATCGGCGCTCATTGCATCATTGGGGGCTGTTCCGCCGTCGCTAAGGACGTCCCTCCCTTTGTCATGGCCTCGGGGAATACAGCCAAACTGTATGGCCTCAATTTGATCGGCCTTAAGAGGAGAAACTTCTCCCCTGAGACAATCCAGTCATTGAAGCAGGCCTATCGCCTTGTTTTCAGGTCATCCCTGTTGCTGAAGACGGCAATAGGGAAGGTAAAAACAGAGGTTGACGACATTCCGGAAGTTCGTCAGTTTGTCGACTTCATTCAGAATTCACAGCGAGGCATCTGCCGGTAATGAAAGACATCCGTATCGGCGTCATTGGCATCGGCCACCTTGGCAATTATCATCTGCAAAAATACCGTAAAATGGAAGGCTGCGTAATTACGGCGGTAGCAGATGTTATTGAGGACAGGGCATGCCGGGCCGCCGAACAGTATGGCTGCCGGTCATGTTTTGATCACCGGGAATTAATCGGCGCTGTCGATGCCGTCAGTATTGCCGTCCCGACGCCCTTTCATTATGAAACGGCCAAGACCTTCCTCGACGCCGGCGTTCATGTCCTCCTGGAAAAACCGATTACCGTTGCCCTTCATGAGGCCGATGAACTGATCGCCGTCGCCGCAAAAAACCGGGCCCTCCTCCAGGTCGGGTTCGTAGAAAGGTTTAATCCGGCGGTAATCGCTTTAGCCAAGGTAATAAAAAAACCCCTTTTCATCGAAGCCCATCGCCTCCACCCCTTCTTCGAAAGAGGAACGGATGTGGATGTCATTCTCGATCTTATGATCCATGATCTTGACATTATTCTTCATTTTGTTAATTCCCCCATCGAGGCGATCGACGCTGTGGGTGTTTCCGTTCTCTCCGAGCAGGCGGATATTGCTAATGTGCGCCTGAAATTCAAGAGCGGTTGCGTCGCCAATATCACGGCCAGTCGGGTCACGGGAAAGACCATGCAGAAGATCCGCTTTTTCGGCATCGAAGGTTATCACGCCGTCGACTACAGCAAACGGGAACTTGTTTCCCTCAGCAAAAAGATAGGTGAAAAAGGCAAACTGGATATTATCAGCAATGCCGTGGAAGTGATCCAGCATGACCCCCTGGAGGAAGAGATACGCTCGTTTGTAGATTCCATCCGGAACAGCTCGACGCCTTTAGTTACCGGTAAGGATGGCCGGGACGCCCTGGAGCTGGCCTTGAATATTTCCGGGGAGATGGAGAAGGCAAAAGCAAGGATGGGGTCAGACTTGGTTATTGACATCCAACGTCAATGTCAATAACCAAGTCTGACCCCAGAAAAGTGATGATCGTGGCCGGGGAAGCCTCGGGGGATCTTCATGGGGCCAACCTCGTCCGGGCCATGCACCGTCTCGATTCCTCCCTGGAATTCTATGGCGTCGGGGGCCCGAAGATGAAAGCGGCGGGAGTCCGGCAGATCGCTAACGCCGCAGACATGGCCGTTGTGGGTCTGACCGAGGTATTTTCCAAATTAGGCATGATCCTGGGGGTCATGAGGCGCCTGAAGAAATCCCTCCTTGAGGAGCGCCCGGCCCTGGTTATCCTGATCGATTATCCGGATTTCAACATGCCCATGGCAAAGGCGGCAGCAAAGAAGGGCATCAAGGTATTTTACTATATAAGTCCCCAGGTATGGGCATGGCGCCGGGGAAGAATCGGACAAATCAAGAAATACGTCGCAAAAATGGCCGTCATCCTGCCCTTTGAAGCCGAGATGTATAATCAGGCGGGGGTGGATGCCGTGTTTGTGGGACATCCCCTTCTCGATGTTGTAAAAACCGGCTATACGAGACTGGAGGCATTGCATAAATTCAATCTTAAAGACGGAACGATCACCGTGGGCATCCTGCCGGGAAGCAGGTTGAGCGAGGTCACAAAACTGCTGCCGGAAATGCTCAAAACCGCTTTGATTTTAAAGGATGCCCTTCCGGCAGTGCAGTTTGTTCTCCCTCTGGCCGATACCCTGGATCAGGACTATATCGCGGAAGTGCTCAAACCGTACCAGGAGGAGCTGGACATAAGGATCATCCACGGTGAGATCTACGATGTCCTGGCCGTCTGCGACGCGGCCATGGTTGCCTCGGGTACGGCCACGCTGGAAACCGCCCTGATCGGTACACCCATGATCATTGTCTATAAGATGTCCCCTTTCTCTTTTCTGATGGGACGGATGTTCGTGAATGTGAGCCACATCGGTCTGGCAAATATCATTGCCGGCAGGACTATCGTCCCGGAGTTGATCCAGGGTGATGCCAATCCGGAACGGATGGCTAAAGAGCTGCTGGCGATCCTGACCGATGAAGAAAGAAAAAGGCAGATCCGGAAGGACCTGTCCGGGATCAGGGAGAAACTGGGAAGCCCGGGAGCGGCCCGGCGGGCTGCCCAATCGGCACTGGAGATAATGTAAAAAATGGATATTTTCAAGCGCCTCTTGAACTTGGCAAAACCCCACGCGGGTCGATTCATGATGGCCCTTGGCTGCATGCTCGTCGTGGGGGCATCCACTTCGGGCCTCGCCTTTCTCGTACAACCCGCTCTGGATGATATCTTCCTCAGGAAAGACATCCAGACCCTCATCTGGGTTCCCATTGCGGTCGTGTTGATCTACGCGGCCAAGGGTCTGTGCAGTTACGGACAAACGGTCCTGATGAACCAGATCGGGCTACGGGTGGTAGCCGATCTGCGCAACAAGCTTTACCAGCAGATCCAGAAGCAATCTCTTTCCTTTTTTACCAAACATCCTACCGGGGTGTTGATGTCCCGGATCACAAATGATGTCGGCGCCCTCCAGGGCGCGGTTTCCGATGCCGTCACCAGTATGTTCAAGGATACATTTTCATTGGTTGGCCTTGTTTTTGTCATTTTTTACCGGGATTGGAAACTGGCCGCCATCGCCATGGTTATTTTCCCCCTCATCATCTATCCCATCGCCAAGTTCGGTAAAAAGATGCGCAGTATAGCCACCCGCTCCCAGATTACCATGGGCACCCTGACTACCCTCCTCCATGAAACGATCTCCGGCACGCGGATCGTCAAGGCCTTCGGCATGGAAGACTACGAAAATAAACGCTTTTCAGAAGAGAATGAGCGCTTTTTCAGATTGAATATCAAGGCTGTATCCATCAATGCCGCCTCGAGTCCCTTGATGGAGTTCCTGGGGGGGATCGGCATCGCGGTGATTGTTTTTTATGGCGGCCTCCAGGTTATCAAGGGTGGCGCCACCCCGGGCACCTTCTTTTCCTTTCTGGCGGCGCTGATCCTGCTTTATGAGCCCGTCAAACGCCTGACGAACGTGAATAATACGATTCAGCAGGGCATTGCCGGGGCCGAGCGGGTATTCAGCATCATTGATATGGAGCCGGAAATCAGTAACAACGAGCAGGCGGTTCCACTTCCCAGAATCTCCCGTGGAATCGATATCGAGAATGTCACCTTCCGCTACGAGGAGACGCCCGTCCTGAAAGACATCAACCTGTCCATCAAATCCGGCGAGGTTGTGGCCTTTGTCGGCATGAGCGGCGGCGGGAAAACAACCCTGGTCAACCTCATCCCCCGTTTCTATGATGTCTCGGCAGGACGGTTGTTGATCGACGGGCACGATGTCCGGGACGTCACCGTCGAATCCCTCCGCGAACAGGTCGCCATGGTGACGCAACAGACCATTCTTTTTAACGACACCGTGAAAAATAACATTGCCTACGGGGATATTCAAAGAAGCGAGAGAGAAATCATCCAGGCCGCCCAGGCCGCGTACGCCCACGACTTCATTATGCAGCTTCCCCTGGGATATGATACCGTTATCGGGGAACAGGGAACGAAACTTTCCGGCGGCGAGAGGCAACGGATTTCCATCGCCCGGGCCATCCTCAAGGACGCCCCGATTCTCATCCTCGATGAGGCCACCTCCTCCCTCGACACGGAAGCGGAAATCGAAGTACAAAAGGCCCTGGATAACCTTATGGCCGGCCGTACCACCCTGATGATCGCCCATCGCCTCTCGACAATCAGAAACGCCGACCGGATCATTGTCCTGGTTAACGGCAAAATCGTCGAGGAAGGAACCCACGAATATCTTCTTGACAGGAAGGGCGAATATTTCAAGCTCTATCAGATGCAATTTAGCGAGGATGACGGTTCACATGAAAATCCCTCAACGACTAATTGAAATCATCGCATCTATATTTTCCCTCCCCTTCGAGGGGAGGGTTAGAGTGGGGATGGGTCTGCGAATCATTTTATGAACATTAAGCTTCGCTTTCATCCCCCTTTGTGATGGCAAGCCGTCATGTATGCTTCATCAACTAATCATCGCTGCATTGGGACCTTTGAAAGATGGCTTCGCTGCGGCTCAAAAATCTTTTTCGCTTCTGGTAAGTTTGCATGTAATTATGATTAATAACTTAACTTTCAGATCAATCTCGGAACGGCGAAAAACATTTGATTCGCCGCATGCGAACCATCTTTCGCTGTTACGCAAAACTCCCGGCCCTTGTCTGATCAGCAATGAAAAGTCTACATACTAAACTTGGATCATACTGGTATCCGGAGGGGCAACTGGCACGGACTCATCCTTTCCTGATCACTATGATGCCCTTTTCCTTTGCCTATGGGGCAATCGTGGCATTAAGAAATCAATTGTATGACCGGGGCATTCTCAAACAGGTTAAACTTCCATGTCCGGTAATTAGTATCGGAAATATTACCGCCGGAGGCACAGGCAAGACGCCCATGACGGTCCTCACCGCCAACGGATTGAAAGCGCACGGTTTCCGCCCCGCTGTCCTGAGCAGAGGCTATGGAGGCCGCCTGACAACCAGCGGCAATGTTGTCTCCGATGGAGCAAGCATCCTCCTTAGTCCCGAGGAGGCAGGCGATGAACCGGTTTTGATCGCTGCGGCTGCCCCCGGCATTCCTGTGCTTACCGGCCCTGATCGCTGCATTTCCGGCAAATTAGCCATCGAAAAATTCGGCGCCGATGTCCTTGTCCTTGATGACGCCTTCCAGCACCGGGGGCTCTTTCGGGACGTCAATATTGTGCTGCTGGACGAGGACAGGCCTTTCGGCAACGGGCGGCTGCTACCCGCGGGACCTCTTCGTGAATCGCCGGCCGCCCTCAACCGAGCTGACATTATCGTAACAACTGGGATTTCGGGGGGAGAGACAGAGAGAAAGAAGCCCACTCTCTCTGATAATATGCCTGTTTTTCGAGCACGATATCAACCGCTTGAAATCATCCAGGGAAAGGATAAATCGTTCCCAAGCATTAACTCGTTCCCACTCGGGAGCGTGGAAACGAGTCAGATTCAAGAAAATAATAATTCGATTCTTCCTCCCGGCGTGCTTCAGGGCAAGAAGATCTATGCATTTACCGGTATCGCCGCACCCGACAAATTTCGCGCCACCCTGGAGGAACTAGGGGCGACGATCATTAAATTCCTTGCCTTTCCCGATCATTATTTCTACAAGCAAGCAGACGTGCAGGCGATTGCCGGGGAAGCAAAAGCCATGAATGCGGAAATGGTTATAACCACAGAAAAAGACGGGGTGAAACTTTTAAAATTTCAAGATTTCTATCAGACCATCGTCATCCTGAGAGTTGGGCTTCATATGGATCCTGATGAAAAAACTTTTCTTGAAACCATAGAGACTATACTGAGAAGATGAAAAAAGAGAAATCCACGAGCATTATCATCTTTCTGTTCAAATGCGTCCCTTTATCCTGGCGCAGGCTTTTTTTCCGGGGCCTGTTGCGGCTTTTTTACCATCTCTCGGCAAAGCAGCGCCTGATCACCCTCCACAACCTCCACCGGGCCTATCCGGAAAAGGACACGGGAGAGCTGATCCGCATCGCCAAAGGCGTTTATCGCCATCTGGGCCTCGTCGCGGCGGATTTCTTCGAGATCCCCTTTATTACCAGGGAGAATGTTCATGAATGGGTGGAATTCGAGGGTCTGGAGAACATCGACCAGACCTTTGCCAAGGGCAAGGGATTACTATCGATCGTCGCCCATTTCGGCAACTGGGAGATGATGACGGTGGCCTTCCCGATGGTCAGAAAACCCATGAATATCGTTTACCGCCCCTTGGATAGCCCCATACTCGAAAACCTGACCGCCTGGGTACGGACGCTTAACGGCAATACGGTCATTCCCAAGGGTGGTTCCGGCAAGACAATAACCCGTCTTTTGGGGAATAACAATGCCCTCGGCATTCTGAGTGATCAGAATGTTTCGGCCCGGGAAGGCGTCTTTGTGGACTTTTTCGGAAGGCCTGCCTGCACCGCCGTGGGGCTGGCCGTCCTGGCCATGCGTACCGGGGCGCCGGTGATCCCGGCCTTCATGCCCCGCATGCCCGACGGGAGATACCGCTTCATTATCCAGGAGGCAGTCCCGATCGATGACACGGGCGATTATGAAAAAGACCTCTTTACCAACACCCAGCGCTTCACGAAAGTCGTCGAAGCCATGGTGAGACGCTATCCCGATCAGTGGTTCTGGCTCCACCAGCGCTGGAAGACAAAGCTCTGTCAGAAAGAGTAAAGATATTAGATGTATCCTGTAGCTCTTGCCCCTTCAAAGAAGGGGCAAGAGTGGTAATGGGGTTGCGGAAACCCGCCACGAATGTTTCATGTAAATTGTGGATATTTTCCCATTATGCAAAATTCTTATTTACCTGCACCACTGATTGTCCGGGGCAACAAACGCCTTCCTCGGGAAGGTATCCGGGAGATCCTTATTCGGGGGACAAACTGGATCGGCGACGCCGTCATGACCCTGCCTGCCATCGCCGCGATCCGCAGGACCTGGCCGCAGGTGCGGATCTCTGTCCTTGCCAAACCCTGGGTGGCTGACGTATACAGGGAATCAAACGATATTGACCGGATTCTAAACTTTGAAGACCCAGGGGCCCATCGAGGTCCTGCAGGGATAATCCGCCTGGCAGGCGAACTTCGTCAATACCGCTTCGACATGGCAATCCTCCTCCAAAACGCCATTGAGGCCGCCATTATTGCCCGCTTGTCGGGAATCCCTATCCGTGCAGGCTATAACTCCGACGCCCGGGGATGGCTGCTGACCCATGCTGTTCGTCGCACACCGGCCATCCGACAGATCCATCAGATCGATTATTACCTGGAGATGGTCAAGGCCCTTGGCTGCGATTCCGCCGGACGAAATCTCTGCCTGGACCTCCGGCCGGATACCCGTTCAATGGCTGACGAGTGGTTAAAAATCCCGGAAAGCTGGGATCAACTGATCGTCGGTATGGCCCCGGGCGCCACCTATGGTCCCGCCAAAAGATGGCCGGTGGATCGCTTCGCCGCCGTTGCGGCAGAAATCATCAGGGAATATGGGGGAACTATCATCCTCTTCGGCAGCAAGCAGGATCAGGATGTTACAGACGCCATCGCAACAAACATTCAGGGCCACTGCCTGAATCTCGCCGGAAAGACCTCGGTCCGGGAGGTCATGGCCCTCATTGCCCGCTGTCATGCCTTTATTACCAATGATTCTGGCCTGATGCACGTTGCCGGCGCCATGAATGTGCCAACCGTGGCGATTTTTGGCTCGACAAATCCTGTCACCACGTCTCCCCCCGGCGAAAAAAATATTATCATCCGGAAACCCGTGGATTGTAGTCCCTGTCTGAAGACCGTCTGCCCGACGGATTTCCGGTGCATGAACCTCATCGGCGTCGAAGAGGTCGTAGCCGCCGTTCGTCAAGCAATTAAAGCCTGACGCCTTCGCGGGAATGACAGGATTTTTGAGTTTGCGAAGGCGTCGAAATATAAATCATGAGAGGCGATGAAGACTTAATGACAATGGTTGCGGCGGTTTTTCTTGACAGGGATGGAACGATCAATGAAGAGGTGGGGTATCTGGACAGCCTTGAGAAACTCCGTGTGCTTCCCGAGGCCTTTGGGGCCGTGCGACTGATTAATCAAGCCGGGATGAAAACCGTGGTGATAACGAACCAGTCAGGCATTGGGCGGGGATTTTTTAACGAGGTTTTCGTCGGCAGGGTTCATGAAGAAATGCGAAGTCTTTTCCTGAAGGAAAGGGCCGTAATTGATGGCTTTTATTATTGCCCGCACCACCCGACGGAGGGCATGGGACAATAC
Source organism: Syntrophales bacterium (assembly GCA_041664405.1). Lineage (GTDB taxonomy): Bacteria > Desulfobacterota > Syntrophia > Syntrophales > UBA8958 > UBA8958. The sequence continues at coordinate 12,693 of JBAYKV010000016.1, forward strand.
CGGCAGGCCTGCTCCTGCCGAAAGCCGGAACCGGGGCTCCTTTTGAAGGCGGCGGAAGATCTGGTGATTGATCTTGGCAAGTCCTATATGATCGGAGATATGCCCAAGGACGTGGAGGCGGGACAAAGAGCGGGGGCGAAAGGAATCATCGTCCAGACGGGTTATGGAAAGGTCGCCGATATGGGATCAACCCACCCGGACTATATTGCGCAGGATGTCCTTGAGGCGGTCAAGTGGTTGCTAAGGGACAGGGAAACTTTGTGAATATTCTGATCGTTAAACTCAGCGCCATCGGAGACGTGGTGCATACCCTGCCCTCACTTGCGGCCCTGAGACAGCTCTACCCACAAGCCCATATTACTTGGGTTATCGAAGAGGCGGCCGCTGATCTTATCGAGAGTCATCCCTATCTGGATCGCGTCCTGGTCTCCCGAAGAAAGCACTGGCAACAGGATATGGCAAAGGGGAATTTTAGTAAAAACATCAAGGAAATAAGGTTATTCGTAGCCGCCCTGCGGGATCGCAATTATGATCTGGTTATTGATTTCCACGGACTTTTTAAAAGTGCCGTTCTCGTCTGGCTGAGCGGCGGCACCAGGAAACTGGGTTTCCATAGCATGCAGGAAGGGAGCGGTTTATTCTACACCGAAAAGATCCCGGAAGATATGGGCAAGCATGCCGTGGATCGCTATCTGGATTTTCCGGCCTACCTGGGGGCTAAAAGCGGTAAGGCGAATGGCGTGAACACTCCGGAGTTTCTCATTCCTTCCGACGATCGCAACATCCAAAAGGTATCGGCACTGCTGAGTAAAAGTCATCTTGACATCAATGAACCCTTTGTGGCCATAAATCCAGTGGCCTTATGGGATACCAAGCTCTGGCGGCAAGACAGATTCGCCATGCTGGCAGACAGGATTGCCGGAGAACTGGATATTCCCGTCGTCATAACGGGCAGCGCCCATGAAAAGCCCTATGCCGAATCGATTCTCAAGAAAGTTAAAGTTAAAACAGCAAAATTCCTTGACCTGGCCGGACAGACGACCTTAAAGGATCTGGCATGTCTTTACCGGCAAGCCGCCGTAGTCGTGACCACCGACTCTGGACCGATGCATATCGCCGCTGCCGTCGGCACACCCGTCGTAGCCCTTTTCGGGCCTACAGATCCCCGGCGGACGGGGCCTTACGGGTTCGGTCACACTGTGATCAGAAAGACGTTGCCGTGCAGCCCCTGCTTCTTGAAGCAGTGCCCTACGAGGGGATGCATGGAGGGAATTACCGTGGAAGAGGTCCTGGAAGGGGTTAAGGAAAAACTGAAAGAAAAGACTGAGACTGCTCAGGCGGGAAGGAAAGAGGAAAAACTATGACTATCAGTAAAGAACTACTTGAAATTATGGCCTGTCCCAAATGTAAAGGGGAAATTAAGTTAAACGAAGGTCAGGATGGCCTAATCTGCCATGCCTGCAAACTGCGCTATGAAATCAGGGAAGGCATCCCGATCATGCTCATTGACGAGGCGAAACCGCTCGCATAATCGCCGTCTGTACCTGGCCGACGCTCATGTTTTCCAGGCACCGGCTGCGACCTTGTCCATCGCAGCCTTTTTGATGGCAGGGCGAGCAATCCATATCCAAGGTTACCACCTGGTGCGGTTCACCCACCGGCGCCCAGTCCCGCCAGTCGGACGGTCCGTAAATAGTGATGGTGGGCGTTCCCACGGCGGCAGCAATGTGTGGGGCGGCACTGTCCACCCCCACGTGCAAACGGCTGAGGCTCAACAAAGCCGCCAGCTCCTTCAGGTTCGTTTCACCGGCCAGATTGTGTATTTTCACCACACCGCTCCCGCTTTTCACCAGCGCTTCCGCCCGTTCCCTCTCCATCGCCGAACCGACAATTACCGCGGGAAGGCGATATTCCGTACACAACCACGCGCCGATGGCAACCCAGTTGTCCAACGGCCATTCTTTATAAGACCAGCGTGAAAAAGGGTTTAAGGTAATAAAGCCTTTGGGGGCGTCGTCCTGCGCCTGGGAATAAACCCCATGATTGTCTAAAAGGTTTTTCATCCTTCCCAAGGTTTCCGGTTCAACAAATAACTTCGGAACCGTATCTCCCGCAGGAATCCCGAATCCCCTGACAATCCGCAGGGATTGCTCAGCCGCTCCCAGACGGATACGGACATTTTCTTCTGCCGGATAAACAAGGTGGGTAAAAAGTCGATTCCGGTAAAAAGGGGCGTCCCGGTATACCAGCGAGGCGCGAAACGGCGCCCCCGTCAGCCTTGCCATAAAAGCGCCCCGTTCGTCGGCGCGCAGGTCAAAGACAACATCAAATCCAGCCCCCCGGACTTTTTTCAGAAAAACCAACTGCGCCGGCAATCTACCCCCAAGAGAGCCCTGATAACGCCTTACTTCGAACACCTGCTTAACGGCGGGGTCAGCCTCGAACAGGCTACCGATCCCCTCCCGGAGGAGGAGGGACAGATTCGCATCCGGATAGGCATTCTTGACCGCCCAAAAAGTGGGAATGGACCAGACGACGTCGCCGATATCGCCTAACTGAATAATAAGAATATTCTGAATCGACGCCGGCAGGGTAAAGTGTTCCGCTTTGATCATGGATGATCATATCTGTGGAAGATTTTATTTGGCATATTTTTACACAATTGCTATTTCCTCTTGGTAATATTCAAACATGATATTTTGCTTGAATTACGAACTAGATAGCTGACGAATGAAAATAGGATAAAACAAGTTACGAGAAAAATTGTGATTCCTAATATACCATGGGGCTTTAAAAATATCACACTCAAACCAACGGCCAGTTGTACTAATCCATAGGAGTATGAAACTATCCAGTGAGAAAATCCCATTTCGTTGGCAAGCAACTGATAAAGATGCTTTCGGTGAGGAACGGTAAGGTTCTCCCCCTGCCTCAATCGAACATACATCGTAGTTATTTCATCCGCATAAAAAGGGAAAATAAATGAACCAAGGCAGATTAAATCAAAAATGTCTTTCGACAGCATCAATACTAAACCGGAGAAAACAAAGCCCAATAATATGCTCCCAACATCCCCCAAAAAGACCCTCGCCCTTGGCAGATTAAGGAAAAGAAACCCGAGTGACGCAAGAGCCATACAAATTGCCAATGATGCGTATGCTGAAATTGAAATTGATAATACTGAGTAATTATAGAATGCAAGAAGCCCAAAACCTACTACACTGGTGATACCCGCAATGCCATCAATACCATCCATAAAATTGTATAAATTCGTAGTACCGACTACAAAGATGAAAACAGGTAAAAATAAAAGTAGTGGAATACCTGTAGCAGCCAAGAAAGGGACGGATAAAAATAATGCGGCAATAGATTGTATAATTAGACGAAAGCGCACGGATAACAGAAAATTATCCCCATAAAAGCTAATAATCGATAGCATAACTCCCGGGAAGAGAAAAGTTGTGGGCAATTTGACGACCAGCGAACACAGAATGAAGGCTAAAAGGATTCCAATACCACCACCGCGAGGGATCGGAACATCGTGGGAGCTTCTCTCCGTAGGATGATCCATCAGCATTAGCTTTATTCTGTGCGGCGTTGAACTGATAAGCCATGCTCCAGATAGCCCTAAAGAGAAACTAAAAAAATAAAGTAGAAGATCTTTGTATTGGTTTACAAAACTAATAAATAAATTAATATTCATGTATTCAAATTTTATGCATATTTTGCGGATACTATCCCATCAATGACCAAAGCCGAGATCAGGTGTTGTGCTTACGGTAATTAACATCCCGCTTCCGCCATGACCTTGATGACTGCCACGGCAATGCTCTCCATGTCCTTTTCAGTCAAAGTGGGATGTACGAGGAACATCAGGCTCGTATCGCCCAGATCCCGGGCTACAGGCAGACGTTCGACCGGACGCAGGCCACTGCCGTCAAAAGCCTTCTCCAAGTAAATTTCGCTACAGGTACCGCTGAAGCAAGGCACTCCCTCGGCTATCACGGCGTTCATGATCCGCTCCCGGTCCCATCCCACCTTCAGATGTTCCGGCCGGACGAAGACGTAGTACTTGTAATAGGCATGTCGAACGGTCTCCGGCGGTATTGTCACCCGCAACCCTGATATGCAGGAAAAGGCCTCCGTCAGAATTGCCGCATTGCGCCGCCGGGCGGCTAGCCAGTCCGGCAACTTCTGCAACTGCCTCCTGCCGATCGCCGCCTGCATCTCTGTCATCCGTCCGTTCGTTCCGAAGGACTCGTGGAGCCAGCGGAATCCAGGGGGATGCAATCTACGATAGACGGAATCGTAGCTCTTCCCGTGATCTTTGAATGCCCAAACCTTTTCCCAGAGGGCATCGTCATCCGTTAAAAGCATCCCTCCCTCACCACCCGTAGTCATGATCTTGTCCTGACAGAAGGAGAACGCCGCCATATGCCCCAAACTGCCCGTCGGACGCGGGTAGAGACGGACACCGTCCCGTTCGATGGGTGCGCCGTGGTTCATCCGCCCTGGCCACCGGCTGTAATATACACCCCCGTGGCACTGGGCACAATCCTCGATCACCTTCAGACGATATTCCCCTGCAATCTCAATAATCGGGTCCATATCGCACGGCCACCCCGCCAGGTGAACTGCGACGATTGCCCGCGTTTGAGGGGTGATCGCCTTCTGGATCGATTCGGGAGTGATGTTCTGACTATCAGGATGCACGTCGGCGAAAACCGGCTTCGCCCCCCGGAGAGCCACACAGCCGGCAGAGGCTACAAACGACCGCGAAGTAACGATCACCTCGTCTCCTGGGCCTATATTTAGGGCGTAGAGAGCCAGATCCAGCGCCACAGAACCGTTAGTCAGGGCGATGGCATGCCTGACTCCACAGAAGGCCGCGAATTCTTGCTGGAATTGTTCCACCTCCTCACCAGTCCATTGGTTGATTTTACCGGATCGCAACACAGCGGCAGCGGCAAGAATCTCGTCATCATCGAAGTACGGCCAAGCGGCCCTCTCAGGCAGGTCTTCCGGGGGAACCCAACCGTCCTGATGAGATATTATATCCAGATCCCGTACGAGCTTCTGAACCCGTATATCGTCGGATCTGATGGGCACGAGGCGATACTGCCGGGTAAAGGATGCCCAGAACAACCGGGCGGATAAAATCAGAACAAATATGAAAAGCCACCCAGCAATCATCGTGCTTCGTGGCATTAAGGGTCTTGTGATGTAAATCCACAACAGAAAGAGACAAAATGCCGTCACCACGGCTCTGCTAATTGCCAGCATCCGGCTCATGTAAGGCCTACTCCAGGTTCCATCATAGAGCCCGTTCACGGCATAGGCAAAAAGGCAACAGACCGTGAGCGCGGGGATATTGACTAACCAGACTTTGAAGAACATCTCACGGAAGAAAGCCTGAGGTGTTATATTCCAGGTAAAAATCCCGATCCCTACGGTGGTAAGAATCCCCAGGAACAAACCCAAGTTGCTCAGGAATAGATCTGCCGCTATCCTTACAAGTATCTCTTTCTGTGTAAAATCAGTTTTCAGCCTATTCGTCAACCAATTGGTGAGCATCATGATTTCTCGTCTTTTTGGAATTTTTCCCTCTAGCATTTTATTCATTCTCACCAAGCTCTTCATGAATTGATAATTGAATTCGGTAACGTTTACCGTTCTCCTCGTAATAAGCTGCCTCATCCAAGCGGTCTGTTGTTAATGCCCTAAGCCGTTGCATTAATTTACGCGCAACAACTTTTTCTTCAAGATTTATTCTCTGAACTTTTTCTTCAAATATATCCTTTCGATTGTGTGTGCTTGTTTTTTCGGTTAGTTGAGGTTTTCGGCTAATATTTAGCGATAGCAGCTGCGGCCATGCCTCTCGGAAAACATCATACTCAAGCTCTTTAAGCTTAACATAAAGTGAATGAGCTGTATCGCCTGGGAATATGGCCATTTGCTTTTGATGTATGATATCACCTGTATCTATGCCGGCATCCATGAAGTGGAGCGATGCACCGATGGGAGTATTTTCAAGGATGGCCCATGTTGGTGTATGCCATCCACGATTGTAAGGCAAAAATGCAGGATGCAAATTTAACACACCATGCTTCGGTATTGACAACACGCTTGTGGGTACTATGTAGGGAAAATGAATGCCAATTATAAAATCTAATTCCAACTGTTGAAGAAGAGAAAGACCCCGAGATGATCGAAAATCTGTCCCGGCCAGAATATGGTTTGGGGGCAAAAAGTAACAGCGCGATACCAATTCAACATCATGTGATGCTTTGGATGGCTCCGGTATTAGCAATACTAGTGGCTTGACATCCTGACTCAAAATAAAATCAAGGATTTTGACGCTAATATCTCTATCCCCTGCGAACCCTATACGTGGTGCCATCTTGCTCCTCTGTAATCTTCTGATTTCTGCCCTGAAAATATTCGACCGTCGTCTGTCCTGGCTGGTTAATCCCCTCTCTCTTCAAAACCTTCCAGATCGTCATGAAGATGATCTTCAAATCCAGTCGGAAATTTTGATGATCCACATACCACACATCCAGCTTGAACTTCTCCTCCCAGGTAATATCATTACGGCCATTGACCTGCGCCCAGCCGGTGATGCCCGGCTTTGCCTTGTGGCGTCTCGCCTGTTCCGGCGAGTACCTCGGCAGATATTCCATGAGAAGAGGTCTCGGCCCCACAAAGCTCAATTCACCCTTCAGTATATTGAACAACTGGGGCAATTCGTCCAGGCTCGATCTGCGTAGTATCTTACCCATTGTGGTCATTCGCAACTCGTCCGGCAATATCTCACCGCTATTATCATTCGCATTCGTCATTGTACGGAATTTATAAAGATAAAAAGGTGCTCCATGAAGGCCAGGACGTCGCTGAACAAACAAAACAGGTCTGCCCATGGCAATCCTTACGACACAGGCAATGATAAACATAGGCAATGACAGGATAATCAGCAGTACCAATGCCAGGGAAACATCTAAACACCTTTTCACTGCCGACCCCGCATCCAAAATATTCTACTGCTCATGGGACCGGAATCGCCCCCCCAATAAATAAAAAACCGTTTTACCTGTTTCCAGCAGAACATTCCTTGCCGCATCCTGATCGGACCACCATTTTTCCGGAAATGGTTCATAGGTAGTACCCAATACCCTGAATTGACAATGATCCATAGTATCCTTGAATATCATGCCCGCCCTTCTTACGTGGTATGGCGAAGTAACGACAATAATTTTACAGGTGTCTCCCCGAAACAACTTATTTGCCGCCTCCGCTTCCTCAACAGTGCTCAGGGATGACTGTCCCAAAAAATGAATATTCTGTTCGTGAACCCCCTTTTTGAGAAGTACCTCTTTGTCGACTTCTTCCTGCCTTGGAAAGGATACTCCGATTTTGTCGAGCATTTTCAGACTGGGATCCCGCATTGGCCTGCTAATGAAGACTTGCGGAGCATACCCTTGCCGGTAAAGGTCGGCAGCATAAAATGACCTTGTGGGTGTTCCGGCCAGAACAATAATGGCATCCGATTTTACAGGTTTTTCTTCACCTTTCAGCCAATAACCCGCGAATAAAAATACTGTCACGAAAAGGCAAGCAATAGCCATAATAAGCGAAAAGCAAATGACCTTTGTTCGTTTTTTCACGTCATATCTGTGATTTTTTTATAATAATCAAGCATTGCGGCTGTTACTATTTCTTTTGAGTATAACCGCAGTGTCCTCTTTCGAGCCTCATTTCCCATTTGTTTAATGGTTTCAGGGTTATCAAGGAATTGTTTCATCTTTAACGCTAAATCTTCCGGGTCCCCGGCCTTGAAGAGCAATCCGGTAATGCCATCCTCGATTGTATCGGTTATGCCATAAATCCTGGAGCCTATGGCCGGGACACCCGCGGATGCCGCTTGTATGATGACAACTCCGAAACCTTCTCGATAGGAAGGCAGGCAAAATACATCCGCGGCTGCAATGAATTGTTCGGGGACATCGGTATAATCCTCAAAATGGATTTTCTGCACACAGGACATACAGATTGATTCAATCTGTTCTTTCATCCGCTGCTCATCGGGCCCAACAATGACAAGATGGGCATTATCGTACTTTTTGCATACCTGAAAGAAAGAACCCGCAAAATCAAGTAGTCCCTTATCACGATTCAATCTGCCGAGATAAAGAAAAACAATATCAGATTCCGATATGCCGTGTTGTCTTCTTATTCGATCCCTTGCTTTGCTATTGACTGAAAACCTCCCTACATCAACCCCGCAAATGGAGCCCGCCGCAATAACATGCGCCTTCCTCCTCGACACAATCCCTTGCTCTACAAGAAAAGTCCTCTGCGACGGACTGTCAACGAGGACATGCGTGGCGCATGAAACCAGAATTATGTCCATCATTTTAAGAAGCCATCTCCCCAAGCCTTTCCTCGTTACCCATACCTGTCCAGTAAATGTATGTATTCGAATCGGTATCCCAGCAAAAAAACCGGCCAGCATGGAAAGTAAACCCGCTTTTGGTGTTACAGAATGGATAACATCATACCTCTCTTTCCTGAACAACCGATACAATTCAAAAAGGGCCTTCATGTCTGCGAAAGGCGATATTTTCCTCTCAATGCCCACCGGGATAACAGGAGTTTCAAAGCCATAGGGTTTGAGGAAACCTGTATTGCCTGTATTTACTACTACGCTGATATCATAATGACTATCCATAGTGCGTATATGGTCAAGTAGAAAAGCCTTTACAGTGATCTCAACGGCTGCCACAAAACAGACTCTTTTTTTCAGTTTAATAGACCCTTCTCCCTGTACCATTGGACTGTTCGGCACAGCCCCACACGGTATCCAAAAGGCAAGGCAAAACCAAGTTTGGCAAGCTTATTCATGCTGTAGGTCGTGCGATTGTATAGAGAAGCAAAACGTCCCGTTCGTCGCAGAACTTTTTCAAATAGAATGCCAACGGGCCTCGGCAACACACCGGGTTCTTTTACCTCGAGGATTGCAGATAATTCGGCAACAAAAGTTGAAAGCGGAACTGGATCATTGACAATGTAGACCCCTCCTCCGGTTCGGGCATCATTGGCAACTGCCAAGCAAGCAGCCGCAACATCGCCAACATAGACATAGCTGCTGATATAGTCACGTCCAATTTGTACAAATCGCCGAGCTTTAATCGCCCGGACCCAAGCGAGAAAGCTATCATTTTGCGGATTGCGGTCTTCACCGTACACGATCGTGGGGCGTACAACCATCACTTGTATCCCATTAGCGTTGTGATGCAGGAGCGCGGCCCGTTCACCGGCGTATTTGCTTATTTCATACGCGTTACGGGGGTGCGCTGGCGCCGTCTCGTCTAATAAACCAGCCGCGCCGCGAGCACCAATAACACCGACACTGCTCAGGTGCATTAGCTTGCGGACCCCTGCCTGACTACATGTCTCGAGTAGACAGCGTGTGCCTTCTATGTTTACACGATCCATCTGGGTGGGATCACGCAATTCGGCGGCAAGATGAAATACAGATACACATCCAGAAACAGCTTTTTTTAATGCTGTTGAATCATTCAATTCACCATATACTACTTCCACTTGGTCCTGCCATGATTGGGGGAGAGTACGATCTCCACGTGTAAGAACACGCACCGTATTCCCCGCGAGCAACAGTTGATCCACCACTTGCTGACCGATGAAACTCGTAGCGCCCGTTACTAAAATACAATTTGATCGCATATATCAGTTGCGTTTGGAAATAAAAGCCATCATATATTGGAAACCTCTTAAAAACTTTATCTTTTTGTAATAATAAATCGTTTTCAGCATTAAGATTCCGTCAGACCCGGAACATGTGTGGCCCTTATCTGTTCTATGGTACTGGTTGCAAATGCCTTTTCTTTTTTACTAAGCGTTTGATTACGCAGATTCACCAGAACATCGTGCGAGTTAACCAAAGAAAAGAGTCGGTAGGCATAGCCTTTTATGTAAGACTTGGCGATTAGCTGCATGACACGATATTTTCCCATATGCAGATGGCCATATGTTTTCATAATAACTCTCTCAGTCCTGCCACTTACCAAATAGTTATTTACATTTACGAGACCCTCTCTAACAAAATACAAAGGTTCTTTGACCCTGCCAAAATGGGAATTTTTAAATGTCCTGCACCATAGTTCGCGGTCTTCCGCACGCATATATTTGGGGTCATAGGGGTTCTTTTTAAACCATTCGCCGTATCCTGTGACCGTAGCATGACAAAGTAAGCCTCGTCCTAACAAAATCGCGGGTCTACAATTTAACGAATTCAAATTCCGTATTGCTTTTACATTACACTGTTGATCCATAGAATATATAGCGGTATCAACCAAATCAATGTTTCTATTTCCTTCTAAATAGCTGATCTGTTTTGATATTCTCTCCGGATGCATCATATCATCTGCATCCATTCTTGCATAGTACTTTCCTCTAATCATTTGTGTTATTCGATTCAGTTGAAAGACAAAACCTTTCTCAGCACCCCCATTGTAGACTCTTACCCTTGGATCAATCACTGATTGGGCAATAAAAAGCGAGCAATCTGACGAATGATCATCAACAAGGATAAGCTCCCAACTCTGCAAAGTCTGTGCGAACACTGATCGTATAGCATCGCCTAACATATCAGCATTATTATGAAAAGATATTCCAATTGAGACTAATGGATTCATGAGTGAGGGGTTTGGATGTTCCAGTCTTTGATACATAGCTTAAAGCAGTTATTAACCTCTTGGAATGGCAATGAAAGACGCACGACCCGCAAGCTCATTTGAAGAGATAGCCTGACCGTGGACTTAATTCCAAAATGGCGGAACGAATCGGCCCATCGCCAATTAACTGAATCCAGTGCCTGATCTCGTGTGGACGCCGGGCTAGAATATCCGTCAAAGCACCAGGAGAGACTCTGGTAAGCCTATTATCCGCACTCTGATAGAGATAGACGTCCCCTGTGACTGCAATCTCACCACCAAATTTCGGATCGATAAGACGTTCCCCGTCAAAGTATACATATGGTGGCAAAGCCATGATTTTATCCGACCTGACGTTATCCTTGAATATGGCGTTAACAATCCAGGGCACAGTAAAAAAATCAATGTGGGAAAATGGGCCTAATCGACTGTACATGTTTCCCGCCACCAAGAGAATGTCGTCTTTTCTCAGGCATGCAAGATCGGGATTCTCCTTTATTGCATTGATGATCGTCTTTTGATGGGCATTCCAAGACTTCCAATGGTCAGACAGACCAAATACTGGCATTACGAAAATAAGCGCTATTAGTGCCCATAGCTTCCTGCTCAACGGCAGTGATGCGATTATAAAGGCGATAAAAAGGGATCCATAAACAGTTACCCGATTACCCAAGTTGAATGCCGTCTGACTGTAGAAACCCGTCAGTGAAAACATTCCGAAAGACAGAACTAAAACGGTAGCCAAACCCCAGAACATACTTGCAGGGATATGTCCTCGCGCGGAACGTAAATACAATGCCATTAATATTACAACGACGAGGGCCAACAAGAAGGAGAACAATTCAATTGAACTGATCGCCCACCATATTTTAAGGAAAAAAGAAGGGCCCACTGACGAGTCGAGGAATGTAAATAACTGCAAGGTATAATTTTTTGCCAGTGCGCCCAAGCTCAAACTATGATCTATTCTACGTTCTACTGATCGAAATAAGGCCGCCATCGACAAATAATAAATAACATACAAAACTCCGGGCAACAAAAAAAGTGCCGCTTTTTTGTATGCTTTTTCCCTCAGAAATATGATCGACAAACCGAAGGTATATGGTGGTGATGAATAACTCATGAAGGCTCCCAGAAGACCTGATAAAGTTCCCTTAAAAAATTTACTCTCATGGACCAAGTGGTGTGCATACATGATCAGTGCCGGAGTAAGAACGTAGGGAACCGTCATATACCAGTATTCTGTGGCATCATGGACTGGATTAAAAACAAAAAGTGCCGCTGCCAAAAAAGCACGATCTTTCGGCAGATAGTCAGCGGCAAATCGATAGATCAGCCAAACACTTAATACATGTACTAACCATTTAACAACATCGTAGACCCACAGCAAGTCCTCATTCAGAAATTGATATGCCCACCAAAATGAGTAATAATTGGGCAACCAAAATACTGTAAGACCTCTGTTTTTGGGGTCAGGACTCAAAAAATACCAGAAATCGCGTCCCTTTACTCCGCTTATCACGCTGTAGTCATCACCATGTATCCCTGTATCCCAAAAGAGGTAAAACGTAATAATTATAGCAACTGCGGACAATATATGCCATTGATGCTTCTCAAAAGTCCGAAACAAACTCGACGTGAACAAGTTCTTGATCTCCTTAAGCGGGTCTTACCAAAGTCTTATGCCACTGGTGATTGATTTTATGGCCACGCGGATTGAGACCTTTGCACAAATCGTCAGAATTCTCATTCATTGATTTCGCAGTTTATAGCCGAAACAGAGGTTGCGTAAAGGCAACATATTGATTATACTTGACAAACAACGTTTTCTGTGCCATATTCGCTTCAAATTCACACATCTGGAGGAGCTATGGGCTTCAAAAAAATGCAATCCAATTTCACCTTCACAGATATCTCGCTCTTTTCTTCCACCTGAATCAGTGGCACTAAAGGTGCAGGTTGCATAAAATGATTAAAAATCAACCTTTGATCGCTTTAGCCTTATTTGAAGAAAGCACCGCCTGCATGTCAACCGGAGGCCAGTGAGGGGCATG
>JBAYKV010000017.1:0-24455 GCA_041664405.1 Syntrophales bacterium
TCACGTCGCTATTTGGGAATGTGGATTACGATCCGGATTACGATTATAAAAAAACCAGGTCGCGGCAGTGAAAATACTTATTGACACCTCCATCTGGTCTCTGGCGTTGAGACGATCAGGTGCGCTTTCCAGGAAAGATCAATCTCTAGTTCAAGAACTTACGGAACTTATTGGTGAAGTTCGCGTCGCCATGATTGGACCCATTCGCCAGGAACTGTTATCTGGCGTTACGATAAAGAGTCAATTTGATGCACTCAAAGAAAAGCTCTTGGCGTTTGAGGACATACCGTTGACCAGGGAAGATTATGAACGGGCAGCAGAATTCTACAACACCTGCCGTAAATCCGGCATCCAGGGGTCACAGATCGACTTCTTGATATGTGCAGTCGCAGCCGGAAGAGAGATCCCGATATTCACGACTAATAATGATTTCCTCCTTTACGCAAAATACCTGACGATATCCATTCATCACCCAGCGAATACAACATGTTGAGCGGCCCGGCTGCAATGTTTTATCCGGCCTTGTTTGTCGTGTATTGGCCGTTATGTGAACTACTTAAAAGTTGCTCAAATTCCAGTGCAAAATTGTTTTGCCCTATCTTGCTCTTATAAATTTTCGCATTAGGAAATTTGTGTTGTATTTCAAATATCAAGTCATCCTTCAGGTGATCTTCAGTACGACACCCTAAATAGAGTGCGGTTATAGTATCATCCTCTATACCAAGTTTCAGAACTTCGGGCTTTGTTTTGTCATTGCTCAAAATAAAACGCCACTCATTTTCTTTTTTCCACACTCTGCTTTTTGTACTCAACATGAGTTGAATTGTATCAAACAACATGCGGCTATGTTACAGGAACAAAGACTCCATTTGAACTTGGTACATACTTCGGGGTAAGGTCAAGGGGGCAATAATTGTGTTTCCTTTTCGGGAAATTTCTGAATATATGAATACCTATCACGCGCCGGGAGGTTCACGCACCATGCCCAAGCCGAGGCTTATGTTTATGGGAACGCCGGAATTTGCCGTTCCTTCGCTGAAAATGCTCATTGATGCCGGGTATCCGGTGGTTGGGGTGGTGACTCAGCCGGATAAACCCAAAGGTCGGGGTCGGCGCCTCCAACCCTCGCCGGTGAAAGAACTGGCGGAGGAAAATGGCCTGCTGGTCCTGCAGCCGGAGCGGTTAAGAGACGAGACTATCCTGCAGATCTTCCGAGGTCTTAATCCCGATCTGGTCGTCGTTGCCGCCTTCGGACAGATCCTCCCCGTGGAGATTCTTGAACGTCCGAAATTGGGCTGCATTAACGTCCATCCTTCCCTGCTCCCCAAATACCGGGGGGCGGCGCCCCTTAACTGGACCCTGATTCGTGGCGAAAAGACAACCGGAGTGACGATCATGATGATGGACGCCGGCGTCGATACGGGTGACATTATTCTTCAGGAAGCGACAACCGTGGATGAAGGAGAGACCTGTGATTGCCTTCATGACCGCCTGGCCAGGATGGGGGCGGATCTCCTCCTGAAAACAATCCGGCAGATCGAACAGGGGACGGCGATCCGAACGCCCCAGGATCATCATCAGGCAACCTATGCCCCCCGGCTGAAGAAAGAAGACGGACGGATCGACTGGGGCAAGGACGCCGTTGATATCGTCAATTTTATCCGTGGTTTGTCTGCAACGCCCGGTGCGTATACATACCTTGACGGGAAGGTTTTTAAAATCTTTAAGGCTGTCGCGGAACCGGGAGCAGTCGTAGAGGGGAGAGGCGCAATCGGGCCGTCAACGCAGAGAGGACTCCCCGTTGCCGCAGGAGCGGGCTATGTCTATCTTCAGGATGTTCAGTTGGAGGGGAAAAACAGGATGGGGATACAAGATTTTTTACGAGGCAATCCTGTCAAGTCTCACGCCCGTTTGGGATAAAAGATGAAAAAGCAAACCCCTCGTTCTCTTGCCATTGAGATCCTGAACCGGGTGGAGGATGGCCAGGCCTTTGCCGAGCCCCTTCTCGATCAATATCTGGCAACGGATCTTCTTAGCGATACCCGGGACAGGGGCCTGCTCACGGAGTTGGTTTATGGAACCCTGAGGATGAGGGGTTTTGTGGACTGGGTCCTCGCCCAGTTTCTGCAAAAAGATCTTGCTGCCACTGACACGGGCCTGCGGAATATTCTCAGAACGGCACTGTATCAGATTTTTTTTACCGACAAAATTCCGGACCATGCCATCGTCAATGAGGCCGTCGAATTGACCAAACTTGCCGATCCCGGAAAGGTATCCCTCACCAATGCCATCCTCAGGAACGTGTTACGCCGCAAGGAACAACTGCCTTTCCCGGAGCGCCGTCAAGACTTCCGTAATTATATGGTTATCCTCCACTCCCATCCCACCTGGATGGTCGATAGATGGGTCCGGCAATGGGGGGAGGAAGAGGCCCTTTCCCTCTGCCAGGCCAATAATACCGTTGCCCCCCTGGTGTTGCGTGCTAACCGTTTGCAAACAAGCAGGAAAAGGGTTATAGAGGAGCTGTATCGGGAAGGCATTACGGTCGAAAAAACCGCCTATGCCCCGGACGGACTCGTTGTCCGGGAGGCGGGAAAGTCGCTCCGGGACACGGTTGCGTACGGGCAGGGGTTATTCCAGGTTCAGGATGAGGCATCCCAAATGATCGCCCGGTTGGTGAATCCGGTGGCGGGTGAGACCATCCTGGATCTCTGCACCGGAATGGGAGGAAAGGCGACCCATCTGGCGGAAATAATGGCGAACCGGGGCAGGATTGTCGCCGTCGATCTCCGGAAAGGTAAACTCCGGCAATTGCAGGACCTGGCCAAACGCCTGACCGTCCGGATCATCGAACCCGTCGCGGCGGATGCCACGGCCGATCTCGACAGGGTTGATCATAACTCCTGCGACCGGGTCCTCGTCGATGTTCCCTGTTCGGGTCTGGGAACCCTGCGCAGGTGCCCCGAGATAAAATGGCGGTTGACACCGGAAATCCTTCAAAGTAACACCCGGCTTCAGAAGAAGTTGCTTGACCGGGCCGGGAATTATGTAAAACCGGGGGGAAGGCTGATCTACAGCACCTGTAGCATCATGCCGGAAGAGAACGAGGAGATCGTCGAGGCATTTCTGGCGACCCATCCGGGATTTCACCTGATCTTTCCCGCCGGCATAGAGCCGTCGTTTTTAGATGACCGGGGATACTTCCGGACCTTTCCCCATCGCCATGGAACCGACGGCTTCTTTGGTGCGGTCATGGAAAAGATTCGATAAAATGTTCATGACGGCTTGCCGTCACAAAGGGGGCTGAAAACCGAGGCATCAACCCATCCCCACCCCGACCTTTCCCTTGGAGGGTAGGGAGCTTAAGTGTTAGGGGAATCATATCGCCCATCCCCACCTTGGATCTCCCCTTCAAGGAGTGGGAGAGTATAGCGCAATTTATTCATGAACATACGAGGTTATTTTCAAATGAAAAAGTATGGGAGCATTCTAATCATCATATTGCTTGCAGGTTGTGCGTCGGGTCCGGTGTTGTATCCCAATGCCTACCTGAAGCAGGTCGGGCAGGAGCAGGCCCAGCGGGACATCGATGATTGCCGGCTCCAGGCCGATGCATACGTCAAATCCGACGCCGCCAAGACTATCGCCAAAGATACGGCCATCGGCGGGGCCGGTGGGGCCGTCGTCGGCGGGGCGATGGGGGCGGTGACGGGGAGCTTCGGTAAAGGTGTGGGTGTGGGCGCCGCGGGCGGGGCGGCGGCCGGTCTCGTAACCGGGGCCATCAAGGCTTCCAAGCCAAGCCCGGTTTATAAGACCTTCGTCAACCGCTGCTTGAGCAATAAAGGTTATGACCCCATCGGCTGGCAGGATTGACTATGAAAAAGAAAATAATCATCATTGCGGGCATGCTGATCATCACCCTGGGGGCGGGGGTAATTTACAGCCTGCCCTACGTGACGATCTACCGGATCATTGTGGCTTTGGAAGCAAATGATACTCGGCAACTATCAGAACTTATAGACTTTCCTCAGATCAGAGAGAATTTGAAGGGCTTTGTCGGGACAAAGATTAACGCCGGGCCGACTGATACGAAACCTGACGCCTTGGGGCAAATACAGAAGTCCCTTACCTCCCGAGTCATCGCCGGCACCGTGGAAAATCTGATTACCCCGGAGGGCCTGGCCTCTTTCATGCGAAAGAACCTGGAAGCCATGGTTGCGGCTCAGGACGGTCCAAACAAGATAAAACCCACTGCCTGGCTACTGTTTGTTACCCTTATTGGACATGCCGATCTTGCCTATACCTCCCCGTCCGAGTTCATCATCGCTGTCAAGGTAAGTGACACCGGACAGATACGGTTTGTTCTGCGCAGAAATGGTGTGGCATGGCAATTGGCAAATATTGAATTTTAAAATTACTGAGAGGCAATCCTCATTCCCCCTTGGCATAGACATCGATAAGGGATTGGAGGTGGGATAAGGCCTGATTGGCGTCGGCGTGTGCTCCCCCTGGGATCGTGCCGGTAGGGAGCATGATCACACGTTCATCTGCGGTTCCCGTTTCCTCGGCCATAATGATCATTCCCTCGGATACGACGAGGTCGGGAGAAATGGCTTCGATGCGCCGGGCGGCGATGACCCCGCTCAATACCTCGCCCAGGTGGACGATAGTGCCATTTGTCATGACCCTTGCCTCCGTGGCTTTTTCCAGGACATTACTTCCCGTCATGGTTCCGCCCAGGACGACGGCCCGGATGCTGGAACGCAGGAGATCTGATCCCGAAAAATGTCCGCCGTGAATAACCATTCCAAAAGCGGTGATGCCAAATTCCGCGCCGTCAAAGCGGCCATCACGCACCTCGGCATGCCTGGCCTCGCTCAGGGCGCCCCGTCCCTTGAAGTCCCCCCCGGTTAGAAACACGTTGCTGCTCTCACAGAAGGCGTAGTCCCCATCAAATATCCCTCCCTTGATGGTTGCGGACTTGATGCCGTAGCAGGCCATGGAACCGGAGAATTTACCACCGCTTATCTCCAGCCTTTCGGCGGCATAGAAGCAAAAGGCATTACTGAATCGACCGCCAAGGACGCGGGCATCCTGGGCGGCGTGAAAGGCGTGGGGTCCACGGAAATCTCCGTTCTGGATGGTGGCGTGGAAGCTGCCGCGGAAGGCATATTCCCCTTCAAAGAGGCCCTCCTTTACATGCACATTTTTTTGACCAGCCTTATCGGGATGGGGCTTGGAAAACCACATTATTCAGCCTTTTCTGTTTCTAGTCCGGGTACCCCTCGTACCCCCTTAGACAAGAACTTGTTTTATTGTTGGGGGAGCATAAGAAATGCCTCGTTGGGTGTCAAGTAATTATCAGCCCACGATACTGTCTAAAATTTTTCTATTCAAAAAAGTGTTAATCATTGTATAGGGAAATTCCGGTCGACGCAACTCAAAGAATGTGAAAAGACGAATCCTTAATAGATTTGTCTTTTCTCGATAAAAAATAAGTGAAGCATCCGCACATTGAAGGAATAAAAATACTTTACAAGGAGGAAGTACCATGGCGAAGATGAAAACAGTATCTATTGAGGCAAAGCTTGGTGAGAAATTTATGGTTGAGGTAAAAGCCGGGAATCACACTCTTTATGTTGATCAACCCCAGGCCGGAGGCGGGGCTGACGAGGGTCCAAACCCCATTGAGTATCTTTTTGCATCCCTGGCAGGGTGTATCGGCACCGTGGCCAGAATCATTGCCAAGCAAAAGCGAATCAATTTGAACGGCATGGACATGAAGATTGAAGGGGTCTTCGATACGGAAATCATTCTTGGCAAAAGCAAGGAAAATAGACCCGGAATTGCAGGAATAAACGTCACATTAAACATCGATTCAGATATGACGAGGGAAGAAAAGGAAGCTTTTGTAGCGGAAATAGAGAGTCGATGTCCTGTTTCAGACAATATTGAGAACGTTACACCTGTGAAAATTGAAGTCGTGTGATGCTGAGTGCCCCATATACGGAAGTGATAATTTCATATAACAATCGCGCTCCTTATGTTCCTCCAGGAACCAATCCGGTCTCATCGGGTATGGTGGGTATTGTCATAAATCCAATCACCTGGACGAGAGACGAGACATTAGCAACCAAGGATAAAGGCCTGGGATCATTCATGCCGGATCCGAAGACATTAGAGTTTTCACAAGTGCCGCAGTATGCTGATGCCAGGATCGACAAGGCCAAGGTTGTGTTGATTTGCAGTACCGCTGATGAAAATGCATTATATAAATTATTACTCCGGCAACTAAATAGAGCCATTTGGGACATTGATTTGCCGTAAATACAGGCACTGTAGAAAAGTTATGATCATGTTTAATTGCCGGAGTAATAAGTGGCGGAGCATTCTCAGGCGTTTTTTAACCCCCGGACGGGCACTATCCTGGAGAAATCGCAACAGCCCCCCCGTCACGTTACTCCCTGGTATCGCCCCCGCGTCTTTCTGATTTGATTTCTCAAGATTATTCGACTCACCATAACCCGGCTCGTGTGCTGCAAGCTTTATTCATTATTGCTATTTCTTAAATGGTTATGATAGCCATGTCCAATCAAATGGACTTATAGATGAAACAATTCCGAATTATAGCATTTATCTGTTTTCTGCTGGTCATGGTTTTTGTCTCAGTTTCCTATGCCGAGGTCAAAACCTATACCATGACGGTCCGCCAGCTTTTCGGGGGCGGGCAGTCGCCGGATTCAGCTACTGTGTCCGCCGTGACCAAGGCGAAGCGAGAAGCCCTGGAACAGGCTGGAACCTACATAGAATCCATGACCCTGGTCCGCGATTCGGCCGTGGCCGTTGATGAAATCTTCGCCCTGACGGCCGGGCTTCTCAAGACCGAGATCGTGACGCGCAAAAATATCATGGAAGGCAATCTCTTCGGTATTGAGGTCACGGCCCATGTGGATGTGGACACGGCCGTCATGGAGATGCGCGTCAAGGCCCTGCTTGCAGATCGGGGCAGTCTGGAGGAAATCAAGAAGCTGAAGGCACGTGAGAGGGATTTGTTGGACCGCGTACGCGAGCTTGAAGAGAAGAACATGGCCATGCTGAAATCCCCGGACAAGAACGTGGAGACGGACCTGTCCAGGGCTTTTGGCGAGACATCGGCAGAGCTTGAGGATCTGGGCCGCCTTCTGGACGCCAAGGTCGCGGCAATTGCCCGCGATATCGCCGAGATCAAGCAAGCCACGGCCCGCATCGAGAAGTCGCAGGAGAAGATGACCCTGTCTCTGGACAAGATCAGTAAGGGCTTCGAGGAATTGGCCAGGCAAGGCGGCATCATCTCATCACCCAAGAACCCCGAGGAGTTTTACAGCAACGCCCGTGTATACGAGTTACGCGGCGACTACGGTAACGCCCGTCGGGCATACATGGAATATTTTCGTTTCGATCTGGCTTTTATCGATCCCCATGTCCGGTTCCAGACCTTTCTGAAGGTTCAGGAGGGCCGCGAGGGGGCACGCGAGGTTTATGAATACATCAGGAAGCAGAGCAAAAGTTTTGTCATCCCTTTTGTTTCCCTGTTTTTGCTGGATCGCGAGGCCAGGGTGCGCGGATTTGAGGTGTTCGCCCGCAAAAGACCGGATTTCGGCCCGATCTATTATGAACTGTCCAGGGATTATTCCGAGGCCAGACTTCCTGGCCGGGGCATCGAGGACAAGCGCCGGGAAAAGGAATATCTGGAGAAGTTTCTGGCCGCGTATAAGGCCGGCCGTTTCGTTCGCTGGTTCATCGACAAGGCTCTGGTGGCCGAGTATTTGGCCGATGCCGAAAGGCGACTGGCCGAGTTGGGAGCCACCCCGGCCGCACTCATGGAAAAGCCGGTCAGCGTGAGCTGGATGAAGTCGAACGCTGGTTGGACCGCGACCATGATGATTGCCGAACCTGCCGGCGAGGTTTTCTACCGCCTGGATTCAGAGCCGTCATTTAAAAGCACGGGGCACACCCAGATCAGGCATCCTCAGACGGGAAAGCCCATGCCGGTCATGTTCGTAAACTTCCCCTTTACAGGTAAGCCGCTTAAATTATGGGTGAAGTACAAGGACCGCCAGGGCCGGGAGATGGGACCGTGGGATTTCGCCCTCGATCCCGGCGGAGAGGCCGGACGCGGGGACAAGGACATCCTGGAGATGACCAAGACAAACTGGGTGTCTTTCAGGGAGTTCGACGGCAGGACCCTGGTCTATTTTACCCATCTGATGTCCTGGCGCGGCGGCGTCAACCGGATTTATTACGGGGTAGACAAGGAGAATCCGGACAGGGAATTCAAGTTTCCGCCCCACAAGGGCGCTGGAACAGCGAGCATAACCGAGGACGTGCCGGTTTATGTCGAAGTCCCGTCCGGGGTCAGGTTCGTAACTGTGAGGGTCGTATATTTCGATCAGACGCGATCAGACGTGGTTACGTTCGCGAAAAGCGAATAACGTGGGCATAGGCCTTGCCGGCTTTTCCCTGTGATTAAATTCGCAAGCCCTTGTTTATCTTGAAAGGATAAGTATGGGGTAATATGTTCGGCAGCATACCCTTATAAGCAATGCTGGCAGAGGCAAAGTGGCCCGCTAACAATCGCAATGCGTGAACTCAGCAATATCGAGATATGAGGTCATGACCTGGCATCGCAAACTTGCCGATTTTTTTGGATTAAAAAAAAGTATCGTCGCCCTGCTTGCCATGGTTGTCTTGGTTGGATTGGGCGAAAAGATGGCGGAGCGCTTCCTTCCCATCTACCTGCTGGCCTTGGGAGGCGGCGTCTTGTCAATCGGCCTCCTGAACGCCATGGACAACCTCCTGTCCGCCCTTTACTCATATCCCGGCGGCTACCTGAGCGATCGCTTCGGTTACAAGAAAGCCCTCTTGGTCTTCAATCTCATCGCCATGTTCGGGTGTCTGATCGTGATCTTTTTTCCCTACTGGCAGGCGGTCATCATCGGCTCCGTCTTTTTCCTCTCCTGGACGGCCATCTCGCTTCCCGCCACGATGAGCCTCGTTTCCCGGGTCCTTCCTGAAGACAAACGGACGATGGGGGTCACCGTCCATTCTCTCGTCCGGCGGATTCCCATGGCTCTTGGTCCCATCATCGGCGGGGTTATGATCGCCCTCTACGGCGAGGAGACGGGGATACGGCTGGCCTTTGTCGCCGCCCTGATCCTGGGGTTCGCATCCCTTATCCTCCAGCAGGCAATGATCCGGGACGATCCGTACCGAGGAAAGCCTGAAAAACGACCCTCCAAGCTATGGCGTTTCATGACTCCGGCCCTCAAAAATCTCCTGGTCTCCGATATTTTGATCCGTTTCGCCGAGCAAATCCCATACGCTTTTGTCGTCGTCTGGTGTATGAAAGTAAACAGCATCAGCGCCGTCCAGTTTGGTGTTCTCACGACGATCGAGATGGCAACGGCAGTGCTTGTATATGTCCCCGTCGCTTACCTCGCCGACCGGAGTGCAAAAAAGCCCTTCGTCGTCATCACCTTTTTCAATTTCACTCTCTTTCCCTTGGTGCTGCTTTTCTCACACTCCTTTTTGATGATGGTCATCGCCTTTATTATCAGGGGTCTTAAGGAGTTCGGCGAACCCACCCGCAAGGCCCTGATCATGGACCTCGCCCCGGATGACAATAAGGCGGGAATGTTTGGGCTGTACTATCTTGTACGGGATGTCATCGTTTCCGTCGCCGCCTTAGGTGGAGCGTTTCTTTGGCAGCTATCACCGACTGCGAACCTTCTGACCGCCATGGTATGCGGTCTTGCTGGGACGATTTATTTCTGGATTTTCGGAAGGGACCTCAAGTAAACATGAAAACAAGGATCGATATTTGTGTATGCACAAGAGTTGGGTATTTTAACAGGATCAGCCTTACTGACAACAAATACAAAGCGAGAGGAAAAATAATCGGACAGATCAATGAATACGGGGTGAAAGGTGAAGATCCTTGAGCGTGAAATTCTTTTACAGCGGGTGATATCATCTTCACGTAGGAGAGCGTATGGGATTTCCCACATACTGAGCAAAAATATTAATGGTTATGGTTAGCATCATAACATCAACAATATTTCTGAATATAAGTGTTATTGTGCTAGTACAACAAAAGAATAGAATAAACAAGAAAAGCCAAAAGACATGTGGTAAAGGTGTGAATGAATTATTTGAAATGTCAGTATCGCTCCGATGGAGGATGAGACGTGCCCCAAAAAACAGTGATTGATGTCTTGGATCATGTTTTCCAAGGCCGCGATTATGATTTGAGATTGCTGTCCAAAGAAGAGTTTCAAGAACTATCCCATCAATTGACGATATTTGCCTCAGAGTACCAAGCGCCAGCAAGGATTCCAGGTAAAACTCGGTACTATGCCGGAGGTGCCGCATGGAATACCACTCAGGAATGCGTAGGCAAAATATGGTTCGGTTTCGCTGGCCTCAGGTATGGTGCCGATATGGCGGCAGTGCAGACTCTCTGTCTCATTCATGATAGCGTCGTCTGTCATGATCCGGTAACGGATCTGGTTGGTGCTCACGGAACTGACTTTCTGCCCCAGTTTTACAAAAACATTTGGGAGGGAGAGATAACAACCGATTCAAATGTCTTTGGTACCAAACCCTTGACCAAAGAGACTATGGAACATGCTGCGGAGTCCTTGAATGCTACGCTTCGTGTATATGATCAGGCTAGGGAGTTAATCCAACTCGGTTATCTGATCCCTGTGCCAACCCGCATTTTACTTAAGCAGCAGAGACACACCTTCCTGACACAGCTTCGCCATTCAGCCAGGGATTCGAGAATGCTACAGATCGCAACCGAGAGCAAGACCATCCCGGTGAATGACGAAATAATCAACACTTTCACGATACCCGATGGACCAAAGAAGATAAAAGTCGGCCCATGTGAGCATAATCCAGGCCTCCGACTCCACTACGGTCTTCAACATTATCTAAAATGCTTCCTTGTTGCGTGCAAAACAGAGGCAGATTTTGGACCTTTTGATGATTTCGGGTGGAACACGCTTGCATACAAATATGATCAATTAGCGGAATTGGTCAGGAAAAAAAGCTTATTTAATCTTGCAAAAACAGTCGCCGTCAGTAACCTTGCAATTCCTGTGGTGCGCGAATTCTCAGTTTATGATGTCGTCTCGGTACGACGAGATGAAGAGGTATTTGAGGAATTGCGCAACATCCTTCGCAACACGGCTGAACCATCTTTAGTCTCGACAGATCTAACAAAATTCCATGAAGACTATGAAGCCCAAGTGGCAGACGCCATAGAGCGATGGCGGGGGGTTATTCTCGGGTCTCAGAAAAAGAAAAGTCTGTTCCGAGACGTGTCGTCTGTAGGAAAGGCGGCGCTCTTCTCAGCAGGATCGATAGTGCTTTTTTCAAAAGATAATTACGTTTCCGCTATGCTTGCAGCTGTAGTAGCGCTACCCGGCTTATATTCTGGCCTAACGGGCCTCTTAGTTGGTGGGCAAGATCCTAAACAGCGTTTGTTCAAGGTACTGAGAAGATATACTTTCCCCGAGAGTGGGTAGGAGGCCAAAAGCTGGGACCATTTTAAATTCGTCTGTTCTACAAAGCGGATACATTTGTTGTGCTGTGCCCGTAAAGCCTGCACTTCTCTCAGTAAAATGCAGGCTTTGCGGGGGCAACTATCTCGCTTCGTAGATGTTGCCAATAACCGGCAATTCCTATTTTTTATTCCTTGCGCCCAAGGATTACGGGTTCAAAGATGCTACACAACAGCATCGGCATCATTTAACGCTTTCAATAAAAAACGGAGGATCTCTATGTAAATTAATGGGTATTTACAGGCCGATCCAGATGGCCAACTGATAGGTGAACATGCCGAGGAAAAAGGACAGGCTGAGCATCAGGGCAAAAGAGGCGCCGAACCAAGTCCAGCTTCCCATCTCCCGCTTCATGACTGCCACCGTTGCCGCACAGGGAATAAAAAGCATGAGGACTACGAGAAAGGCAAGGGCCGATGCCGGGGTCATGACCGCGGGCAGAACCCGCACCAGTCCCTCATCGCCTACCCCATAGAGGACGCCGAGGGTGGCAATGGCGTTTTCCTTGGCCACGATACTCGTCAGCAGGGCCGTCATCATCTTCCAGTCCAGCCCCAGGGGTCGCCCCACCGGTTCGATAAACTGTCCGATCCCCGCCAGGAGGCTGTCTTCCACCCGGCCGTGGGGAAAATAGGACAGCACCCATACGAGCACCGATACCGCAAGAATCACCGTTCCCGCCCGTCTGACAAAGGCGATGGTCCGATTCCAGATAACCATGCCGATGGTCCGCATGTCCGGCTTGTGATACAGGGGCAGCTCCATGATGAAGGGCAGGGGCTCGTCCTTGAGGACGAAACGGTTGATAATCATACCCGTCATGCCCAAGATCAGGATATTGGCCGCCAGGAGTGACCAGGAGACAACTGCGGCGTGTTTAGCAAAGACGGCTGCCGTAACGAAGGTCAGAACGGCCAACCGGGCGGTACAGGGAATGAAGGGGGAAAGAAAGATGGTCAGGAGCCGCTCTTTTTTCGATTCCACGATACGGGCCCCGAGGATCGCCGGTACATTGCACCCAAAACCCAGGCACATGGGGATGACGCTTTTGCCATGGAGTCCGATCAAGTGCATGAAACGGTCCATGACAAAGGCCGCCCGGGCCATATAGCCCACGTCTTCGAGGATGGCCAGGACGGCGAAGAAGATGACGAGGATGGGCAGGAAGGTCAAGACGGAACCGGCGCCGCCGATGATGCCATCTACCAGCAGCCCCTTGATCCAGGGAGGGAAAGACAGCAAAGACGGTTGGATCTGGCGGGCAAAGGCACTCACCAGCCATTCCAGGCCCTTTTGCAGGGGATAGCCGACCTTGTAGGTCACAAAAAAGACGCCGGCAAACATCGCCAGGAGGATCGGAATCCCGTAGAGGGGACGGGTCAGGACATGGTCGAGGCGATCCGTCATGACCACCTGTCCCATCTTGAACCGGGAGACGGCGGAACGGGTCGCCTCCTCGATCCAGTCATAACGACCCCCGACCACGGCATGGAGAGAATCTTCGTGCTTGAGCAGGATCGCCTTGAGCTGGTTCCAGATCTCCGGGGGGACAGATTCCTCTATCTTTTTAGATATTTCCTTGTCTCCCTCCATGAATTTCGTCGCCATCCAGGTATGCCGCGTTTGGACGGTAAGGTTCTTACGGAGGAGGTCTTTAATCTCCAGGAAGACTTCTTGATGATCGGCGGCAATATCGGGCAGCCGGGGCTGATAGGACAGCTCACCCCGGTCCAGGGAGATAATGCGGTTGATCAGTTCCCGGAGGCCCTGGTTCTTGGAAGCGATCATCCCGATGACCGGGACGCCGAGGGCCCGTTCGAGGGCGTGGATATCGATGCGAACGCCCTGGGACTCCGCCACGTCGATCATATTGACGGCTACAATTACCGGCGGCCCGAGGAGGAGAAGTTCCGTTAGGAGATAGAGGCTCCGATCGAGGGCGGCGGCATTGGCAAGGAGGACGATCACATCGGGACTCTCGTTAAGGATGAAGTCGCGGGCGACCCGTTCCTCCTCCGAGAAGGCCGTGAGGCTGTAAGTACCGGGAAGATCGACGATGCAAAGGTCTCCTTCCTGGCAGACAAGAGCCCCTTCCTTTTTTTCAACCGTCTTGCCCGGCCAGTTGCCCACATGCTGAGAAAGGCCCGTCAGGATATTGAACACCGTCGATTTGCCCACGTTGGGCTGACCCGCAAGGGCCACAAGGATTCTTTTCTTCGGTTCCGGGGCTTTTTCCGCTTCTGTTGCAGAAATCGTACGGTAAACAATTATCTTTTCCCCTTCCCCATGGCCCAGGGCAATTCTTGTTTCCCCGACCAGGACCATAACCAGACCGCTGCTGTTACGGATCATTCTGATTTTGGCATTCAGAGAAATACCCATACCGGCCAGGCGGCCGGCCAGGTCCCGGCCCCCGGCAAGGGAGAGGATGATGCCTTCCTCCCCATCCGCCAGGTCGGTCAGGGGGAGGGCGTTATCGTTATTCATTACCTTATCCATAACTATTGTCAGCTTGTGCTCGAATCTTTTTATAATAACGGCGAGGGGAGATGTCAATGGCTATGACATCCTGACAGGCATGAAAAGCCGATTGTTACAAAAACAGGCCAGCCCCCGCGATCCTCAACCAGCGCCGCTGGTTTCTATAGTCGGGGCAGATTTCCCCGACCAGGGACCAGAAACGGGGGGAATGATTCTTTTCCCGAATATGGGCCAGTTCATGAACCACGACATAATCGATGACCGACGGCGGCGCCATCACTAGCCGCCAGGAGAAAGCAAGACGGTTATCAGCGGAACATGAACCCCAGCGCGACCGGGCCCTGCTGATGCGAACCGAACGAGAATGACAGCCCATAATCCCTTCATAAGCCCTGACCCGATCCGGCAGAAACGACGATGCCGCTTGCTGATACCAGGTCCGGAGTGAGTCCTTTCCCACGGCGGCGGCGCATGGGGAGAGGAGAAAGCTGCTGCCGTCGAAGGTAAGATTGTCGCCATTAAGCTTGATACCATTTATGATCACCGGATAGGCGACGCCGAGAAACAACGCCTTGTCGCCGGCGGCAAGGGCGTCGCTCCTCGGGATCTCCCGAGAAACCTGTAGCGCCAGCGTTGCCAGCTTTTGGCGAATCCAGGGCAGCTTGCGTTGAAAGAATCCGTCGATCTCAGCCTGCGGGACGGGATAAGGGGCCTGGATTACGACCATGCCTTCCGGTTTCACCGTAAGGGACAGGGTTTTCTTCCTCTTTTTGCTCCGTATCAGTTGGTAAGTCAGGTCCATTATCTTTATTTTCTGAGGCCTCTCTTCAAGATTAAAGATGCGTCGGCAGCCTTTCTTATGGTAAGAAGGTAAAAAAAGCCAATACTATTTTTTATCGAAGTAGAAAGGATCCTTATGGAAACTGATCATCGCCCCTGGGGTTACTATGAGGTTCTGGGCGACGCCCCGGATCACAAGGTCAAAAGGATTGTCGTCTATCCCGGTAAACGCTTGAGCCTCCAGCGCCACCGCCGCCGCTCCGAGCATTGGTATGTCTTTCAGGGACAGGCCCTGGCGACCATTGACGGCGAGGAGATTCCCCTGTGCCCGGGCCAGGCTGTGGACATCCCCGCGGGAGCCAGCCACCGTATCGCGAATCGGGGTGCGGTGGCTGTCGCCTTTATCGAGGTACAGACAGGTGATTATTTCGGAGAAGACGACATCGAGCGGATTGAGGACGACTTCGGAAGATCCTGAGCGTGCTGACTGATCAGGCGCAGACCGTTCTCCCGAAAAACCTTCCGGTAAAATGCCGGGGACAGGCCCAGACTCAGGAGTTGGTTGATCTCATCCTCCCTGGGAAAAATGATATTCGGAAAGTCCGATCCATAGAGAATCCGGTCCTGATACCGCTCCAGAAAATCGCTGTCCAGGTTGAACATGGCCCCCAGACCGGGAAGAAAGGAAAAAGACGTATCCATGTACAGGTTGGGATGCGCCTCCAGAAGACCGCCAAAGGCCTCATATTCCAGCGCCCCCATGTGGGCGACAATGGCGGGAAGCCCCGGATACCTCTCCAGAACCTTTTGAAAATGGACAGCCCCGACGAAATCATTTCCTACCGGGCCCGTCCCCACGTGAAAGAGGAGGCGCTTATCCCTCTCCATTACCAGTTCATATAAGGGATTCATGCGCGGGTCATGGGGATAGAAACGCTGGACGAGGAGTTGAAGCTTGAAACCGAGGATCCGGGGATGTTCCAGCAGTTTCTCCGCCATATACAGCATGTCCTCGTCGTCGGGGTGGCAGGCGGCAAAGCAATAAAGACCGGGAAACTCGTCCAATACCTTCAGATTCCAGTCATTCAGCTCCCTGGCGACGCCGCGGCGGTGGGCATAGTTGGAATAGACGACCGGGGCAACGCCATGTTCCCCAAGATAGGCGAGACAGTCCCGGTAGTAGAGCCGGTGGAGAACCGGCCAGCCATAGTCGCTGACAAACCGTTTCCAGATCGCCTCGGACAGCCGGTCGGGGAAGAGGTGGACATGGAAGTCAACTATTTTTTCAGGCAGGGTCATGGACGGGGCATCAGAGGACGAATTCCATGTCTCTCTGGACGGCACAGCACTTTAACGGCGCCTGCTGATCACGGATGAGGTTGCGGCTGCGCTCCACGATGTCATCCACCCCTGCATCGTCTCGTTCCTGATTGTGATGAAAGAGGCCCAGGGTCTTCACCCGGGCCTCGATAGCCAAGCGGACCGCATCGTTATAGGTGGAATGCCCCCATGTCTTCTTGTAATCATCTTCCCTGAATTCGGCGTCATGGATGAGGAGATCGGCGTTTGCTGAAAACTGAACATAATCCTCGAAACCCAGGCCACCGGGATGGACATAGCCCAATTCATTATCCGTCAGAAAGACGAATGATTTTCCGTCTTCTTCAAACCGGTATCCCATCCCCTGATTAGGATGGCTCAAGGGGAAGGCGGTCACGGTCATGGTATTGATGGTAAAACGGGTCCCACAGGTCTCATGGTAAGATATATCACAGCGGATGTCATCATAATTAATAGGAAAATGAGGCGCCGTCATGACCTGGGCGATCAGATCCTTGACGGATATCTGGGCGAAGGGGCATCCGAACATGCTGATCCGGGTATCTTTGAAATAAATCGGCTTGAAAAAAGGAAAACCCAGGAGGTGATCCCAATGGGCATGGGTAAAAAACATGTTGTAATCGCGCCGCCCCTCCGCCAGCAGGGCATTGCCCAGGCGCCTGATTCCCGAACCGGCATCGACAATGATAATATCATCTTCTTTGGTCCGGATTTCGAGACACGTCGTATCGCCCCCGTATTTAAGGTATTCCGGACCTGATACGGGGATAGAGCCTCTCGCACCCCAGCAACGGATGATCATGACGGATCCTTTTCATAGAAGATTTTTCTCATTATCGGCTTGAGCAGGTCTTGTCAAGCTGTAATTAGTGTGTATATTAGGCAACATTGGCAGGCTATTCAAAGGCTGACGGGTATTTAAATTATCCAACGAAAAGGAGCGACGATATGGCAACGATCAAGATTGAGGGAATGACCTGCGGACATTGTGTGATGGCCGTTAAGAAGGCTTTGATGAAAGTGGAGGGACTGAAAGATGTACAGGTCGACCTGGAGAAGGGGGAGGCAACCTTTGAAGAAGAGAAACCGGTGGCGGCAAGCCTGATCCGGGAGGCTGTCGAAAAAGCGGGGTATGAAGTTGTCTGAGGAAAGGTTGCAGGAAACCACCGTCTCCGTGGGGGGCATGACCTGCGCCGCCTGTGTGCGGAGAGTGGAGCGGGCACTGCAATCCCTGGACGGCGTGGCGGAAGCCTCGGTCAATCTGGCAACGGCCCGGGCGACAATCAGGCATCGCCCCCAGTGGGCGGGCCTGGAAGGGGTCGATGCCCTCATCACGGAAACGGGATACGATTATCTTGGCATTCCCGAAGAATTCCGGGAAGATCCGATTGCCGCGTCCCGGGAAAAGGAAATAGGGGATCTGAAAATCCGCTTTGCCGTCGGCATAGCCCTCAGCGTGGTGATCTTTTTCGGCTCCATGCAGCACTGGTTCCCCTTCCTCATGGCTATCCCCAGACAACCGCTGCTGATCGCCCTGTTCCTGCTGACGACTCCCGTCGTCTTCTGGGTGGGCAGCCGTTTCTTCATCGGGGCAATCAAGGCCGCCCGGCAGGGGACAACGGACATGAATACCCTCGTGGCCGTCGGGGCCTTCGCGGCCTACGCCTATTCCGCCCTGGCCACTTTCGTCCCCCAGATGTTCACCCGCTCGGGTATTGCCCCCCATGTCTATTATGACGGCGCCGCCCTGATCGTTACCCTGATCATCCTGGGACGGCTCCTCGAGGCGAAGGCAAAGGGGAAGACCTCGGCGGCCATCCAGCGCCTCATGGGGCTCCGGCCCAAGACCGCCCGGGTCATCCGCAACGGCGCCGAGGAGGATATTCCTATTGAGGGGATCATCCGGGGCGATCTCCTCCTCGTCCGCCCCGGAGAGAGAATTCCCACGGATGGCGTGATCGTCTCCGGATCGTCGAGCATCGATGAATCAATGCTCACCGGGGAGAGCATGCCCGTCTCCAAGGAGCAGGGCGCTCCCGTTTACGCGGCAACAATCAACAAGACAGGATCTTTTACCTTCACCGCTACAAAAATCGGTGCGGAAACGGCCCTGGCCCAGATCATCCGCCTTGTGGAGCAGGCCCAGGGATCGAAGGCCCCCATTCAGCGGTTGGCTGACCAAGTGGCATCGGTTTTTGTTCCCGTGGTCTTCGCGATTGCGATTGCGACCTTTGTCGTCTGGTATTTCTTCGTCCCCGACGGAAATTTCAGCCGGGGGCTCCTCAATTTTGTCTCCGTCCTCGTCATTGCCTGTCCCTGCGCCCTCGGTCTTGCCACCCCCACCGCCGTTATGGTGGGCACGGGTCTCGGGGCCGAACGGGGGATCCTGATCAAGGGGGGAGAAAGCCTCGAAAAGGCCTACAAGCTCACGATGGTCGTTTTTGACAAAACGGGGACCCTGACCCGGGGGGAACCGCAGGTCACGGACATCATCGTCGCCCCGGGGATTGGTGAGAACGACCTGCTGAAGATCGCCGTCTCCATCGAATCCGTCTCCGAACACCCCCTCGGCGAGGCGATTGTCCGGGAGGGCCGGACCAGAAACATCATCCCCGAAGCGATCGGGGACTTCGCGGCCAGCGCCGGCCTGGGAGCCAGTGCCCTGGTCGCCGGACGACCCTGCCTCCTGGGAAACCGCCGCTACCTGGAGGGGGCCGGCATTTCTTTCCTGCCTTTGGAGGATGCCGCAGAGCGTCTGGCCGGGGAAGGGAAAACGGGCGTCTTTGTAGCCCGGAATGGGCAGCTCCTGGGAATGATCGGCCTGTCCGACGTCCCCAAAACCTCGGCAAGGGAGGCTATCGGGATACTGAAAAAGGCCGGCCTCAAGATCGCCATGATCACCGGCGACAACGCCCAGACGGCACGGGCCGTGGGTGAGGCGCTGGGCATCGACACTCTGCTTGCCGAGGTCCTCCCCGGTGACAAGGCTAAGGAAATCAGGAGATTGCAGGAGCAGGGAGAGATTGTGGCCATGGTGGGAGACGGCATCAACGACGCCCCGGCCCTGGCGGCCGCCGACATCGGCATTGCCATCGGCGCCGGAACCGACGTGGCCATGGAAGCAAGCGACATGACCTTGATGAGCGAAGACCTCAAGGCCGTTCCGGCGGCCATCCGTCTGTCCCACGAAACAATGAAGGTGATCCGTCAGAATCTTTTCTGGGCCTTCATCTATAACATTATCGGCATCCCCATCGCCGCCGGAGTCCTATATCCCTTCGGAGGCATCCTCCTGAACCCGGAATTCGCCGCCGCGGCCATGGCCCTGAGTTCCGTCTCCGTCGTCAGTAATTCCCTGAGGTTACGACGGGTCTGGGGAAAGATCATCTTTTGATCTTCCAACCGTCGCTTTCCCGGAGGAGGGAAAACGTTTCCTTCGTGGTCTGCATCGGGAGGTTGTCCCGCTGGTATTTGTCCAGAAAATGACTGATGTTTTGACAAACAAAGGTTAAGGACTCCAGTGTCTGCTGAGGAATCCCGGCGGCCAGACTATGGAAAATATCATTGATCATCAACGGGAAATCGGGGGCCGTCATGACCACCGCTGCTGTTGCCCTGTCTCCCGTGACATCGATATTTTCTACAACAAAAGAAATATTGCCTCCGATTACCTGGGCTATCAAGCCATTCCCCAGAGAATTCGCCGCTTTATAATCCAGAAGGTTCTGCTCTGCTTTGTTTGCCGAAGAAAGGTAATTATAGGCCGCTTCCGTGCGTCCGCCAATTACGGCGTGCAGGTAATTGGCTAACGCCTCCTGGGCCGTCAAGGTCGAGCCCCTGTTCACAAAATATGCGACAACCAGGAAAAATATGAGCAATAACCCGATTAAGGCAAGCATAATCTAAGTATCACCGTCCAATCATTTAGTTGCCTTCCGGCGGATTATGCTTCCCGTTCAAAATGGGACTTGTCGGCGCCGCAGACGGGACATGTCCAGTCGGCGGGCAGATCCTCAAAGGGTGTTCCGGCCGGGGCGCCGTGTTCCGGTTCGCCGGCGGCGGGGTCATAGACGTATCCGCAGATTGAACACACATAGCTGGCCGCCTTCGCGACCACGGCTTTGGGTTCTTCTGCCTGATAGCTTGGTGCTGTCTTGGGGGACTTGCCCTTCCTGACGGTATGATAGTAGGCGTAGGTCATGGGGGGATCATTGCCGAGATTGTCGTAATCGACGACCTCCCCGACAAAGATGGTGTGGGAGCCGCATTCCAGCTCCTGGATCAGCTTGACCTCCAGATAGGCCACGGCATTATCCAGGACGATGGGCGCACCGGTCTTCCCGATCCGGTACTGGACATTCTTGAATTTGTCGACGTCCCGGCCCGATTTGAAGCCGAAAAGACCGATGAAGGTCATCGTGGCCTCCTCGGAGAGAATGGAAACGGAAAAGACACGGCTGGCCTTAATATAAGAATGGGTCAGGTTTTCCTTGTTGATGCTGACGGCAATGGTGGATGGCTCCGAGGTGACCTGGAACATGCTGTTGGCGATCTGGCCGTTGAACTTGCCGTCCTGGACGGAACTGACGAGATAAAGGCCGTAGCTGATCTTGCGGAAGGCTTCTTTGTTCATAGGGGTGCGCTCCTGACATGATATTTGGTTGAGAGCTTCGCAACTGTTTTACCTATATACGAAATTCGATCCTCCTGCCAGATTAAATTATCCATGCAAATCACCCTACCCATGATGCCGGGAATGTGATAGGCTGCCAAACAAAAAATATTATCATGGAGGCTAATTATTATGGATTGGGGAATGGAAAACCGCCTGTCCCAGCTAATTCAGGCAGATGGACACTGCTTCTTTCTGCCTATCGATCACGGCTATTTTCAGGGACCGACATCGTGTCTGGAGAAACCCGGAGAAACCATTAAGCCGCTTCTTCCCTATTGCGACGCCCTTTTTGTTACGCGGGGCGTCCTGCGGTCCGCTGTCAATCCCGTCGGGAGCAAGCCCGTTATTCTCCGGGTATCGGGAGGGGCCAGCGTTCTGGGCAGGGACCTCGCCAATGAATCCCTCACTACTTCCATCGAAGAGATCATCCGCCTCAACGCCGCGGCCGTGGGGATATCAATCTTCGTGGGGACCGACTACGAACGGGAATCACTGATGAATCTTTCCGAAATCGTCAATCAGTGCGAGGATTTCGGCATTCCCGTCATGGCCGTCACCGCCGTCGGCAAGGAGCTGGAGAAACGGGATGCCCGGTATCTGGCCCTGTGCTCCCGCATTGCCGCTGAGTTGGGGGCGCGGGTGGTAAAAACCTACTGGTGCAAAAATTTCGACAAAGTGGTAGCCGGCTGCCCGGTTCCCGTCGTCATGGCGGGAGGACCAAAGTGTGAAACGGAAAAGGAAGTATTTGATTTTGTTTACGACGGGATGCAAAACGGCGCGATCGGCCTCAACCTGGGCCGGAATGTCTGGCAGAACCCTCACCCCGTGGCCATGATGAGGGCGCTCCATGCCATCATCCACGAAGACCTCACGGCCAGGGAAGCGTGGGAGCTTTTCAACGACGTCAAGGCGGAAAAGAGCAGAAAAGCAAGAGCCGTCAAAGGGAAAAAATGATGCCGGCGGGGAGATAGTCCATGCGCGTAGCCATGTATTATCGGAATAATGACGTAAGGATTGAGGAGATGCCGGTACCCCGGATCGGCCCCGGGGAGATCCTCGTCAAGGTAATGGCCAGCGGGATCTGCGGCAGCGATATCATGGAATGGTACCGGATCAGGAAGGCGCCCCTGGTCCTGGGCCATGAAATCGCCGGGGTTGTCGCCGAGGTGGGAGAAGGGGTAACAAACTGTCGCCTCGGAGACCGGGTCTTTGTGTCCCACCATATCCCCTGCAATACCTGCCATTACTGCCTGCAAGGATACCACACCGCTTGCGAGACCCTCCACAGCACCAATTACGATCCCGGCGGCTTTGCCGAATATCTCCGGGTCCCCCGGCTTAATGTCGACCGGGGGGTTTTTCTCCTGCCCGCAGATGTTTCCTTCGCCGCCGGCGCCATGATCGAACCCTTGGCCTGCGTCATCCGGGGGCAGCGCCTGGCCCACCTGCAACCGGGACAAACGGTGTTGGTGCTGGGCAGCGGCATCTCCGGCATCCTTCATATCATGCTGGCCAAGGCCTCGGGGGCGGGAAGGATCATGGCCACGGATATCAACGCCTACCGGCGGGACCAGGCCCTGACCTTCGGCGCCGACGCCGTCAGTGACGCCCGGGAGGATATACCGGCCTGGGTGCGGAGCGTTAACGATCAGCGCCCTGCGGACCTCGTCATTGTCTGTACCGGCGCCCCCGCCGCTTTCGATCAGGCGCTGCAATCCGTGGACCGGGGGGGAACAATCCTTTGTTTCGCCACGACGGAGCCGGGAGTTAACCTGTCCGTGCCGCTCAATGATTTCTGGCGCAACGAGATCAAACTCATGCCTTCCTACGGCAACAGCCCCTACG
Organism: Syntrophales bacterium; assembly: GCA_041664405.1. Taxonomy (GTDB): domain Bacteria; phylum Desulfobacterota; class Syntrophia; order Syntrophales; family UBA8958; genus UBA8958. The sequence continues at coordinate 22,729 of JBAYKV010000017.1, forward strand.
ATGCCATGGCGGCGATCAACCTGATCCGATTTAACCGCGTGCCCGTGGAAAAAATGATCTCCCACCGCCTACCCCTTGCGGAGGCCCAAAAGGGCTTCCAGCTTGTCGCTACGGGAACGGAAGCAACCAAGGTGATCCTTCTCCCCCAGGAACATGAATAACCCCTTCTCCCACTACTCCGCAAAACTCGTCCGGGCCGGTCTTGCCGAAGCGGAAACACCATTGTTGGGAACCGGGGAGGGATTACTCAGCTGGAATCGGGAAGATCCCTTGGCCGGTCTCTTAACTACGGTGGGCGAACGCCTGGGCCGCCGGGCCATCCTGTACTGTCAACTGGCGGAACCTTATCACACCATGCTTCTCCACTTGACGGAAACCGCCGCCGGCGGCGACGTCATTCATCCCCAGGATTTTGAAACCAGGATATTTCTCAAGGACCTCCCCATCCTGAAAGATCTTACCGAGGCCGGGCTCCTCGCCGCCCTGAAAGACCGCCGTTGCGTAGTCATCCCCGGCGGAGGCGTCATCGCCACAGCAAAAAAAGATATGGAAACGGCCTTTGTCATCTACAGCGCCGCCTGCTTCGCCGTCTTTGTCAAATTTTTTTCCGATCTTCTTAGGCAGCGGCAACACTCGGGGCCGTCTCGGCAAGGGCGAGCGGTCCTGGAAGCGATTATGGGTCGTCTCGACCCCGTTCCCCCGGTGGCGGCGGGTCCGACCTTGAGTTCCGGCCCCTGGGAAAACGAAGCAGACATCCGGGCGGCCATGGTGGCGGCAGGCAGCAGAACCGTCTCCGACCGCCTGGTGGACGCCAATTTCGGCAATATCTCCTACCGCCGGGGAGAAGATCTTTTCATCACCCGCAAGGGGAGCGCCCTGGACGCCCTTACAGACAAGATCATCCGCATCCCCCTGGCAGGACCGACAGATACGGACGCCATTGCCTCGACGGAGTTGCCGGCGCACCGGTTTATTGCCCTGATGGCCCCTTACCGCGCCGTCCTCCATGGGCATCCGAAATTCTCCGTCATCATGTCCATGGCCTGCGGGGAAGAAGATTGCCCGGACAAGGGCGGATGCCATCGTTTCTGCCCCCGGGAAAGATGGATACAGGACATCCCCGTCGTCTCCGGCGAGGCCGGGGCAGGCCCCTTCGGCCTCTGCAATACCGTACCTGCGGCCGTCCGGGACCACGGCGCCGCCATTGTTTACGGGCACGGCGTCTTCACGGCCGGAGCTCAGGACTTCAACGAGGCCTTACAGCGCCTGCGGCAAATCGAAAAAACCTGCCGGGATTTGTTTTTCCGGACCATCGGCTTTTGATAAATAATTATTTGGAGGTGCACCATGTTAAAGGATCTGGTTTTCCAAAACCGCAGTTACCGCCGTTTTGACGAGACAGCAACGATTTCCCAAGAGACCCTGAAAGAACTTGTGGACCTGGCCAGGCTTACGGCATCGGCGGCCAACCGGCAGCCGTTAAAGTACCTGCTGTCCTGGGAACCGCAGAAGAACGGCCTCATCTTCCCCCATTTAGCCTGGGCCGGCTATCTGAAGGACTGGCCCGGTCCCGCCGCGGGTGAGCGCCCTACCGCCTATATCGTCATGCTCGTCGATACGGAGATCAGCCCTGCCGCCGCCTATGACCTGGGCATTGCCGGCCAGACGATTCTCCTCGGGGCGACGGAAAAAGGGCTCGGAGGGTGCATGGTTGCATCGATTAAAAA
>JBAYKV010000018.1:0-23697 GCA_041664405.1 Syntrophales bacterium
CACCCCGGAAACCACCATCCCGCACGATCATGTTGGTCCAGTTGCCAACCGGGACATAGGGGATTCCTTCTCTCTTGAGTAGCGATATCAGGTCGCGCAGTTGCCCCCTGTTCCCGGGAAAGACGAGGGCGTCGGCGCAACCGCCCACACCCATGGAGGTATGGCGGCTCAGTGGTTCATCGAAGAGAACGCTTCCTCCCATCAGTCTTTCCAGTTCCTGTCGCAATGCTTCGTTCATCCCCGGGCTGCCCTTTGCAAATACTCCTCGCCTATTTTCCAGACCGTACCCGCCCCTTGCGTGATAATAACATCCCCTGGTACGGCGATGGCGAGAAGTTTGTCTGTAATGTCTTTAAAATCGGCCATATAAAGCACTTCCTTGGAGCCATGTTCCCGGATCGCGGCGCCGAGTAGCTCCGCATGTACCCCCGGAATAGGTGCTTCACTTGCCGCATAAATATCCGTAAGGATCAGGATGTCGGCATCGGGAAAAGCTTCGATAAATTCCTGGAACAGGGCCTTGGTCCGGGTAAAGCGATGGGGCTGGAAGACCACGATCAGTCTGCCCTTCCAGACATGTCTTGCCGCTGCCAGGGTCGCCCGGATTTCGGTCGGGTGATGACCGTAATCATCAACGACGGTTACATCCCGGACCGTTCCTTTCACTTCCAGCCGCCGATGCACCCCGACAAATGTTTTCAGCCCATCGGCAATGGCCTGAAAATCCATGTCGACCTCCCTCGCCACGGCTATTGTGGCCAATGCATTGTAAACATTAAACATTCCCGGGACATTGAGGGTGGCGACACCGAGGCGCTTTTCACGGTACAGGACGGTGAAAGTTGTCGCCCCCCCACAGATGCTGATATCTGTAGCCCGGTAGTCTGCGGGGAGGTCCATTCCGTAGGTGATAGTCTTTCTCTTGATCTGCGGCAGGATCTCTTTAACGTGTCCATCATCGAGGCAGAGCACCGTAGAACCATAAAAAGGAACGATATTGGCGAATTGCAGGAAGGCGTCTTTGATTTCATCGATATCCCGATAATAGTCGAGATGCTCCCGGTCGATGTTGGTGATTACGGCAAGACAGGGGGCCAGTTTCAGAAAGGAACCATCGCTTTCGTCCGCTTCGGCCACGATGATTTCACCATCCCCCATTTTGGCGTTGCTGCCGATACTGGCCAATTTCCCCCCGATAACCATGGTCGGGTCCAGACAGCCATAGGCCAGAACTGTTGAAATCATCGAGGTTGTTGTTGTTTTGCCATGACTTCCCGAAACGGCTATGGAAAATTTCATTTTAAGAAGTTCCGCCAGCATCTCCGCGCGGGGAATTACCGGGATATTTCGCCGGTGGGCCTCCATAACCTCGGGATTATCCTTCTTCACAGCTGTCGAGGTTACGACGACATCGGCGTCGCCGACATTTGATTCATGATGTCCCTTGTGGATGACAGCGCCAAGCGAGGTCAGACGCTGGGTAATGTCCGTCTGACCCAGATCCGATCCGGTAATCCCATAGCCAAGGTTCAGGAGCACCTCGGCAATGCCGCTCATGCCGATGCCGCCGATGCCCACAAAATGGACCGTTCTGATCTTTCGACGCATGCTGTCGATTCTTACGGTATCTGTCATCATATTCACCTTTGAATGGGGTCAGACTTACTAATAGACATTTAGCGCTAAATGTCTATTAGTAAGTCTGACCCCGTATTATTTTTATGCAGGCATCTACCACGTCGTCTGCGGCTCGGAAATTTCCTAAGGCCTTCGATCTTTTACTCATATCCTCAACTGTTGACGGATGGCCGATAAGTCTTTCAATCGTATCCGCCAGATAACGGCCGGATAGATCCTTTTCCTGGATCATGATTGCGGCCTGGGCTTGGACGAGGATCTCGGCGTTCTTCGTCTGATGGTCATTAATAGCAAAAGGAAAGGGAACGAAAATCGCCGCCTTGCCCATGGCGGTAATCTCGGCAACCGAAGTGGCGCCTGCCCGGCAGATTAACAGGTCCGCCTCCTGATAGGCCTTTGCCATATCCATGATAAAGGGATGGACTTCGGCATTCATATTGATCCTCTGATAGGCGTCCCTGATTTCCTGGACATCCTTTTCACCCGTCTGATGAACGAATTTCAGCTTCTCCCTCGAGCTCTCCAATTCGGCGGCAGCGGCCAGGACGGTCATATTGATTGCATGGGCGCCCTGGCTGCCGCCGAAAATAAGAATCTGAAAGGGTTCTTCTTCTTTCTTTTTACACATTTCCGGGACGGCGGCAAAGGAAGCGCGGATCGGATTGCCTGTGACTACGCTCTTTGTTTCGGGAAACCACTGCCCCCGGTCCGGGAAGGAGAGGAATATTTTATCAACAAACTTACTTAAAATGCGATTAGTCACTCCGGGCAGGGCGTTCTGCTCGGCGATGGCTGTCTTTATCCCCATAAAATGGGCGGTCAGAACTGCAGGTCCAGACGCATAGCCGCCTACGCCAATGGCGACATCGGGAGAATACCTGCTGATTATCTTATATGCCTGCATCATGCTTCCCGGTATCTTGAATGCGGCCTCTATGGATCTTCCCCATGAACGGCCCTTGATTCCCTCGATATCCAGGGTTTCCAGAGGGTATCCCAGTTCTTTGAGAACCCGCTTTTCCAAACCCCGGTCGGTGCCCACAAAGAGGATCTCATTTCCTCTATCCTTTTTCAGAAAGGCCTCGGCGATGGCAATGCCCGGGAAAAGATGGCCCCCGGTCCCTCCCCCTGCGATCATCATCTTCACTGGCCCCTCCTGATCCCACGACCGCTTCTCACGCTACTTTTCATGGGCCGATATATTCAACAGGATGCCCACCATTGTGAGGCTCATAATCAGGGACGTCCCCCCATAGCTCAGGAAAGGAAGGGCAAGTCCTTTCAGCGGAATGAGTCCCATAACGCCGGCGATATTTATAAATGCCTCCAGGGCGATAACCATGGTCAGACCCGCCGCCAGGAGGGTGCTGAACATGTCCGGGGCTTTAAAAGCGATAAAAAAACCACGAACCACAAAAACAACGAACAGGAAGATGATAATTGCCACGCCGATGAAACCGCTTTCTTCGGCAATAACGGAAAGGATGAAATCCGTATGGGGTTCGGGCAGGTAAAAGAGTTTCTGCCTGCCATCTCCCACGCCCACGCCGCCGATCCCCCCGGACCCGAAAGAGATGAGGGACTGAATGATCTGAAATCCTGAATGGAGGGGATCTTTCCAGGGATCCATAAACGTCATGAGCCGCTCTACCCGGTAGCTCTTGTAGAAGAGCATAAACACCCCGACCGGGATGAGCATGGCCACGAGCCCGGCAAGGTATCTGATCCTGCTGCCGGAAAGGTAGAGCATGAACATCAGAATAACGATGATAATCACGGCGGTGCCAAAATCGGGCTCAATCACAATCAGTCCCACCATAAGCATGGTAATTGCCATGGGTATGACGACCCCGCGCATTAATTCCTTGAGATGATCGGCCTTGCGGGTCAGGAAGTGGGCAAGAAAAAGTACGGTGGCAATTTTGACCATCTCGGATACCTGAAAGGAAAAAAAGCCCAAATTCAACCACCTCGATGCACCGCCAACCCGCACGCCAACCTTGGGGATCAGCACCAGGGTGAGGAGGAACAGGGAGATGATAACACCGGGATAGGCGAATTTCTTCAATTCTTCGTATGGTATTCTCGTCATCAGGATCATTGTCCCCAGACCGAGGAGGACGAAGAACAACTGTTTTTTGAGAAAAAACTGTCCGTCCTTGAACCGTTCCATAGCCATAATGGAACTGGAGCTATAGATCATTACGGTACCGACGGTCACCAGAATGAGGGTGATGATGAGGAGAATGATATCCGGACTTCTGCGAGTGGTATCAAACTTAATCATGATGAACTCTTAAAAGTTTTACATGAAAATCCCCCCTTACCCCCCTTTAGTAAAGGGGGGATGGGGGGATTTTCATGTTTCGTTGTGCCCGCTACGGGCATGGAGGTTAATAGCGCCTTTACCTTATCTTTAAAAAACTGTCCCCGTGCTTTGTAGTCCCGGAACTCGTCAAAACTGGCGCAGCCCGGGGAGAGAAGAATAACATCTCCCGTTGCGGCTGCGTCGATAGCAGTCTCAATACCTGCCTGCAGGGTGGGGCAATGATGCGTCCCGACGATCCCGCCGATAATGGAGCCGATGGCATCCCTTGCCTCACCGAAGAGGATCAGGCCCTTCACCTTTTCTTTGAGGATGGGGATGAGGGCCTTGAAATCCCCTTCCTTGTCCCGACCGCCCATGAGCAGAACAACCGGCTTGGAGAAGGTCTCGAGGGCCCGATAAACGGCATCGACGTTGGTCCCCTTGGAATCGTCATAGAAGGATATTCCGCGATACTCTCCCACGTATTCAATGCGATGGGCAATGCCGGGGAAGGTTTCCACGGCGGCAATTATCGCCAGCGGGTCACAACCGCAGCTCCTGACGGCCATGATGGCTGCCATGATATTTTCGACATTGTGCCGCCCGGGTATCTTCACCATGTCGAGGGGATAGGTTTCTCTCTCCTGCGGGGAAGGAGCGAACACCATACGGCAATTGTCGCTGTAGATACCCGGGGAGACGACCCGGGTGCTGCTGAAACGGAGAATCCTGGCGGCTAATTGTTTCTGAAGCCCTTCCGTTCCAGCATCATCGGCGTTCAGGATCGCTACGTCGCTTGCAGACTGGTTGACAAAGATACGTTCCTTTGTCAGGCGATATGCAGTAAAAGAGCCATGATAATCGAGGTGATCGCTGGTCACGTTCAACAGGATCGCCACGGCGGGATGGAAACTTTCCGTCCATTGCAGTTGGAAACTGCTTACCTCGACAACGGCATAATCATCCTCTTGGGGGCCGTCCACATAGCCGATGAGGGGGGCGCCGATATTCCCTCCAACAAATGCCTTTTTGCCACTTTCGGCCAGGATATGACCGATCAGGGCGGTGGTCGTCGTCTTGCCGTTGGTGCCGGTAATGGCAATCATCGGGGGTTTGAGAAAACGACTGGCAAGCTCAATTTCACTCCAGACCGGGACCCCCTGCCGGACTGCTTCCATGAGAATGGGGTTGGCCGGCGGCACCCCGGGAGAGGGAATGACGAGCTCTACTCCCTTGAGAATGCCGGGATCATGGGGAACAATCATTGCCGCCCGCAGGTTATCCCCTAAGGGGGAGACTGGTTTCTCGTCCGTCGCAACCACCCGCGCCCCGCGGTTCAACAGAAATTCCGTTGTGGCCAGTCCGGTTTTGGCCAGTCCGATGACAGCGATATTTTTTCCTCTCAGGTCCATGAAGCTTGTCTACCTCAATTTCAGGGTGCTCAGGGCCACCAGGGCCAGGAGGATGGAAATGATCCAGAAACGGACGATAACCTTGGGTTCCGCCCACCCCTTGAGTTCAAAGTGATGATGAAGGGGGGCCATCCGGAAAATCCGCTTTCCCTTGGAAATCTTGAACCAGCCCACCTGGAAGATGACGGAAAAGGTTTCCAGAACAAAGATTCCGCCCACGATGGCCAGAAGAATCTCCTGTTTGGTCAGGAGGGCCAGGGTTCCCAGGGCGCCGCCCAGAGACAGGGCCCCCACATCCCCCATAAATACCTGGGCGGGGTAGGTGTTATACCAGAGAAAACCGAGTCCGGCCCCGACCATGGCGCCGCAGAAAATCGCCAGTTCCCCTGTTCCTGACACGTAGGGAATTTGTAAATAGGTGGCAATCTTGATGTTCCCGGCGAAGTAGGCAAAAAACAGATAGGTCATGAAACAGATAATGATCGGGCCAATGGCGAGGCCGTCCAGGCCATCGGTGAGGTTAACGGCATTGGCGGCGCCGACAATTATAAAAGTGGCAAGCGGGATATACGCCCAGCCTAGGTTGGGCAGGACTGTTTTGAAAAAAGGGATGGTTATATTGGATGCAAAATCCGGTTTAATATACAGCAAGACGCTGACAAACAGGGCAATGGAAATTTCCGCCCCCAGCCTTGCCTTTCCCGAGATGCCTCGGCTGCTCTTGTTTACGATCTTCCGGTAATCGTCCACGAATCCGATCAATCCGAAACTGACGGTGACAAGGATAACCAGCCAGATGTACCAGACGGTAAGATTGGCCCACATGAGGGTGGAAATCACGACGGAAAAGATGATCAGGAGGCCCCCCATGGTAGGGGTTCCCTGCTTCACGAGATGGCTGTCAGGGCCGTCTTCCCGGATCGACTGGCCGATCTGGAGTTCCTGGAGTCTGCTGATAAGCCAGGGGCCGAGGATAAAACAGATCACCAGGGCTGTTATCGCCGCATAAATCGTTCTGAACGTAATGTAGCGAAATACATTGAATGAGGAGAAGGCTGTATGCAGTGGGTAGAGGAGATGGTAGATCATCGGCGCCCCCTCCCGACCTGACTGACAATCATTTCCACGATGGTTTCCATCTTCATTCTTCGCGAACCCTTAACTAGAATCCAGTCGCCATCCCTGACATAGGAGAGAATGTCGCTGGTAATCTCTTCCGGGTCCTCCCGGAGGATAACCGATGATGTCGGCAAACCTTTTTTCGAGGCCCCTGCTGCCGTCGCCCCGGCGAGCCTTCCCCGGAGATAAACCCTGTCCACTCCGGTGTCTGCCAGAAGGCCCCCGATTTTTTGATGCCAGATCTCCTCTTCATCCCCCAGCTCGAGCATGTCCCCCAGGACAACAACACTATGACCCTTTCCTTTGAGATTACTCAGGGTCTTGAGCGCTTCCCCCACGGAAGAAGGATTGGCGTTGTAAGTGTCGTTGATCACGTAGGCCCCGTTGTTCAAGGGGAGAACTTCCATCCGTCCCGGAACGGGAGAAAAGCTGTTCAGTCCCTGGCCAATGTCCGCTATTGTCGCGCCGGCGGCCCAAGTTGATGCGGCGGCAGCAAGGGCATTCATGACCTGATGTTCGCCCGCAATGGGCATGCTTACTTCCTGATGTGCATCTCCTACATGCAGGGTAAAGCTGGTTCCCCGATCATGGCGATAAATGATTTTCTCGGCGCGTACATCGGCGCCTTTTTTTAAACCGAAAGAGATACAGCGGCCTGTCCAGCCGTCCCCGTACTTGCTGAGGAACTGGTCGTCATGGTTGATAATAATGGTCCCCGACCTGGGCATGTTTAAAAACAGGTCCATTTTTTCTTCAGCAACCCCCGCGATGCTTGTAAAACCCTCCAGATGGGCAGGGCCGATATTGGTAATCAAACCAATCTCCGGCGCGGCAATCCTGGTCAGCCTGGCGATTTCACCGCGCTGATTTGTCCCCAACTCCAGGATGGCCGCGGTATGATTATGTTTCAGGTTAAAGATGGTCAGGGGAAGTCCGATAAGATTGTTAAAATTCCCTTCTGTTTTCAGGCAATTTCCACCCCTGCCCAAAATTGCCGCCGCCATTTCCTTGGTCGTGGTTTTTCCTGAAGAGCCCGTGATGGCGATGATCGTGGGCGAAAATCTCCGGCGCCAGAAATGGGCCAGGTCTCCCAGGGCCAGCAGGGTATCGCCTACCAGAATCACGGGAAGATCATTCGGCGTCTTTTCGGTCCGGCGGTGAATGAGCAAACCGGCAGCGCCCTTTTGAATAGCCTGATCGAGGTAATGATGTCCATCGAAGCTTTCTCCCTGTAAGGCAACAAAGAGATTTCCGGGAGAGCATTGACGGGAATCGGTAGAAACCCCTGTAAGCTGGATGCCCTCGCGTGGAAGACCGTCCAGGAGAGTGCCTCCTGTTGCGGAGAGGACGTCATGAACGGAGAACAGCGGACCGGTCTTCATGGCAGGCTCCTCTTTTCGTCTCTGATCCTGGTCAGGGCATCCCTGGCAACAAGGCAATCGTCAAAAAAGAGACGTTCCGCGCCGACGAGCTGGTAATCTTCGTGTCCCTTGCCGGCGATGAGCACGATATCGCCTTTTTCGGCGATGCCAATAGCTTTTTCAATGGCCGTTCTGCGGTCAGGGATGACGGTGTAGCCCTTCTCCGGGAGCCTGTTTTGCACTTCTTCCACTGTGTATTTTCTGATCCCTTCCTTCGGGATGCCCTTCTCGATTTCCTCAAGAATATCGAGAGGGTTTTCTGATCTGGGGTTATCTGAGGTCAGGATCGTTAGATCACTCAAGGTCACTGCCGCCTTGCCCATAAGGGGCCTCTTGCCCCGGTCCCGGTCACCGCCGCAGCCGAAGACGGTGATGATACGGTTTCTTTGAAAGGATGATAGATTCTGAAGGACCTTTTCCAGGGCGTCTTCTGTGTGGGCGTAATCCACAAAGACGTCCGGTTCTCCGGGCAGATTGACCCTTTCAAGACGTCCGGGAACGTTGCGAAGGTTGCCGATGCCGGCGATGACATCCTTTTCGGGGATACCGAGAGCGAGGGCGCCTGCCGCCGCTGCCAGGATATTGTAGAGATTGTGCCGTCCGATGAGGGAAGATACTATACGGGAGGCGCCACCATCGCCGCCCCAGCAAAGCAGGACTTCCGTGTCTTGAGGCGTAAGGATGAAGCTTTCGACGTGGATATCACCTGGCGCTTCGACACCAAAGCTCCAGGCCGGCAGTGTCACCTCGTTTAGCAACCTTCTTCCCCAGGGATCATCCCGGTTGACGATCATCCGGATGGGGCGACCTTTTTGCGACAGGGGCAGAACATCGGTAAAGAAGCGCTTTTTAGCTGAAAAATAGCTTCCCATGTTCCCGTGATAGTCCAGATGATCCTGGGAAAGATTGGTGAAGATTCCCATATCAAAATCACAGTCGTCAACCCGCTGCAAATCTATGGCATGAGAAGAAACTTCGGCGATGACATGGCTGACCCCGGCATCGACCATTTGCCGAAGGATGCGCTGCATGTCAAATGATTCGGGCGTCGTATTCGGAGCCGGCATAACCGTCCCGCCATACCGGTAATTCACCGTTCCCAGGACACCCGGGCTGAAACCGGCGGCCTTGATAATGGATTCCAGGATATAGGTAACCGTCGTTTTCCCGTTGGTTCCCGTAACGGCAATCAGACAAAGTCCAGCGGAAGGATGGCCAAAAAAATTCTTCCCCAGGAGACCGAGAATACGACGGCTGTCGCCGACCTGAATTGCCGTAATTCCGGCGGGAGGGGTGAATTTACGCTCATGAAGTATGAAGCGCGCTCCCCTGTCCAGGGCTTCAGGGATGAAATTATGCCCGTCTGTCTTCAGCCCGGGGATGGCCACGAACAGACTATTCTCTCCACATTTTCGCGAATCATAGCAGATCGAGGATACTTGCCCGTGGGCATTGCCATGAAGCTTCTGTATCTCGATGTTTTGAAGAATGTTTGAGAGTTGCACGCTTACCCCTTATTGCCCCGTTTGAAAGGTGATAGTACAGGACCGGAAACTGCTCAGAGGAACCCCCGGCAGGGGTGCCTGAGCTACTGCCCAGCCATTGCCCACCACCTTTATTTCGATGCTCTTCCCTTTCGCTTTTCTCAGGGCGTCCCGTATCGTCAACCCCCGGAAGTCAGGCATCATAGCTTCCTGCGATTCGTTTTCCATTCCTTCCGGATAGGGAATTGCGGGGGGAGTTGATACAAGTTGCAAAGTCTCTTTCTTGGGGACAATTCCTTTTTCCTCGATGGGATTCTGATCCCGGATGTTAGTTTTGAAACTATTCAGGATCTGTTCGCCGATATTTTTAAAAACCGGCGCCGAAGCTACGCCTCCCCACTTATCCCGCTGGGGTTCATCGAGAACTACGATAATGGCTATCTGGGGTGCTTCCGCAGGGAAGAAGCCCATGAAAGAAGTCCTCACCCGTTCCGTTGAATAGACATGACGGGCGAAGTCAAATTTTTGGGATGTCCCCGTCTTGCCGGCGACATTTACATTTTCAATACGGGCCCTTTTCCCGGTACCGTCTTCCGCTCCCACAACATCCGTCATGATGGAAGCGATACGCTTTGCCGTGCCTGGTGATACAACCTTTCTGACTTTCATAGGATGGAACTCCCTGATGATCTGACCTTTGCGGTCAACGATCCCCTTGATGACATAGGGCTTCATCAGCACGCCATCGTTGGCGAGGGCGGAAAGGGCCGAGATGAGTTGGATGGGGGTAATGGATATCCCCTGTCCGAAGGCGATTCTGGTGAGATCTACCCTCGTCCAGTTCTGATAGGGGCGGAGCAGACCCGTCGACTCGCCGTTCAGGTCGATCCCGGTTTTATTTCCAAAACCGAACTTGGTAATATAGGAGTAAAACTTTTCCCCCCCCAAACGTTCGGCAATCTTCGCAGAACCGATATTGCTGGAATATTTGATAATTTCACGAACTGTCAAGGTACCGTGACGCTTCCTCTGGGCTTCATGGATAACCTTGTTGGCGACCACATAATTGCCATTCTCACAGAAAATACGGTCCGTTTCCTTAACAGTTTTTTCTTCGAGGGCCGCAGCAACGAGAAATGGTTTGAACGTTGATCCCGGATCGTAGCTATCTGTTATTGCTTTATTTTTTCCGGTGGCGGGACCGCCGCTGGTGGAATAATTGGGATCAAAGCTCGGCTCATTTGCCAGGGCGAGGATTTCCCCCGTCCTGGGGTCCATAACGATTGCGTAACCGCCTTTTGCTCCCTTATCGGTTACGGCTTCCTTCAACTGTGTTTCCACCAGGTGCTGGATGCGGCTGTCGATGGTCAGGATCAAGTGATAGCTGGACGTCTGTTCCGCCGCAGCTTTATCGATCTGGGGCTGGAGCTTTTTCCCTTTGGCATCGCGAACCCAGGCAAGTGTCTCAGGAACACCCTTGAGATAGTCCTCGTATTTAAGCTCGAGCCCTTCAAGCCCGGTGGAATCAAGCCCTACAAAACCAAGAAGATGGCCGGCAAGTTCTCCATTAGGGTAAAAACGCTTTGGCTCCTTGACCAGAAAGACCCCTTCCACTTTTAAGTCTTCCACTTTTCTTGCCTGTTCGGGGGGTATCCTTCTGGCCAGCCAGCAGAAATTCTTGGTGCTTGAGATTTTCTTGATAATGGTTTGTCGGTCAAGTCCGATCAGGGGGGCAACTTTATCAGCCGCGTCTTGGGGATTTCTTATTTTTGAAGGATCGGCACAGACCGAATCGGCCATCACACTGGCAGCGAGTTTTTCACCATTGCGATCGAAGATGATACCTCGCTCCGGCTGGATCTGCAGGGTCTTGATGTGCTGTTTGGTTGCCAGGGTCTTTAATGTCTGGCCGGAGAGGACCTGTAACTGAAAGGCGCGGGTGATCAGGGCGATGAACAGGACCAGAAATAAAACCAATAAGGTCACAATTCGAAATTTAAACCATTTTTTTTCTTCCCGCATAATCCATACCGAGCTAAAACTTATTTAATTATAACGACCTGTTCCTTGCCAGGATGGGTCATCTGTAGCTTCTCCGTGGCTATCGCCGCGATGCGTTGTGGAGATTTTAAGGTGGCAATCTCGACTTTCAGCTTTTTCTGTTCGTCCATCAGCCGTTCTTTGCGGCTGATTTCTTCGGCAATCTGGTATTCCAGCTTCGTCATGTGGATATGGGAAGCAACGTAACAAAGGAATACGGACATGAGCGCCAGGGCGGCTACGATGTAGATGGAATATTTAATCTCCCCGGTTTTCTTGCGTTCCTCTTGAACATTTCCCTTGAGGGCTTCACTGACAGCCATTTTTCATATCCTTTCGGCGGTGCGAAGTTTGGCGCTTCTTGCCCGTGGATTATCTGAAATTTCTGCATCTGACGGCGTAACGGGCCGACGGTAAACAACTCTGGCCTTCGGCTGTCTTTGACAATTGCAAATAGGGATGTCGTGCGGGCAGATACAGGCATTTTCGTAGGAACGAAAAGAGGTTTTTACCATCCTGTCCTCCAGGGAATGGTAGGAAATGACAGAAAACCTGCCGCCTGTGTGGAGCCGGTCGATCCCATCAGTGAGGGCGGTCTGGAGGCTGGATAATTCCTTGTTAACGGCAATACGAAGGGCCTGAAATGTCTTTGTAGCCGGATGTAACCGGTGTCCATGGAGTTTCTTTGGGATTACCGACAAAATTATGTTCGCTAGTTCTGTTGTGGTTTCAATTTTTTTTGTTTTTCGTTCCCCAACTATGGCCCTGGCAATTCTCCTGGCCATGGTTTCTTCGCCGTATTCCCGGATGATCTTCGCTAACGAGGATTCCGGAAGGGTGTTTACAAGGGTATAAGCGCTCGTTTGTTGAAGGCAATTCATGCGCATGTCTAAAAGGGCCTCCTTCGAGAAACTGAATCCCCTCTCTGCCGCATCCAGCTGATGAGACGACACCCCTAAATCAAGGAGGATGCCATCAACATGGTAAATGTTCAGGCCGACTAAGATATCGCCAATGTCGGCAAAATTTCCCCTTGCCAGCGTAACTCTGCCACCGAAGGGGTTTAATCGCTTGCCGGCTTCGTGGAGAGCGTCTTCATCGGCGTCGATGCCTATCAACAAGCCATCCGGTGCACTTTCCTGAAGAATTTCAATTGCATGTCCAGCGCCGCCCACGGTCCCGTCTACATAGACCCCTCCCGCCTTGCAACCAAGGGAGGCGATGACTTCTCTGAGCAGGACCGGTTTGTGAAAAAAACCCATTTCATGGTTACCTATCAAATTCCCAAGTTTGCCATGTAGTCCATATAGTCGACCGAATCATCGCTCTGATCGCCCATTCTCTTCATTTCGCCCTCGAAACGTTCCTTGCTCCAGATCTCAACATTGCGAAGCATACCGACCAATACGATGTCTTTCTCCAATTTCGCGTACTCTCTAAGATTGGGCGGGACGAGAACACGCCCCTGGCTGTCTATGGTACAATCTACAGCACTGGACATGAAAAAACGTTGGAAATCGCGCACCTGTCTGCGAAGGATGGATTGGTGCCAGACCTTCTCTTCGATGATCTCCCACTCATTTTGGGGAAAGACCATGAGATAGTCATTCATTTTTGTGATGACCATTTGGCCCTTGCTTTTTTCGGCAAAGACCTCTCTCAGCTTAGAGGGGAAAATGACTCTTCCCTTGTCATCTATGGTGTGGTAATATTGTCCCCTAAATACAGCCATCGACGCCCTTCCTCCACAATACTCCACTTCGCTCCACGTGGTGCACTATAAATGAGGCGCCTCAGTTTTGTCAAGGAAATTTTATTATTTTTTCCTTAGGATTTGGTACTTTGAAACGGCTTGATGGTGGTCAATCAGGGTCAAGGAAAACTGGTGGGATCCATTGTTGTTTGCTACAAAATACAGATAATCTACCCTTGCCGGATAAAGGGCCGCCATTAGCGAGTCGATGTCGGGGTTGGCAATAGGTCCCGGCGGCAGTCCCTTATTACGGTAGGTATTGTGCGGTGTGTCTCTTAACAGATGGCTTTTTCTTATTTTACCGTCAAAATCATCGAGATTGTAGACAGCGGTAGGATCGCTTTGCAGTTTCATTCCTTTTTTCAAACGATTGTGGAATACCGCTGAAACCAGAGGCTTTTCATCCTTGAACCCCGTTTCTTTCCCAATGAGAGAGGCAAGAGTGACAACCTCCGTGATGGACATTCCCCTTGCTGCCGCCCGCTGGCGCATCTCCGGGGTAAATCTTTTCCAGAACTGCTGGTTCATGATCTGGATGATTTCTTTTGATCCCATGGAGCGGTCAAGCTTGTATGTCTCAGGATAGAGGTATCCTTCCAGGGTTTTCCCGGGTATGTTAAGTGTCTTCACGAAGTTCTGATCAAAGGCCAGCTTCAGAAATGTTTTTTCAGGAACTAATTTATTAGCGGCCAGACGGGCGGCAATTTCTTTGACCGTGAAATCTTCCGGGATAGTTATCAGATAGGATTTAGTGTCTCCCTTAACCAATTTATCAATGATATCAATGGGTGGCATCGCACCAGAAAATTCATATTCCCCGGCCTTGATCTGCCTGACTGCGCCTTTCATAATGGCCAGGGTATAAAAGAATGGTTTGTTTTCGATTAGCCCGGCATTGTCAAGAATATCAATAATTTTAAAAAATCCTGTCCCCCGGGGAATATCGACCAGGATTGCCTTGGATGAATGTCCGACGGGTTGACGGGCGAAGTTGACAAAAACCAGACTGCCCAAAATGAGCAGGCCAAGAAGGAACAAAATGGTTGGTTTGCTGTATAAGATACGAAACAGTTTCATGGCTGATGCGAGTTAATAGGTTTGCCGGGAAGGGGAAGGGATTGACTTCAGATAATCCTGAAGGATGATGCTGGCCGCAAGTTTGTCCACAACTTCCCTTCTTTTCTCTCGTTTCATGTGCGAACGCATGAGGATTTCCTCCGCTTCTTTTGTTGAAAATGCTTCATCCCAGCGGATGACGGGTAACTGCAGGTGCAACGCAAGAATTGCCGCAAAGCGATTGACTTTTTGACACTGAATGCCCTCGGCACCGTCCAGCCGGACCGGATAGCCAATAACAATCCTTTCGGGGCAATATTTTTTTACAAGAGCGGTGATAGACTCCAAATCTTTTTGCCTGTTTTTCCTCACGACTACGGCGACAGGCTGGGCGATCATTCCCATTTCATCCGATACGGCAACCCCAATCCGTTTCTCACCGTAATCGAGACCGATAATTCTCATCACATGACTCCATCAAGGTCAGTTTTATTATATGGTTATACTTTTTTTTTCAAGATAAATTATCCTTTCGTCATTTCTTCTTGACATTTCAGGCCCCCCTTATATAATCCCTCGCCAAGCCGGAGTGGTGAAACTGGTAGACGCAGGGGACTCAAAATCCCCCGAGGGCAACTTCATGTCGGTTCGATTCCGACCTCCGGCACCAAGTAAATTCAGGGGCTTACACTCTTTTTAGAGAATAAGCCCTTTTTTGTTCGCTACGATATGGCTACGATTTACTTTGTAACTGCTTGAAATGCAACAAAAAAAGGACAATATGAAATTGTCCTAATTGTTCTATGTTATTCCCAAATTGTCCTGATGTAAATATTTTTGACAGGGCAGGGATTTGCACCCTGCATATTGGCCTCTGCTATGGCCAACTACAGCTAAGTTATGGACTAGCGTCTACCTATTCCGCCACCTGCCAATAGAACTACACTTTCATCAAATTATTTTTTCTTGGGACATCTGAATAATGACCACCAGTATCTTTTTTTTCGATTTTTTTGATCAAACCATCTCCAATAATCTCAAGTTGCTGAACATCAATATATTCAGCATCTCTTGGCGTGCCTTCTTTCAATTTTGATGGTTTTACACCATACTGGATACAACCATTCATAAATTCACATTTGGCAATTGCAATGCCTACCAAGCCGGTTACCAAATCTCTAACTTTTTGGCCCAGTTTGATTTCTTGTTTTTTCATATTCTTTTTAAACAAAAATCCCAAAAACTAATATTGGCAACCTTAGCGGAAAAACCAAATGGCTTATTGGGACTGTTGTTTGCTAAGATTAATTAATTATTGAATATATTATCATTTTAGCATATAGGGAAAATCTGTCAATGTGGACAATTGGAACCTGGGGGGTAGATATGTTTCATATCCGAGAAACGATAAAAGGAATCCCATATTCGCGAAATAGATCAAGAGGCAAACCACACGCAGCTCAAGAATGGACAGACGAGGTCATAAGGCAAACAGCAAACATCACAAAAGTAAAAGATGCTTGTCTCTTCCGAATTACCTTTAAACTGCCACCGGACAAATTTCCAACAGACTACCCCTACGGTCCAGATTTGGACAATCTCTTAAAGCGCTTTCTTGATGCACTTTCAAAAACAGTGTTTAGCGAATCGAGAGGAAAAGATTCTTGTATAATAGCCCTTGAGGTAATGAAGGTTAAGGTTGATGAATCAGCAGCTGGGGCGGATTTTGAAATTATGCCGATAAAGGTCGATTAGGAAAATTTTCTATTCAATTTGGAAATACATTATGCAAAGGGAGTGGTAATGAGCGCTGAAAGTGCAAGAAGAAGATTTACGGAATATGATCGTGAAAAAATGGTTCAAAGAATGATTCTTGATAGAATTAGGCTTAAATTACAAGATATAAAAGAATATTACACGGAATTGGAAGATAAATTTGCAAGGGACATAATAAAGTTGTCAGAACGATACGAGGAAGAAATATCCGAAAAGAACCTAACGCAAGAGATGAAAGAAGAAGTTGCTGCATATTTTGGTGAAGAACAATCAAGATTTGAAGAGCTTTTTTTAAAAAACTTCCGCTATTCGATAATAGTTACTATTTATTCCTTCCTTGAGACTACACTTAATGATCTATGTCATCACTTATATCATTCGAAAAAATCGTTACTGACATTGGATGAAGTAAAAGGGACCGGTATTGAAAGAGCGAGACTTTATTTGCAAAAGGTTTGTCTAATCGATTTTCCTGAAAAAAGCCATGACTGGCAAAAAATACAAAAATTTAATTTAGTTAGAAACTGCATTGTTCACGCTGAGGGCAACGTTGAAGAAGTGAAGAGCCCAGAGAAATTAAAGAAGATTATAAAAAATACGAGAGGCATTAGCCTATACCCATCTATTCAGAGATTCTTGCGAATTGAGAATGATTATATTCCCTCTATTATATTTTGCATTGAAAAATTTATTGATAAAATTCATGGTGAAGCGTTTAAAAAATTGTCACCAGTAAAGCCAATCGTACAATAGGGTATTGGGTTTCTAATAATAAATTGTCACGGAAAATTTGAGAAATTTTCTTTTCCCGCTACGATTTGGCTACGGAAAAAAGTTAAAAATAGGGTTATCAACACCTAAATGTTCCTATATCTTCCCAAGGAAAATAGAATGAAAATAAATAGTTGCAGTAATTACGGGGATATAGGGAAAACCCTCTGCGGTAACTCAAAATCCCCCGAGGGCAACTTCATGTCGGTTCGATTCCGACCTCCGGCACCAAGAAAATCAAGTGGTTAGCCGTGCGGCTAACCCTTTTTTTTCGACCGATGGATTCTTGATCTGAGCTCTAGTTACAACCGTCCGGGGATAATGATTCCCCAGTGAAGGGCTATCCTCATATAGAGGCAGGCAGCGAGGATTAGTGTCAGAAAGCCCAGTACCAGCCAGTCCTTTCCCGTAATCTGCGGTTCGTAGTAACTGGTTCTGGGGGCATCGGGTCGAAAGCCCTTCGATTCCAATGCCATAGCCAGGAAATTCGTGTACCGCATGGCGGAGATGAATATGGGGATGGACAGGGGGGCAAATCTCTTAAAACGGCTGAAAATATTTTTCGAGTCTAGATCAAGTCCCCGTGACACCTGTGCCTGGACAATGGTAGCCCCGGCATCGGCAAAAGTCGGCGCCAGGCGGATGGCGGTGGCGAGGGCAAAAGCTACTGGATAGGGGATACCGAGGCGAATCAGGCCGTTGGTAATTTCCTCGTTCTTCGTCGTGGCTAAAAGCAGCAGCCCGGCACTGACAAAGGTCGTCAGTCGCAGACCCATGGCAAGCCCATAAAGGAGGGATTCTCTGCTGACTTCGAGACCATGCCATTCCAACAGGATTGTCTTGCCTTTAATAAAAAATGGCCAGAGGACGACGCTGAAGACAAAAAGCAGGACGAGGAGAAAGCGGAGTTTCCATAAAACTTTTATGGATTTAGCAGTTGTGAAGATAGCAAGTACGCCGGCGAGGATTGCAGCTATGAACAAGGGATGGTTGAAGCACAGGCAGATAACAAAAATCAGCAGGACCCCGCAAATCTTGGTGCGGGGATCGAGCCGGTGGAGCCATGTTGCCTTATCATTATAAAATGTCAGGTTCATTTCAAAATGTTCTCGCCACGGAGTTCCTTTACCATATCGGTCAGTGTCATCGCAGCCAGACCGAGACGATTTCTGAGGCGGATAAGATCGGAAGGCGCCAGCGAGGCTGCAGCCAGCATGGTCTCATCGGAAAAGACCGAAGCTGTCGGCCCATCAAGGAGTATCCGTCCCTCCTTCATCAGGATGCTGCGCCGGGTGTAGGCCTCGGCAATCCACATGGCATGGGTGATGACAATAATCGTGTGTCCCAGCTGGTTGAGTCGTTTCAGCATCTCCATCGTGTCTAGTTGGTGGACATAATCCAGTCCTGTTGTTGGTTCGTCGAGGATAATAACGGCGGGTTTGACGGCAAGGATTGACGCTACCGCCACGCGCTGTCTTTCTCCCCGGTTCAACAGGAAGGGGTTTTTATCCTCAAAACCGCTCAGGCCCGTGGCATCGAGAGCTTCCGCAATATTACGTTCCAGCGTCTTTCGATCCATCCCCAGGATGCGCGGTCCGAAGGACACCTCCTCCCCGACGGTGGAGGCAAATATCTGGTGATCGGGGTTCTGGAAAACATATCCTACCTCCCTGGCCAGCTCGTGGCGCCGGCAATTGTTGACTGGCCGGCCCCGGACAAACATGTCTCCCGCGGTGGGTTTAAGGAGGCCGTTGAAGTGCTTTGCCAGGGTTGTTTTACCGGAGCCGTTCTGCCCCAGCATGGCCACGAAATCTCCTTCCTGAATGGTAAGATCGATGTCACTCAGGGCGTTTGTGGAGCCGGCCGGGTACCGGTATGAGAGGTTGCGAGTCTCCAGGATAACCTTGCCGGTGGTAAGTGCTGATATTGCCCGACTTTCCGGGCAGCGGGGGCAAAGCAGACCTTGGTTATCTATCTCCGCCATCGCAGCATCAACCGTCAGGGGTTGGCCAGGCCAGTTCATCGCCTGGAAGAGGGCGATCGTTGCCAAGGGCCGGATGCCGCAGGATTCAACAAGAGATGAATCCGTCAGGGTTTCCGCGGGCGTTCCCTTTGCCAAAAGCTGCCCGTCCTTCAAGAGCCATACTTGATCCGCCTGCACTGCCGCCTCGGCGTCAAGATCGGTCACAACCAGGGTCCGCTCCTGGGTTCTCAGCCTTCTGATCAGGGAGAGGATATGACGGCGGCCTTCCGGGTCGATGTCCGTTGTGGGCTCATCCATGACGAGGACCGGGGTTTCCATTGCCAACACGGAACCGATGGCCAGGCGCTGTTTCTGTCCTCCCGACAGAGTAGCCGTGTCCCTTCTCAACAGCTCCTCCAGACCGACCACTCGCAGGAAGGTATGAATCCTCTCTTCCATGGCAGACCTGGGGAGACATTGGTTTTCCAGTCCAAAAGCCATTTCCAGTTCCACATTGGTTGAGAAGAGTTGGGCTTCAAAGTCCTGAAGGACTATCCCTACTGCCCGTGCCATGTCGGGGACACTGTTTTTACCTGCTTCCATCCCCTCCGCCATGACCATGCCCACGTAATCACCCCGCAAGAAACGGGGGACGAGACCGTTGATTGCGCAGCAGAGGGTTGATTTTCCGGCCCCGCTATGGCCCATTACCATCGTGAAACTGCCCCGGGACATTTCCCCGGAGATATCCTGTAAGGCCGGGGCGGTGGTGTTCTGATAGGAAAACGAAAGATGGTCAAAGACAATTGATGAAGTCATGAAGACCTCATAGGAGTAAGCTTCCTCCCATGATCAGGCAGGTTGCCAGCCAGGAAACGACCGTCCATGGCAGCCCCGGCACGAAACCGCCAAAGACGCCCAGAATGCACCCTGCCGCTACCAGCCAGGCGCCGAATGAGGCCTTCAACCCGGCGCTGGCGGCGGATACATCCATGACCTCGGGCCAGAAGAGACGCAACTGGTTTTTGGTAACATCGAAAACGGCCATGAGGAGCAGGATCCCGATGAGAGATCCGATGAAGTTGTTGATGGTAATGATTTTGGAGATAATCGCGTAAGGGACCATGCCGATGGCATCGGCAAAGGCGCCAATGACGACTGCCGCTGCGGCCCCGGAAATGAAGGCAATGACAATGTATGTGAGCCAGTTGCGAACACTTTTGGCATCCCATACATATGTCCCGTTGGAGACGGGAAACAGGGTTGACCAGAGGGTGTATGGAAGGTATCCCATGAGGAAATTGCCTATGAAACCGGCTATGGAGACGGGACTGAGGGTGCCGCCGAAGATGTCGCCGATGACATTACCGATGGCCAGGCCCCATGCCCCTGCCGGTCCGAAAAGGAAACCGAAGGTCATGGGAAACACACCTGCTACCCGGACCTCGGTGACACCGGGAATGATGGGAACAACCGTTTTGAAGGCGATGAGGGTTGCCGCATAGATGGCCGCGCAAACGGCTGTGAGAACAATCATCCGGGTGTTCTTCCACATCAGCAGGGCATGTTGCATCTGGCAGACCTCTCCTATGCCGGGTTTCTTTTTCTGCGTCTATAGTTTGATGGTGATTTTGTCAACAAAAATAGCCCTGCACGCCGAACGAAGGCTTTCAGCTTACCCTTTGCCGGAAGTTGAATTCGACATTTTTAAAACCTTTTCGAGGCTCTTGTCATAGTCGTATATATCATCCCGGAAATGGATGTGACCGCGGGTGTCAAACCATGCTGTCATGTAGATTACATAGACAGGGATGGGTTTCGGAAGGTTGACCACCTGTCTTTTTCCTTTTTTGATTTCCGTAAGAAGCCTCGTTTTCGACCACGCAGTATCGTCTCTCAAAACCCATTCCCCCAAATCATAGGGCCTTTCCACCCGGATGCACCCGTGGCTGTACATGCGCTTTGACCGCTGGAAAAGGCCTTTTTGCGTCGTATCGTGGAGATAGACGTCAAACTGGTTGGGAAACATGAACTTGATCCGGCCCAGGGGATTGACGCCGGTATCCTGGATCATCCGGTAAGGGAACTTCTTGGCATTGACGGCGGCCCAATCGATGGTCTTGGGATCGATTTCCTTGGCCTTTGTAGTCCAGTTGCTGTAAATGCGAATGCGCTTTTTCGTCAAGTAATCGTGGTCTTTCTTGACCTTGGGAATCATTTCTTCCGCAACGATGGAATTGGGGAGATTCCAGGTCGGGTTGAGTTCCAGGTAGCTCATATTGTCCATAAAGACGGGCGTTGGCTGGGCCGATTTTCCGACCACGGTTTTCATGGACATTACGGTAATCTGGTTTTCCACGACAAACAGCCGGTAATCGGGAATGTTCACCATGACGTAACGGGGGCCAAGTTCGTCGGGAAGCCAGCGCCATCTTTCCATGTTCCATTCGATCTGACGGATCCGTTTCTCAACGGAGAAGTTCAAGGCCTTTCTGGTTTCTTCAGCCATGACGCCGTCGGCATTGAGGCCATGTCGTTCCTGAAACCTTTGCAGCGCCCCCTGCAGACGACCGTCGAAATGGTCGTTTATTCCCAGAGCCGCCGCATCGAGATCGCCGGAGATGACCAAACGGTGCTTGAGGAGGGTAACTGCATGGCCAGTGCTTCCCTTTCTGATTTTTGTTTTTTCCGGGATAGTAGCCCATCCGCCGTCGGCAGCAAGCTGCCGGTAATTAGCCAGTTCCGTCCGTAATTGCGCATAAGCAGGATAACGAGGGGGGAGGTTTTTCAAGGCACCTTCCACGTTTTTCTTGTCCAGCGCCTCGGTGAGAACCTGGACAAGGTCCACGGAGCGGCGATAGGGAATCCATTGATAAAACCATTTTCCCGGATCGAGGCGACCCTTGGATACATGGGTGCCGTAAGCGAAAAAGGCATCGGTCAGCATCATGTCCAGATCGGCCCATGTTTCCACGGCGCTGGAATTGCCGCCGTTTTGACGCTGTTTGACCTGGGCGAGCAGGGATTCTATCTGATCAATCCGGTAATCGCTAGGATTTAACCCTTCCCGATCTGCCTCCTTGAGGACCTGAATCAGCTTCTGCGCCTGGTCAGAAATCATTTTGTCGCGAATCCAGGCGGGCTGAAACTGGCGCTCACCGTAAAATCGCTCTCG
Organism: Syntrophales bacterium; assembly: GCA_041664405.1. GTDB lineage: Bacteria > Desulfobacterota > Syntrophia > Syntrophales > UBA8958 > UBA8958. Next base: position 21,917 of record JBAYKV010000018.1, read on the forward strand.
CAACGGGACGGCGCCTTTTGCAGATTTTATGAATCCATTTCCGGCTTTCAGGCGGTTCAGGATAGCCTTTTGGATGTCCGTGTATGTCAGCATTTCCAGGGAGGAGGGGCCGTTTACGGGCTTCAGGGAAGTACCGGCCGGCGGTACCTGGTTCTGGATCGTTTTTTGACTATTTTGGGAGGGCGTGTCGGCAGCCCGAGCAGCTATGGGTATCCATACCCCGATGAGAAAAAGGATCAGCAGGAGAGATCTGATTTTGTCATGATACCTCAAGTACGTCATGCAACATTTCTCCACGTCCGCTTAAAATTAAGAAGCCGGGATATAGAGATCCCGGCCCTCCCTCGGTAGGAACCTTCCTGCCTCAATGTAGTGAAAAAGTCAACAGAAATAATGGGGTCAGCAATGGGCATCGTCCCAGTTGCGCCCGTAATTGACTGCGACCTTCAGGGGAACCCGCAAGACCATGACCTGTTCCATTTCTTCCTTGACCAGCATAATTACGGTTTCCACTTCCTCCGCCGGGACTTCGAAAACAAGTTCGTCATGAACCTGCATGATCATGGCCGCCGTCAGGTCTTGTGCCTTGAGTCTTCCGGCGATACGGATCATGGCCAATTTTATGAGATCTGCCGCCGTGCCCTGAATGGGGGTATTGACGGCCATTCGTTCGGCAAACTGGCGAATGTTGGCATTGGCGGAGTTAATTTCGGGAAGGTAGCGGCGGCGGTTCATCAGGGTGCAGATGTAGCCATTCTGCCGCGCCAGCGCCAGAACCTGATCGAGATAGCATTTAACCCCTTCATATTTCTGGAAATATTCATCGATGTAGGCCTGGGCGAGTTTCTGGGTGAGGTTGAGCTCCTTGGCGAGGCCGAAGGCGCTCATTCCATAAAGGATGCCGAAATTGATGACCTTGGCCTGGCGGCGCATCTCCTCGTTTACCAGCTCGGGAAAGACGCCGAAAATTGTCGAGGCGGTGCTGCTGTGGATATCTTCTCCGGAGCGGAAGGCCTCGATGAGGGTCCGGTCTTCCGAGAGGTGGGCGAGGACCCGCAGCTCAATCTGGGAATAGTCGGCGGAGATGAGCCTGCTCCCCGCCGGGGCGATGAAGGCCTGACGAATCCTCTTGCCTTCGATGGTCCGGATGGGGATGTTTTGCAGATTGGGGTTGCTGCTGGAAAGCCTGCCCGTTGCCGTTACGGCCTGATTATAGGAGGTGTGAACCCGCCCTGTCTGCGGGTGGATGAGGGCCGGCAGGGCGTCGATATAGGTCGATTTCAGCTTGGAGATGCTCCGGTAGGCCAGGATCTCCGCGGGGAGTTCATGATGTCTGGCCAGGCTGGAAAGGACATCTACATCGGTGGAGTAGCCTTCCTTGGTCTTTTTCCCCTTGGCTAACCGGAGCTTGTCGAAGAGGATCTGCTGGAGCTGTTTCGGCGACTGAATGTTGAATTTCTCTCCGGCGAGGCGATAGATCTTGTCTGCCGAAATTTCCAATAGCTGTTGCAGCTCCCGGGACATGGCGCGCAACAGCTCGCCGTCGATCAGGACGCCCTTTTGTTCCATCCCGGCTAGAATGGGGATCAGGGGCGTCTCCAGGTCCCGGAAGAGCCCGATTAGCTGTTCCCCGGCCAGCGCATCGGACAGGGAGCTGACAAGTGACAAGACCGCGTCGGCCCGCAGGCAGGCGTATGTAGTTGTTTTGTCCACGGGGATGATGTCCGGGGAAAGCTGTTTGACACCGCTGCCGGCAATCTCCTTTACGGTCATGATGCGGC
>JBAYKV010000019.1:0-23585 GCA_041664405.1 Syntrophales bacterium
CGTCGCCGGGGGCTGCTTCACCGGCGGCTTCATAAAAAACATCTGGTAGATGAGAATGACCGCCACTGATAGAACAATGGCAAGGATGGTCCGCTTATCCATTCATAACCTCCCGTATTTCAATTATCTTACAGGGTCGTAACCACCGGGGTTTAGGGGGTGACAGCGACCGAGACGCTTCAGACCGGCTAAAGAGCCCTTCCAGGGTCCATGACGCCGAATAGACAGAATGGCGTACTCAGAGCAGGTCGGGTAAAAACGACAGGATGGGGGCAGGATCGGGGAGACAAACAACTGATATAGACGTATAAGCAAAACAAGTATGTTTGCCGGGACATGTGAAAATATATTATTATTCATCCCTGGTTCTGATTAAAAGCCTTTCCAGCTCCCTCCGTACCTCGTGATGTGTCGGCAACGCCGTACGAACCTTCACCATGATCACGATATCAAGAGAAGCCGGTAACCTCGGCTTATGCAAACGATAAAATTCCCGAATGAGACGTTTGATCCTGTTCCTCGCGACAGCGTTTCCCACCTTTTTTATAACGGTGATCCCCAGCCGTCTGACGCCTGCCGGGTTCGGGCATACGATACAGGTGAAATGCTCAGAATGTGTGCGAACCCCCTGTTGATAGACCGTCAAATAATCTCGTCTTTTGTGTACCCTTTCCAGTTTGCCAAAGGTCGAATTTTCCATGTGATATGCAGATACAAGCGCGCCGGGGCGCACGGACCTGTCTTTTGGCAAGGCTAAACAGCCAGTCTTTTTCTTCCTTTTGCCCGCCGACGGTTAAGGACGAGCCTGCCGTTTTTCGTAGCCATGCGGACGAGGAAGCCATGGGTTCTTTTCCTGCTTGTATTACTTATGGTCCTTAGTGTCTTTTTCATCTTTTCAAGCCTCAGTGAAGTAAATTACCATGCGAAGGCGCGACATTAATCATATCCGGTTGTAATTGTCAAGACAAAACGTCCCACCTGTATCACCTCGGCAGTGCCCATGTTCCGGGAGCGTCCCCCGTGGTTTTAGTCCCCTTTCCAGGGCTCCCATCTCCGGAGGCGCTGCCTGACCGGTATAATGAACTGGAATGCTACCAGAAATAATGAATATCAAGGTCCGATTATTAACGCTTTCGTAATAATAATCATACCATAGCGATGTTGTAACAGGACAACAATTGCAATTTAACACCCCTTTCTCGACGTTCCTTCATCTTTACATTATTATTTTGTTGACAAGTAGAGTGATTTACATTACGAGTCCAAGCACTTATATATCATCTGAATGGGGCGGCTGTTTATGGACGAACGGTTTCAGAATTTTCTTGCTCACTTAAAGTCATTTAAACGACTGCCGACCCTGCCTCATATCTTGATCCGCCTTGTTGATATCTGCGGTGATGATAACATCAGCTTTCAGGAGCTGTCCCGTATTCTGGCAACAGACGCCGGCTTGACGAGCAGGGTGTTGCATCTTGCCAATTCATCTTATTACCGAAATCAGGAAAAGATATCCCATATCGATCAGGCCCTGCTCCGGATGGGGCGGAACACCTTCAAAAATCTTGTCTTCAGCGCCGCCGTTCATCAGGTATTCAGCGGCAACCACGGCCACAACGCCTTCCACCTGAAGAGATTCTGGCGCCATTCCCTGCTCACCGCCATCCTGGCCCGGATGATTGCCGCAAAGACAGGATACCGGGAAACGGAACAGGCCTTTTTCGCCGGTATGATCCACGACATAGGCAGGCTGGTCCTTAGCGCCAATTTCCCCGAATTGTATGCCAAGGTTCTCGATAACGCTTCCGCAGCTCATGAATCAAAGCATCTTCTGGATGAGGAAAGGAAAATCGGGGCGCCTCATCCAGAAGTGGGCGCCTGGCTATTGAGTCAATGGAATCTCGATTCCTTAACCGTAGACGCCGTTCTTTATCACCATGAACCTGCAGGGCGAATTGCCACCGCATTCCCCCTGGTCAAGATCGTCTATGCCGCCAATATCCTGGCGGCAATGACCGAATCCCGCAGTGTTCGGTGTGAAGACGTCATGGGTTTCTTTTCCTTCAGTCTCGATGAAACGTCGGAGCTGATCGTCCAGGCAGAGGGAGAGATGGAGACCATGGCCCAATCCCTGGGTATCGACATCGGAACAAAAGACCATCTGCCACCCAGCGAAGACGACGATGGCGTGAAAAGTCGCGAGCTGATGAGCGATGTCGAAGACATGGCCATGCTTTTCGGCCCCCTGAAGAGCCTGACGGAGGCGGCTGATGAAGAGGGCATGCTTCACGCCATCCATGAAGGTCTCCGGGTCCTCTTCGACGCTCCGGAGGTCCTGCTGTTTCTTTATGACAGCGACCGCCAAGTCCTTGTCAACTACGGTGACCCCTGTTCAGACAACCTTACCCTGTCCATGGAACAGAAAGCGGGGATTTCCGTAAGATGTCTCTTGGAGGGGTTGATCCTCTCTTCTCTCGATCAGGATAACGGCGTCAGGACAATTATAGATGAGCAGCTTGCCCGGCGCCTGGGCAAGAAAGGGCTGATCTGCGCCCCTTTGATCACCCGCTTGGAGAAGGTGGGCATTGTGGCCGTCGGTCTCGATGAAGAAGAAGCGGTTTGTCTGAAAAAGAGACTCCCCCTCTTGAAATTGTTCACGAATGTTGTCGCGGCAGCCTTGCATGCCGATCACCTGAAGCGGGATCATGCTCGGAAGGTGCAATCGGAAAGAATGGCGGCGGTGGTGGCACTGACCCGCCGGGTAGCTCATGAAATCAACAACCCTCTTGGCATTATTAAAAACTTTCTCCAGATTATTGCTTCAAAGCTTGGCGAAAACAACGACGTTCAAAAAGAGATCCAGATCATCCGCGAGGAGATCGATCGCATTACCCGCATTCTCCCGGAGCTTTCCGACACGGAAAAATCAAAAGTCCGGGTAAAGACACCCGTCGATCTCAACACACTCATTTCCAACATAACCAAGATGATCGGCAGTGCATCAGCAACGCAGTGGGGGATCAATTTTCATCTCCAACTGGAACCCGACCTGCCGAAAGCAACGATAGACAAAGACGGCATGAAACAGATTCTGATCAATCTTCTCAAGAACGCCGTCGAAGCGATGGACCAGGGAGGTAATATTTTTATAGAGACGGCAAGCATACCGATGATAGGAGCGGGCAACGTCGCCATGAAACAGGCAAGTGACAAGCGGGAGATCCGGATCACGATTCGTGACGACGGTCCGGGCATCGACCCTGCCGTTCTGAAAAAGATCTTTGAACCCTGCGTGAGCACAAAAGGGGAAGGGCATTCCGGTATCGGCCTTTCCGTTGTCTATCAAATCATGAGGGACCAGGGGGGAACTGTGACCTGCGACAGCACACCGGGCAAAGGAGCAGTCTTTATCCTTACCCTGCCGGTAAAGACATAAGTGGGTAAACTTTTCTAAAGGGGGGACCTAAAGAAAAATGGATGAGCAGCGAATTCTGGTTGTGGACGATGAGATTCGCATGTGCGAAAGCCTGGATACTCTCCTGAGCAGCCGCGGTTATAAAATTCAGTGCTTCACCGACGGCCGGAAAGCCCTTTCCTATATTCAGGATCAGGGCTGTGATTTGGTCCTTCTTGATCTGATGATGCCCGACATGGATGGGTTTACCGTCCTGTCGCGTATTAAGGAGAATTTCCCCGGTGTGCAGGTCATCATCATGACCGCTCAGGGCTCCGCCGAATACGCCGTGGCCGCCCTGAAAGGGGGAGCCGATGATTACCTCTGCAAGCCCTTTGAGTTCGATGAACTAATCAAACGGATCCAAAACATCCTGAACACCCGCAGGTTGTCGAAAGAAAACGCCCTCATTGAGGGGAAGCTGGCCATGACGGAAGCACAGTTGCGACAGGCTCAGAAGATGGAGGCCATCGGCACCCTCTCCGGCGGTATTGCCCATGATTTCAACAATATCCTCATGGGCATTCAGGGTCACATATCCTTGATGCTTTTTCAGATTGATGCGAACCATCCCTTTCATCCGCGCCTCATGACTTTGGAAAAACTCGTGGAAAGTGGTTCCAGGCTAACATCTCAACTCCTGGGATACGCCCGCAAGGGGCGATATGAGGTGAAACCCATCGACCTCAATAGCATCGTCAGAGGCAACGTGGAGACCTTCAAGCGGATGAGGAAAGATGTTCTGTTCATATTCGATTTTGCCGAAAATCTTTCCCTCGTCGAAGCGGACACCGGACAGATGGAGCAGATTTTAATGAACCTCTTCGTCAATGCCGCAGACGCCATGCCCAATGGAGGCGAGATCATTGTCCGGACGGAGAATGCGACGATAGAGGCCATGCCCGTCCAGTCCTTTACGCTAAAACCGGGCCGCTATGTCCTTCTGACCATCAGCGATATGGGTACAGGCATGGATGAGGCCACGAGGGAGAGGATATTTGAGCCCTTCTTCACCACGAAGGAAATGGGCAGGGGTACCGGTCTCGGGCTCGCATCCGTCTATGGCATTGTCAAAGGCCATGATGGGTATATCGATGTCAAGTCCGAACCCGACAGGGGCACAACCTTCCGGATCTATTTCCCCGTTTCGCAGCAGCAGGCCGTGGCGGAAAGCAGGCCCTCCATTGAACATGTCTTGCGGGGGGTGGAAACGATTCTCTTTGTGGACGATGAAGACGAGATCGTGAAGGTCGGCAAGTCGCTGCTGGAGGTCATGGGATACCGTGTGATCACCGCCAGAAACGGTCATGAGGCCCTTAATATTTACCGGCAGCAAAAGGATGCCATCGACATCGTCCTCCTCGATATGGTTATGCCGGGGATGAACGGGGACCGTGTCCATGAAAAACTTAAGGAGATCAACCCCGACGTAAGGATACTCCTGCTCTCCGGTTATAGCAAGGACAGGGAGGCAACGGCTGTTCTGGCAAAACAGTGTGACGGCTTCATTCAGAAACCGTTCAAGCTTAATGATCTTTCACGCAGTATCCGCCAGGCGATGGAATTCCGGACGGTCGCACAGCAGTGATTCTAAATCCGGGCACCTTTCCGCCGCGAAGCCCTAATCGAGACAGACTTACTTATTGACATTTCATTAAAACGGGGTCAGGCTTACTAATAGACATTTAACGCCAAATGTCTATTAGTAAGCCTGACCCCGTTGGAGTATTATATGCCCCCTTTTCGTATTGTTTCTGAATATGAGCCCCAGGGCGATCAACCCCAGGCGATAGCTAGGCTGACTGCGGGGATCGAACAAGGTCTTCCCCATCATGTTCTCCTGGGGGTGACCGGCTCGGGGAAAACCTTTACTGTTGCCCAGGTTATCCAGGCCGTCCAGCGCCCCGCTCTCGTGATCGCCCACAACAAGACCCTGGCGGCCCAGTTGTACGGGGAATTCAAAAGCCTTTTCCCCGATAACGCGGTGGAGTATTTTGTCAGTTATTACGACTACTATCAGCCCGAGGCCTACCTTCCCAGCACGGATACCTACATCGAGAAGGATTCGGCAATCAACGAAGAGATCGACAAGCTGCGTCATGGGGCGACACATGCCCTTTTCGAGCGTAAGGATGTAATTATTGTGGCCAGTGTATCATGCATTTATGGTCTCGGTTCCCCCGAAGCCTACCAGGGGATGATGCTCTATATCGAAGAAGGGATGGAAATCGGCCGTGACGCCATGCTCCGGCGCCTTGTGGAAATCCAGTATGAACGAAACGATATCGATTTTCACCGGGGGACCTTCCGGGTCCGGGGTGATGTGGTGGAAATATTTCCCGCCTATGAACAGGAACGGGCGGTCCGGGTGACGTTTTTTGATGATGTCATAGAAGAGATCCTGATTGTTGATCCCCTGAGAGGAAAGAAGATCGAGAAAATTAGCAAATTAGCGATTTATCCGGGAAGCCACTACGTAACGACCAAGGATAATCTGAAAAGGGCGATGTTGGAGATCCGCACGGATCTCCGGGAAAGACTTGTCCACCTGAAAAGTCAGAACAAACTGCTGGAAGCACAACGTTTGGAACAGCGTACCATGTTTGATCTCGAGATGATGGAGGAAATGGGCTATTGTCAGGGAATCGAAAATTATTCCCGCCATCTGACCGGAAGGAACTCGGGACAACCGCCCCCCACCCTCATGGAGTATTTCCCGAAAAACGCCCTGATTATCATAGATGAGAGTCATGCGACGATTCCCCAACTCATCGGCATGTACCGGGGGGATCGTTCCCGTAAAGAAACCCTGGTGGAGTATGGTTTTCGTCTCCCCTCGGCCCTGGATAACCGGCCCCTCCGCTTCGAAGAATACGAAGCCTTTCCCCAGCAGCGCATATATATCTCGGCAACGCCGGCGTTATACGAAATAGGGAAGGCAAATGGACAGGTTGTCGAGCAGATCATCCGTCCCACCGGTCTCATGGACCCGGAGATCATCATCAAGCCGGTTAAGGATCAGGTTGACGATCTCCTCGGGGAGATTCGGAAACGGGTGGAAAAAGGGGAACGGATCCTGGTGACCACCCTGACCAAGCGCATGGCGGAAAATCTCACGACCTATTACCAGGAATTGGGGATCAAAGTCCGCTATCTCCATTCGGATATCCATACCCTGGAACGGGTGGAGATTATCAGGGATCTGCGGCTGGGGGAATTTGACGTCCTGGTTGGGGTAAACCTCCTCCGGGAGGGCCTTGACATCCCCGAGGTCTCTCTGGTGGCTATCCTTGACGCCGACAAGGAGGGTTTTCTCCGCTCGGAACGATCACTGATCCAGACCGCCGGCCGGGCGGCGCGGCATGTCTCCGGACAGGTCATCATGTTTGCCGATGTGATAACGAAATCTATTCAGGCCTGCCTCACTGAAACGAAACGCCGCCGGAAACTGCAATTCCGGCATAATAAAAAGCATGGAATTACGCCTGAGTCCATCAGGAAAACCATCTCGAATGTCCTGACCTCGGTCTACGAGGCGGACTATCTCACCGTGCCGCTGGTCCGGGAAGGGAAGGCGCCCTATGGGAAGGAAGATGAATTAGTTACCTTGATTGCACGTCTGAAGGTGGAAATGAAAAAGGCCTCGGAGGATCTGGAATTTGAAAAGGCGGCGGGACTCCGGGACGAGATCAGGGATCTTACCTCGCTTATGATTGAGCTTGGGGGTGAAATGTCATGATGGAGAACGATTACAACTTCTCAAGAACTCAGGAAATTCCCATCCCAGAAGTCCAGAAATTAATCCTCCCCCTTGACGGGGAACTACGATATTCTCTCTCCTTTGACAGGTTAGGGGTAGGGTAGGGGTGAATAGTGGTTCCCATGGATGTTGATGAACAACCGCTGGATAAGATAATTCAGACTGCCCCGCGGTCCCCCGGGGCGTATCTGATGAAGGATATCGCCGGGAAGGTCATCTACGTAGGCAAGGCCAGGGACCTCCGGTCCCGCTTGCGGAACTATTTGGGAGGGGGAGATACACGCCCGATGATCCCCTTTCTCGTATCCCGCATCCGGGACATCGAATGGATACTGACGGACACGGAAAAAGAGGCCCTCATCCTTGAGAATACCCTTATCAAGGAACACCGGCCCCGCTATAATGTCGATTTCCGCGACGATAAGTCCTACTTTCACATTCGTGTGCAGGCAACGGAGAAATTCCCCCGGTTTCAGCTCGTCCGGCGACCAAAGAAGGATGAAGCGAGATACTTCGGTCCTTATCCATCCAGCGCCTCGGCCAAGGAGACACTGCGGTTCCTCCAGACGGTTTTCCCCCTCCGCACCTGCCGGGATGTGGAACTCCGCAGTCGCCGCCGGCCCTGTCTGGAGTATCAGATTGGCCGTTGCCTGGGGCCCTGCGTCCAGCTTGTCAGTGAAGAAGCCTATCAACATGCCGTTCGGGATGCCCTGACATTTCTGGAAGGCAGGGAAACGGATCTGTTGCAGAACCTGGAGGCCCGCATGAAAAGCGCAGCGAAGGCACTGCAATTCGAGGAAGCCGCCGCCTTGCGGGACAAAATTGCGTCGATCAGGACAACTCTGGAAATACAACGGACCGCTTCCCTGGCGGCAAGGGATCAGGATGTGTTCGGCCTCTATCGAGAAGGCGCCTTGACCCAGGTCTGCCTGCTGAAGGTAAGAGCGGGTAAAATGGTGGGAAAACAGACCTTCCCCCTGATCCGGGTTGGCCTGCCGACGGGGGAAATCCTTGCGGCGGTGCTTACGCAGTATTATGACGCCGGCCATGAAATCCCGGGGGAAATTATGCTTCCCGAGGCAGGCGAGGAACGGCCCGTCCTTGAAGAATGGCTCGGGGATAAGCGAGGACGATCCGTCAAGATCATGATTCCGAAAAGAGGGCAGGGGAGAGCCCTCATCCGGATGGCCAATCGTAACAGCGAAAGCACCCTGAAAATAATGCAACAGACCGCCAGCCCCGATGAGGCCATGAAGCGTCTGGTGACGGCTTTGGGGCTCCGGAAGACGCCGGAACGGATGGAATGTTTTGATATCTCGAATATCGGCGGCAAGTATGCCGTTGGTTCCATGGTTGTCTTCTTTCATGGCGCCCCACAAAAGGCTCAATATCGCCGCTTCCGGATCCGGACAGTTGTCGGTGCCGATGACTATGCCATGATGTATGAAGTTCTCAAACGTCGTTATACCCGGAGGGGAGACCTGCCGGACCTGTTGATGGTGGACGGCGGGAAAGGACAGCTCTCCGTGGCCCTGTCGGTTTTGAAGGATCTGGACATCGGCGGCGTTGAGGTCATTGCCCTGGCCAAAGGGGGATACTATGCCGGGGATGTGCCAAGGGGTGCCGATCAGAATTGGAGATGTCAGGTTAGAGAGGGATCAAACTACGATGATCTGGATGGGGAGAACATTACCGGGGAGGAGCCACGGGAATATGATCAGCGTGACAGGAAAAGCGGTGACCGGGTCTTCCTACCGGCACGAAAGGACGCCATAGATATCTCTCGCTGGCCGGCGGCCTTATTCCTTCTCCAGCGTTTGCGCGATGAGGCCCACCGTTTTGCCGTAAGTTATCATCGGAAAGTCAAAGAAAAAGAGGATTTCAACTCCCTGCTGGATCAGGTGCCAGGCGTCGGTCCGGAGAAAAGGAAGGCCCTCCTCAAGGGATTGGGAGACCTGGGAAAGATCAGGGAGGCGACCGTTCTTGACTTGCAGAAGATCAAGGGAATTGGTAAGGAGCTGGCCACCGCGATTGTTGCCTTTTTCAGAAAGGAAAACAGTCTTTCGTCGTGAGCCGGTAACGGTTATGGGAGTTAGCCTGTGAGTCTTATTTCGATTCTGGTTATTGCCATCGGGTTGGGCATGGATGCCTTTTCCGTGGCCATCAGCATTGGGGCTGTGAGCCGCAAGGTTTCATTGGCCCCGGTCTTGCGCCTATCTGCAAGTTTCGGCCTTTTTCAGTTTTTTATGCCCCTTGCCGGCTGGCTGGGTGGAATGACGATTGCCGATCATATTGCCGGGTTTGACCACTGGATCGCCTTTGTGCTCCTCACCTATGTCGGCGGAAAGATGATCCACGAATCTTTCCAGGGTGAAGAGAAAGTCCATCCCAACGACCCTACGAAGGGCCTCACTCTCCTCATGCTTTCCGTGGCCACGAGCATCGACGCCCTCGCTGTTGGCCTGAGCCTGGCGTTTCTGAAGATGCCGATTCTTTATCCAAGCATCATCATTGGGGTAGTCGCGTTTATCATGACGGCGTTGGGGATGCTCTTCGGGGAGAAATTGGGAAAGATCTGCGGGAAGCGGGTCGAGGTAATCGGGGGGATCATTTTGATCGGCATCGGGGTCAAGATCCTCTTTGACCACATTGCCTGATAATGACCATAAGCCGTGTGCTGTGGGTACGCAAGCGCTAAATCTCGAACGCCCCTTCTTGCTGTAAATCACCACGGACTGGTGAAAATCGCCACTATGATTTTCTCGGTCCAAGGAATGGAAAAAAACAGTGGGTGCCGTGTTTTCGAAAAGGTTATTATGTACGGTGGCTTTCAATCTTCGATTTATCAGGTTTACGAGAGATGTCTCATGGCATGTCAATTGCTTGGCATGAAGGGCAACGTGGAAGTTTGAGGACTGTTTCAAGAAATGGAGGGGGTGATAAAGGGAAGGGTAAGTCGGTCATAATGAAGCTTCAGTTTAACTATCAATAAATACATTTTAGGAGGAGAAAGGAAATCATGAAGGTATTTCGTAAGAGAAAAGGACAGAAGGGTTTCACCCTGATCGAGCTCATGATCGTTATTGCGATCATCGGTATCCTGGCCGCCATCGCCATCCCGCAGTTCACGGCGTACCGGGTAAGGGGCTACAACACAGCGGCAAAGTCGGATGCAAAGAACGCCTACACAGCGGCGCAAGCATTTTTTGCTGAATCACCGTCAGGCGTCGTTACGTTGGCTATCCTGACCGGTAATGGTTATAGGCAGGGAGCAAATATTACGTTAGCTGTTGGTGCGGCATCTAATACGGTGGGATCTTTAGGTCTGAACTCTGTTCATGCGCAAGGCAACACAACGTACGCTGTGACAGCGGACGGACAGATTACACCATAGCGATTAATTGTTGAAGACAAACCTGAAAAGGGGTAAAGTTGACGCTTTACCCCTTTTCCTTATTGGGTAGCGAGAGCAGCATCATGAACAAATATGATGACTTTTCCATCAACATAAATAGGGATTCTCAAAACAAAAGGAGATATACAGCTGCCTTTATTTTATTAGTTGTTTTTCTGGTTTTGGTTTATTCGAACAGTTTTGACTGTTCGTGGCATTTCGATGATTATATAAACATTGTCGGCAACAGCGATATTCAAATTACCAATTTATCATGGCAGAATATACAAAAAGGGTTATATGGGGTTATCGGTGCTGACCGCTGGCAGCGGCCTGTTTCATATTTTAGTTTTGCCCTCAATTACTACTTCAATGGGCTCGATGTCCTTGGTTATCATGTCTTCAATTTGTCCATCCATTGTTTAACGGCGTTCTTCCTGTTTCTCTTCGTTTATCATACCCTGAAACTTCCTATTATTCGAGACAGATATGAAAAGAGTGCCTATTCCATCGCCTTATTGTCGGCCTTGCTGTGGGCGATCAACCCCGTTCAGGTACCTGCTGTTACCTATATTGTGCAGCGAATGGCAAGTATGGTCGCTTTATTCTATATCATGGCCATGTTTTTCTACCTGAAAGGAAGGACAGCTGAGATCGCGTGGAAGAGGATAATGTTTTTTGTTGTCTCCGTTTTTTTCGGCACCCTTGCCGTTGGGACGAAAGAAAATGCCGCTATGCTTCCCGTCTCGATATTTTTATATGATTTACTTCTGATCCGTGGCGTCACTAAGGAAAGCGTCAAGAGGTCATTACCATACGGGATTACAGCGGCCATAGCTGTTGTCGTGATTGGACTTTTGTATATCGGAGACTTCTCCACGATAAATTCTGATTACCAGATAAGACCCTTCACGATGTTTGAAAGAATATTGACCCAGCCGCGAGTTTTGGTTTTTTATATGTCCCTCCTTATTTACCCGCTGACTTCCAGAATGATGCTAATTCATGATATTGATGTTTCAAGGTCGCTACTTGAACCATGGACGACCATGCCCGCTATCATGACAATTATTCTCATCATTGCATCGGCGCTGTGGATTGCCAGGAAAAGGCCCCTCATTGCCTATTGCATCTTTTTTTTCTTCCTCAATCATCTGATTGAAGGATCTTTCATCGCTTTGGAGCTTGTTTACGAGCACCGGAATTATCTGCCTTCCATGCTTTTTTTCCTTCCCCTCGCTATTATGATGATCAAGGGTCTGCAATATTTTTCTCGCAAGAAATTTATTTTTCTTGTTCTGACGGTAGCCATGATATCTGTCATGATAATTCAGGGCGTGACGGTTTATATTCAAAACAACATATATAAAGATGATTTATCCCTCTGGACAGACAATATGGAAAAAACTCCGAACCTGCACCATGTACGTCAGAATCTGGCAACAACCCACTTTGTTGCGGGCCGTTTTTCTGAAGCCTTCAAGGAGGGAACCCTGGCGCTTGCGACCTATCAGGCGGCAAATCCAAGCAGAAAATCCAGAACCTATGGATTGTTGGGCGAGTATTATTTTATTAATAATGATGAAGGAAAAGCTTTAATTCATTTTGAGGAATCATTACGCTTGGATCCAACATTCCACACAAGTTATAGACGAATTGCGGAGATTATGATTCGTAAGAATCGGCTACAGGAAGCTGAACTATGGATGAGAAAGGGGCTTTCCATAAAACCCGGGTCACACATCTATCATGCCATCCTTGCCCGAATACTGCTTAAAAAGGGAGACCCGGATGCATCGATAAAGGAAGCATGCATATCGCTTACGTTGAACGGAAACCAGTCAGAACCTTATGCCGTCATGTCTGACGCATTCAGGGTGAAAAAGAATGATGCGATAGCAAATCATTTTCGGAAAGTAGCAAAAGTAATGGGTGCAAACGATAAAGATTTCCATCCCGTTCCATTATTTATGCAGGCGATGTCATGAATGTTGAAAAAGATTTCGAACTGAATCTCAAGTGGTCATTTCAAAATCTAAGGAATCATACCGTTGCCTTCGTTCTTTTGTTGGTTCTTTTGGCTCTGGTTTATTCAAACAGCTTTGATTGTTCATGGCATCTTGACGATTTTGTTAATATTAAAGATAATTCATCCATTAGGATAAAAAACTTTTCGTGGACAGAGGTCGAGAAAAGCTTCAGTTCATTATCCGGAATCGATAGAAGTCTTTATGGTATGGAAAAGTCGTGGACATTTTGGTCACGCCCATTATCTTATTTTAGCTTTGCCATTAATTACTATTTTGGAGGCACGAATGTTTTCGGCTACCATGCAGTAAATTTCGCTATCCACTATCTATCTGCGGTTTTCCTGTTTCTTTTCATCTATAGTATGCTGAGGCTTCCGTCACTTAACGAGCGATATGGAAGTTATGCCTATTCTGCGGCCCTTTTGTCTGCAGTCCTCTGGGCGATCCACCCGCTTCAGGTGACGGCAGTGACCTACATTGTACAGCGGATGGCAAGCATGGCGTCTTTATTTTATATTATCGCCATGTATTTATATCTCAAGGGCCGGACCTCACAAACATTCATCAAGGCCGTTATCTTCTATTTCCTTTGTTTCACATCTTTTATCATGGCCTTAGGCTCAAAACAAAACGCCGTTATGCTGCCCGTAGCTATCGTTCTGTTCGATCTATACTTTATTCGTGGTTTCAACAGGCGCGATATTATGCAAACGATGAAGATTCTATTATTCATGTTTGTTTGCGCCCTCATCTTTTTGTTTATATATGTAAGGCAGGATCCTTCCACCATGGACTATAGCTGCCGGACATTTGGTGCGATGGAAAGGCTTCTTACTCAGCCACGAATCTTCTTTTTCTATCTCTCCTTACTTCTTTATCCATTAAATTCTCGCTTGATGCTAAGCCATGATATCAGTATATCAACATCCCTGTTAAATCCTTGGACGACGCTTATCTCCATTATCGCTCTCTTTCTTCTTCTGGGCGCTGCGCTTTGGAAGGCGAGAAGATACCCATTAATATCCTATGGCGTCCTTTTTTTCTTCATGAATCACTTAATTGAAGGATCTTTTTTCTCTCTGGAACTCATTTACGAACACCGGAATTACCTGCCTTCCATGTTTTTCTTTCTCCCCATCGCCGTCGGTATATTAAACACCCTTGGTATTTTCGCTGAAAGAAAGTCCGTTTTCATAATTCTTTTTGTTTCCGTAACCTCAATAATGATCATCTTGGGCGTTGCGACCTTCATGTATAATGAAATCTTCAAGAATGAGTTAACGTTATGGTCCGATAATGCCCGCAAAGCCCCCGCACTGCATACTACTCATCATAATCTTGCGCTTGCTTATATAGATGCAGGATATTTGAAGGAGGGATATGATGAATGCCAACTAGCTATGCAATCAGAGCGGATGGCTAATACTTCCAATAAACCAAGAACCTATATTGTGCTGGCTAAATATTACATTGCTATTGATGATAGAGATAAAGTTTTAATATACACCAATAAAGCGCTGGGGTCTTTTCCCGTGATGGCCGGTCTTTACAATATAAAAGGACTGATCCTTATGGAAATAAAGGAATTATCGGCAGCGGAAAAAGAAATGCGAAAAGCCATATCCCTTGAGCCTGATTATGCTCTCTTTCGAGTTCATCTGGGTCTTATCTTGCTCAAACAAAATCATCCCCATAAGGCCGTGAAGGAGGCACAAAAGGCTCTACAGCTTGATCCTGATTCCTGGCAGGCATACTTACTCTTGTCAAATGTGTTCAAGGAGCGGGGAGAACCGCGGATTGCGGACCATTTTTTTCAGGTCAATCGCCGGCTACAGATTGAGAAACGGCTAACAGCGGCCAATGATGGGTAAAGCGAACTCAACATAACTGCTCTAGGCTATGCACGATTTGTTGAGCGTGTTCCAAGGAGGGCTCTTTGCACTTTGATCGTATTAGAATTATTATAACCATCCTCCTAAGTGCCGGCATTTACCTTTTCTTCGTCAGCATTTTTTCACGAAGCCTTGCCGACAATGACCTCTGGGGTTATCTTTCCTTCGGCCGTGTTTTCTGGGAAGATGGCTATTTCCCTTTTCATGACATCTTTTCTTACACACCGACAAAACCTCTCTGGGTTTATCATGAATGGCTGACAGGGCTGATTTTCTACATCATTTACAAATATTCCGGCCCCGCCGGCCTGCAGTTGCTCCGCTATGTAGTGATTCTGTTCACGATCTATCTGATTTACGTGACGGCATCGAAAAAAGGAGGGAGTCCGCTATCGGCCGCTATTGCCCTCATTCCCGCCATGCTTCTCATCTCTTTTGGCCATGTTCCTGTCAGAGCCCAGATATTCACGTATTTCTTCTTTATTATGACAGTCTTTATCCTTGAAGATGCGAAAAAAACTCAAAAGTGGTCCGTTTTATGGTGGTTGCTCCCCGTCCAGATCCTGTGGTGCAATCTTCATGGGGGATTTGTTGCCGGTCTTGGTCTGGTGGGTATTTATGCCTTGGGAGAGGGATTATCGGGGGGAAAATTTATTCCGTATATAAAGGTCGGCGCCTTCGCGACACTTGCGACATTGATAAACCCTTACGGTACCGAGTACTGGACTTATATGATCTACGCCGTGGCCATGCCGCGTCCGGAAATAGAAGAATGGATGTCCGTTGCAGACGCCATAAGAAACCATTATCAGACTTTGCCCGTTTATATATTCCTTGTTTTGGCTTTTCTCTCCTCCCTCTTTTTTGCTTTTCGTCGAAAGAGGAGCTTGACTGACTTTTTTGTCCTGGCTGTAACCATTTATTTGGGATGTATGCACGTCAGGCACAACATACTTTTTGCCCTCGTATTCGGGTCTTTTGTGCCGGTAATGCTCTGTGAATACTGGGAGATATGGAAAGCAAAGGGCCTATTCTTCACCCGCCGCTTGTGGGTTCCCAGGTCGTTGCCGGTGGTCCTTTTGTTTTCCCTCTATCTATTGAGCAGCACTTCGCTGTCTTTGAAAGCAGTTCCCAGCTTTGAGCTGTTGACACCGGCCCCTATGTTCCCGGTAAGCGCCGTCAATTGGATCAAGGCGAACGATGTCCGGGGAAACATTCTTCCCCACTTTGATTGGGGAGAATACCTCATCTGGACCTGCTATCCCGCCTGTCGTGTTGCCATGGACGGACGTTACGAGACAGTGTATAAGGATCAGGTATCGAAGGAATATTTTGATTTCCTAAAAGGCCGTGAAAAGTGGGACATCTTTCTACACAAGTATCCACACGATATGGTTCTCATCAAATCCAAATCAAGGACCCATCTGTTGATGCTTGGAGAACCTTCCTGGCGGGTGGCATATGCGGATCAGTGGTGTGTTTTATTCCTGAGAAATGATAATAAGGCGATTAAAAAAAATGATAAAGATAAATAGCGAACAGAGACAGGATTTTATGCTTTCGATTATCCTTCCGGTTTTCAATGAATCCGCAACCATCGCCGAGGCGATCGAAGCGGTTCTCGCTACTCCTTACCGGAAGGAGATAATAGTTGTTGATGATGGCTCGACGGACGGGACAAGAGATCTCCTCACCGGAATCTGCCATTCGGAATTGAACATTATATTTCATGAAAAAAATATGGGTAAGGGAGGGGCGATCAGGACAGGGTTAGCCCAAGCGACAGGAGATATCATTCTTATCCAGGACGCTGATCTGGAATACGATCCGTCGGAATACCATATCCTCCTGCAACCGATTCATGCAGGAAAGGCAGATGTGGTTTATGGCTCACGCTTTGCCGGACATGGCACGCATCGTGTTCTTTATTTCTGGCATTATGTGGGGAACCGTTTCTTGACCCTTCTGTCCAATCTTTTTACAAATCTAAACCTCACGGATATGGAATCCTGCTATAAGGTCTTTACCAAAGAGGCCTTACAGGGGGTGCAGATAAAAGAAAACCGTTTCGGATTTGAACCGGAGATTACCGCTAAAATGGCAAAAAAAGGAATTCGTATCTACGAAGTCCCGATTTCATATTATGGCCGCACTTACGAAGAGGGGAAGAAGATCGGCTGGAAAGACGGATTTTGGGCGATATGGTGTATTTTAAAATATAACTGTTATGGATAATAACGTCTCAGGTTTTCATTTTCCTTCGTTTTAAAAGGAAAATATCTATCGAGTAAAACAATGATGGCGGCGAGAGATATTTCAATGATTACGCTCATTAATCTGACCAGCAGCGCTGCCAGAATTACAATCTCTTTGGAAATAAATGTCGGGAGGATAAGAAAGATCATGCCCTCACGAACCCCGATGCCGGCGGGTGCGAAAAATGCGGCAATACTGACGACATCGGCTACGTAAAAAGCGCCTACGATGGTCAAAAAATATGTCCAACTTATTTCATGCAAAGCCTGAAAGGCGAAAAACAGGCCCAATCCGTAGGGCAGGCCGATCAGCATGTTTACACCGATCATTGACAGCATCAATTTATAGCTGGGCAGTAATTCAAGGGGTGCGCGCTTCAATTGCTTCAGTAACCAGTTGGCAGACTTTTTTAGTACCGGCGGGTAGAGGATGAGAAAGAAGAGGATAATTCCCGCGACTGCCGCATAACGGACGTATTCGGGGATCAGGGCGGGGAGAAAAGCCATGGCAATCAACACCCACAGTAATGCGGAAGATAATGCCGCGATAGTTTCAACGCCCGTCGCCATCAGGACGCTTTTTTTGGTATCCGGAGGATATGCATCGAGACGAATCAGGATTAAGCCGGCTTTACCAGGTAGATACTTTCCCAGTTGTGATAGGCTCCATATGCGGGCAGCGGAAAAGAAGGAGCTCTTCAAGCCGAATCCCTTGGCGATAAGCATCCAGATCAGGATACTCATCGGGTAGGTAAGGGCCAGGAAAAAAAAGCTGAGGAGCAGCGAGGATATCTTTAATTGGTAATGAAAGGTGCTCATCTCATTGAACGTGTGAAGAACATAGGCTGTCACACCGGTCAAAACGGCGAGCAATAAAAGGTTGCTATAAAGCCTCCTCCAGGCAAAGGCGTTTTTTGATTTGAAAATCTTCACGATAAGGTTTTGGACCGATCATTCATAAAGCTTGTGGTGGAAGGCGATCTTGTCATGATATTTTTTTACGAAATTCTTCTGTAGCTGATGCAGCTCTTGATTGGTCAGGGTCTTGGTTCTTGTAAATTTATTATGGTATTCGTCAACCTCGGACCAGTCTATGTCGTGGTGGACCTGTGAGTCATAGGCCACCGTACCGGGAAATGGAGCGAGGATGGTAAAGCCCACAACATCAGGCTCGATTTCTTCGATGAGCCGGTCAGTCATTTCGATGTCTTCCAAGGTCTCATTAGGCATTCCCAATAGGATATAGGCACGCCTGATAAACCCAAGCCCTTTCGTAATTTTAAAGGCCTTGCGAATATCTTTCAGATTAAACGGTTTACGCATATCCTGCAAAATGCGCGGGGAGCCGCTTTCAACCCCTAGCCACAATTCCCTGCAACCGGCTGCCCACATCGATTTTAATAGTTCCGTATCCATGACGCTTACCACCATATTGCATCCCCAACTGATGTGTGAGTCATTTTGTATCAGCAAATCGCAGAGTTGGGAGAAATGTTTTTTGTCAAGGCCAACTTCATCGTCGGCAAAACTGATATGATCGACTTGCCAGTCCCGGGAGAGGATGGCAAACTCCTCGGCAATATTTTCGGGGCTCCGGGTGCGTTGTTTTCTCTTCCAGACCGCATGGGAGGCGCAAAAAAAGCACTTGAAAGGGCATCCTCGCGTCGTGAAGATACTGGTGACCCGGCGACCTTCAAGATTTTCCGTCTTTTTCAGATGCCTTTCCAATTTGATAAGGTGGCGGTCAGGATGGGGTATCGTATCCAGGTCTTCAATATACGCACTTTGAATGACCGGTTTCCGCAGACCGTGAATGATTTTCAGCATGGATTTCTCACCCTCACCGACTACGACAATATCCACTTCGGGGTATGCCGAGGTTGCGTCCGGCAGCGCCGAGGGATGGACGCCGCCGAATACATTAATCACCCGAGGGTTAATCGCTTTGATCTTTTGGGCCAGATATAGGGCATGCTTCATTTGCGGGGAGGTACATGAATAGCCCACGATGTCGGCGTCCCGACAATCGGCAAGGATGTCTTCCTCGCCGTCGAATGAGGCAGAGTAAAACTTAATCTCCAGGGCTTCTTTTGAGTGTTCTTTACAATACGCGCCAAGATAACCGATATTGAGGGCCTCCCAAGAGAAAAAGGCGGCTGGCTGGACAAAGACGATTTTCATGATATCGGACCTTTCGTTTGTGACAATTCATGCAAAACGGCCGCAATATAATCAACGTCCTGGGGGCTTAAGCTTGCATAAATGGGCAGTGATAGAATTGATCGGGACACTTTTTCACATACCGGTAAAGACAGGTGCGGATAAAGTTCTCGGAAAAAGGGTTGCAGATGGGCAGGGGGGAAATAGATCTTGCTGTCGATCCCTTTACGACACAATGCCTGCATCACCTCATCGCGGCTCCGGGGGTACTCCCCGGCAATTTTGATTGTGAAGATCATGTATGAATGTACAGAATAGTCGGGTACATAAGGGGGAACAATTCCGGGAACAGCGCCGAGTTTATTTTGGTAATAATCTGCAATCGTTCTTTTTTGCCTGAGGATTGCCGGCAATTTCTTCAGTTGTTCAACTCCCATGGCCCCCTGCATTTCCGTCATGCGATAGTTGTACCCAAGAATCGTATGGTGATAGGGTTCGGGAGAACCGTGATTTTTTATTAACCGGAGGTTATTTGCCAAGTGCGCGTCATCTGTGGTCACCATACCGCCCTCACCGGTTGTGATATTCTTGGTCGGGGTAAAGCTGAACATCGCTGCCACGCCCCCGCCGGAACCGACCTTACGTCCCTTGTATTCGGCGCCGATGGCCTCGGCAGCGTCCTCGATCAAAAGCAGGCAGTGCTTGTTGCAGATCTTCAAGAGCGCATCTATGTCCGCAGCCTGCCCCCCGTAATGGACGACAATAACGGCTTTCGTCCTGTCCGTGATTCGCTTTTCTATGTCCAGGGGGTCCAGGTTGAACGTTTTTTCGTCAACATCGGCAAATACCGCCGTGGCGCCGGCATGGAGAACCGCTGTGGCTGTGGATACAAAGGTCAGGGAAGGGACGATTACCTCATCGCCGCTGCCGATTCCAAGGGCAACCAACAAGGCATGGAGGGCGACGGTGCCGTTGAAGAAAGCCACGGCATGATCGCAGGAAAGGTAATGACAGATGCCGTCTTCAAATTCCTTTACCTTCCGGCCTTCGTTAACCCAGGTGGACAAAACAACATCGAAGCATGCCCGGGCCTCTTCGTATGATAATGAAGGCATGGCCATGGGGATACTTATATTTCCCATATCATTGGGCGACTCCGTTGTCATGTCGCCGGCAGGCAAACAGCACAATCGTTTCAGAAGCCCCATATCGCTATTGACTTCTTCATAATCCTGGGGACGGCCGATATCCTTCCAGAACCCGTTTATCTCAAAACAATTGATTCTGTCGTGTTCTTCAATTTTATTTATCAGGTCGGGAAAATCAAAGAAGCAATCCTTGGGAATTATCTTGATAACCTCGGGCGCCATGACATAGATACCGGCGCCGATTTCATAATATACGAGCGGTTTTTCTTCTATTTCATTTAATATTTCACCATCTCTTTGAATGTGTCCGAATCTTGAGTGCTCGCCGTATCGGGTTATTGCCACGGTGACCAGGGCCTGCGTCCGGCCATGATGATTAAGTATCTCTCTTAGATTCTGGTCGGTCAGGACGTCCCCATTTATAACCAGAAAGGGGTCTTGAGGTATTTCTTCGATCAGCGTTAAGGACCCGATTGTCCCGAGGGGCTTATCTTCAGTGGTATATGATATGCTGATGCCGCGATCCCTGCCGTCTCCCAAGATAGCCTTGATCATGTCCCCTTTGTATCCCAGGGTGATTATAAAGTGTTTAAATCCCTCATTGATTAATTTGTCGATCACGACTTCGATAATAGGCTTATTTCCCACCGGCAAAAGGGGCTTGGGGACGTGCTCCGTGAAGGGTAGCATCCGAATACCCTTGCCGCCGGCCATGATGACGACTGTTGGTTCCCCATTACTCATGGTGAGTCTTTCCGCCTTTTAAGTTATGGTCTGTCAAAGCCCCTTGGTTTTCTGCAGGTAGTATCTGCATTTTTCGATAATTGTCACGGCGGCACTTTCCGTGCTTAGCAAAGAGAGGAGCATATCGCTGTTTTTAGTAAATTGGTCCGGCGTTTGACAGGTAATGATATTTTCAATCGCTACGGCCATCGCTACATGATCCTCGTTTGGAACACTCAAGCCTAAGTTGTATTTATTGACCAGATAGCTCGTATCCCCGGCGTCTGTCACGACAACAGGTATTTTTTCGGCTGCCGCCTCCCCAAGAATGAGGGAGATGCTTTCGCTCCTTGAAGGTATGACGATGCAATCTGCATATTTGAATAACGCCTTAATATCGCCGTCTTCCAGCTTTCCGGTCAGGGAAACATTATTTTCCAATTTCAGGTCTTTGATCATTTTTACGAAATGGTCATATTCTTCCCCATAGCCGACTATATAAGAGCGGATCGCTATACCTTTGTCCACTAATATTTTTATCGCCTTAATCAGTACGTCCTGTCCTTTGGAAAAGTGGAGACGTCCCACGGTGACGGTCCTGAAAAAGCCGCCATCCTCAGGGACGGCAAAGGTGGAGCGTGTATCCGTGAGCTGCCTGTTTGTCGGTGCAAAGTGGCATGCTTTCGAACCGGCCAGGGCGGAGGTTTTTTTACAAAGATCAAATCCGTCGGCGAATAATATGGCGGCGCGGATTGCCACCAACCGGATGAAGGGTCTCAGAGTTTTTTTATTGGTTGCCACCAGTACATCCGATCCCAATGCCCTGACAGCATAGGGAATTCCCGTCAGCACGGAGATCGTTAAGGCAATAAGACCTCCGGGAATAATCCACTCGGCAAGGATGAAATCAGGTTTCCATCGTCGGCATATCTTTCTTCCCGTGATTATGCTGCTTAAAAAAAAGTGACCGACCTTCAAAAAGTTAAAAAAGGTGAGCTTCGAAAAAATATCAATTAGAGGTTGGCTTCCCCCATGCCAACTGAAATAGGTGATATCGCATCCATTCCACAATAACTTGGCTTCTGTGCGTGGGTGGTCACAGTTTTGTGTGAGGACATGAACTTGACAACCAAAACGATTAAGCTCATGTACAAGATCAGGGATCCAGATGCCGCCGATACGTTGATCTGCCGGAAAGCTACTGGTAATAAGTAATAATTTCACTTATAAAGCCTTTCATTATCCTGAATGTCCATCCACATGGCAAACAATAGGGATTGAAAGGCACTGGTAAAGAGGAATATAAAGGCCAACATGGTCAGGGCCGGCACATTTTCCTTTGTAAAAACGATGATACCTAGTATTTTTGACATGTAGGGCAGGGAGATGATGCCGAGAACGAAAGACAAATTGTACAACAAAAAAAGCGGATGAAAATCCCTGATAAGATATTTTATCCATAACCTTTTGAAAAATGATTTCAAAAGCAACCAGGAAATACGGGGAATAACTTTATATAATTTCATTTTGGATTTTTCACCGATATCATAGATAGGTTTTATCCCGACTTCCTTGATTGTGCAGAACCCGATATTTAACTTAACAAGCAAATCGTTGGGCATTCCGTAGCTTTTATAAATTTCGAAAATCTTGATGGATTGCAGGGCGCGCAGGGAAATTGCCGTATATCCTGATTGGGTATCGGAGATGTGCCAGTAACCGGAGGCTATTTTGGTCAGGATGGATAAAATGGAGTTACCCAGATATCTTGTTTTGGGAATCACCAGCCAGGCGCTGCGATGAATCAAGCGATTGCCTTTAGCGTAATCAACATCTTCGTCAATTACGGGCGCACAAATGGATTCTAATTCCTCAGGATCCATCTGGCCGTCGCCCGCCATGACGGCGGTACAGTCAATCCGATGATCAAGGCACCATTTATAGCCACTGGCAATTGCCGCTCCGACGCCGCCGTTTATTGCATGTTTGATAAAAATGATCCGGTCGTCATCAGGTTGCTTATTCGTAATAATGGCGGGCGTGTAATACTCTGCTTCTCTGAGGGCCATGTCATTAAGAACCATTTCGGCCCGGTTGTATCTCGTCCGGGCGATTTCTTGCCGGGTGATTTTTAGCCCGGATTTATTATGATCAGCCCTGGAAATAAAATTCAAGACCACAGATGCCGTTCCATCCGTGGAGCAGTCATCGACAACAACGATGCGGTCCACGAAGGGAGGCATACTCTCAAGAACTTGAAGGATTTGACTTTCTTCATTGTAAGCGGGGATGACTACGGCGACGGTTTTGTTGTTAAGCATATAATTATTATCAGTTTAATATTAATATAAATTTCTAATCATTATTCCACTATCGACGTGAACTCGCGGCATTGATTAACTTGTTTACCAATAATAATCAAGACCTATTTAATTTCTCCGGGTGATATTCCCATAATGTTTCATCGTCAGGAGAAATTGTAATCCAGAGATATCCCGCCCCCTGATGCAGGCAGGTTCACTTTGAGGCAATTCGCCGTTCATCTTAATCATTGACTTTTGAAGGTCCATCATTATATTAGCGCCAACTTGCAGGCCGGGCCCTAAAAGCCCGGCTTTTTGTATAAAAATAGCTCTTGAGGTTATAAAATTGGATAAGCACCATCGCAGAGAAGTGGACCGCCGGCGCAATTTCGGGATCATCAGTCATCCCGACGCCGGGAAAACCACCCTGACGGAAAAATTGCTGCTTTTTGGCGGGGCCATTCAG
>JBAYKV010000020.1:0-23452 GCA_041664405.1 Syntrophales bacterium
AAGACAGCTGGGACAGATACGAGGCGGCCAAGTGGCTCACCATGCGCCGATGGCTTGAAGCCAATCCCGACGACGAGTTCGCGAAAGATGTTCGAGCCAAACTAACCTCGGAACCCGAGCGCTACGCCGCTTACACGCGTGAATATCTGGGCTGGGGCGTGTTCGCGCTGATGATGCGGTGATGAGGGGATTACCGGGCGACTCAGAAAGTGGGGAAAATCCAATCATGCCTAACATCAACTCATTCAAGCCGACGCCGCTTCGCGGCGCGGCTTAATTCAGGTGTTCGGCATGGACGGGCAGCGCACTTTCTTCCATGCGTGAGATGAAGAGTTAGATATTGTCTGCCGGGTATAAAAATGACAGCCATGTCGCAGACCCGAGCAAATCATCAATCTTGACAATAGACCTGTTTATGAACTATATTTAGTCATACTTAAGAAGTGGAGGTATCCAATGAAACTGTCCAGCCAGATCAAGCCCATCAGTTACCTCAAGGCCCATGCTGCCGAAATTGTAAGGAATCTAGGAGAACAGCGAGAGGCGCTGGTTATCACCCAGAATGGCGAAGCCAAGGTGGTCATACAGGACATCGAGAGCTACGAGCAGACCCAGGAAACAATGGCTCTCCTGAAAATCCTGGCGCTCGGGATGCGTCAGATTGAGGAAGGCAAGGTCCTGTCTGCAGAAGATGTGATTAAACGTCTGCGCGCACGGCGGGAGGGCTACTGATGCCGTTCGCGGTTTTGCTAACCAACGATGCAGCACGTGATCTCGAAGCGCTTTATGGCTACATCGCTCTGCACGATGCACCTCAAAAAGCGGACTATGTTTTTGAGCAAATCGAGAAAGCCTTCTCCAGGTTGTCTGAATTCCCAGAGCGGGGCGCCTATCCTAAAGAACTGGCGGCGTTAGGGATTCGTGAATACCGCGAGATCTTCTTCAAACCCTACCGTATCATTTACCGAATCATGGACAAGGATGTCTACGTTCTGCTGATTGTCGATGGCCGTCGCGATATGCAGACGCTGCTACAGCGGCGATTATTAGATGCGTGATGCCGGATTTATTAAGGGGGCATTTCTGGGAGGCTGTGAACAAAAAAGGGATTTGAGCGATTATAGCCGAACCACGGCATCCACCGGATCGGCCATAAAGCCGGCCTCCCGATGATGCCTTTCGTTCCCGGCGACTGCGTCGCCGCGGTTCGCCAAACCAAAATGATGCCTTGACATCACGTCGCATGATGCTATGATGTCACTATGAGAACAACACTTACTATAGACGACGATCTTCTGGACAAAGCGAAAGCCGTTGCGGCAAAAATTCGTGCGCCCTTTCGGCGCGTGGTTAATGAGGCACTGCGTACCGGATTGCAGATGATTGAGGATACCCCGCCGCTAACTCGATCCTATCGCACCCACCCTCACAAGATGGGGCTAAAAGCAGGAAGAAATCTGGACAACATCCAGGCGCTTCTATCTCAGATCGAGGGGGAAGATCACCGGTGATCCTCGTGGATGCCAACGTCCTCTTGTATGCCGAAGACCAACAAAGTCCTCTCCATGTGATGGCACGCGAATGGTGGGATGCTCAGTTATCTGGTGCATCGCCAGTGTGCCTTTGCTGGACCGTTCTTGGCGCCTTCATCCGCATCGGTACGAATCCGCGCGTCTTTGAGCACCCCCTGTCTCTTGATCAGGCTCTCTCTCGTGTGCAAAGCTGGTTGGATCAACCCTGCACACGCATCATTCACCCTACCGAACGGCACTGGATCGTCTTTCAAAAAATGTTGATCGAAGGCCAGGCCATCGCAAACCTTGTAACAGACGCGCACCTGGCAGCTCTGGCTAGTGAACACGGCTGTGAATTGATCTCCACCGATACGGACTTCTCGCGCTTTCCTGGGATCAAGTGGAAAAATCCACTGAAATGACTAATATTACGGCGAACCATCGGCGCTATGGTTTGCCATCCGCTTTCTGCACGGTGCGCTTCACGCGCCAGTTATCAAGCGGCTGCAGCGCCGTTCGCCATGTGGAATAAGGATGCCTGAAAGAATAGCGTCAGAACCTTTTCTTGCAGTTGATGTGGAAATTTGTTAGTTGCGAAACATGTCTCTGGTAAAGAAAAAACTATTACAGAAATCATTACAAGGTCTGGCTCTTCTTTTTATTGCATTATGGTCTTCTCAAGGATTTGCCGAGACGCAAATCCTGAATATCCGGCATTGGGCGGCCCCTGACCATACCCGTATCGTTATTGATACCAGCGAGGAGGCCCAGTACACCGTCGAGAAGAAAGACATGATGGTGAGTATCAATATCACCGACGCCCAGTATATGAAAGCCGGGCCACGAACAATCACCATCAAGAAACCGGGCATTGAACGGATAACGCTCACAACCCCCTCGGAAGGAGTTGAGAAGGTTGATCTGTATTTGACCGCGCACACGGAAACCAGGGTCTTTCGGGTAAAAAAGATTGAAGAGAAGCCGGACCGGATTGTAATCGACATCATTCTCCCGGAGGTGGAAAAAAAGGAGCAGGAAGACCGGGAGCGGGTCAAGGTCCAGACCAAGGATAAAATCGTCGTGATCGATCCCGGTCATGGTGGTGAAGATCCGGGCGCCGTAGGCCGTTACGGAACTTATGAGAAAAAGGTTGTCCTGGAGATCAGCAAAAAGGTTCGCGACAAACTGAATGCCCTGGAAGGTTACCATGCCTTCCTGACCAGGGAGGGAGATTACTATGTTTCCTTTAAAAAACGATTAAAGATCGCCCGGGAATATGGGGCGGATCTTTTTCTCAGTATCCATGCCGACGCCGCCCGGAGCCGGCAGGCTTCAGGTACGTCTGTCTATAGCCTCTCTCTGCGCAGCGCGAGCAGTGAAGCGGCGAAAATATTGGCGAGAAATGAAAACCTTGCCGATATCGTCGGCGGCGCCGGGAACGGAGAGGCCACCAGCGACCAATCGGACCCGATCATTCTGAACATGTTTCAAACCAACACCATGAATTCCTCCCGGACCTTCGGCCAGGTGCTGCTGGCGAATATGAACACCGTGAACCGCATAAAATTCAATGCCGTCCAAGAGGCGCCGTTCATGGTCCTGAAGCTTCCCGAAGTGCCGTCGGTCCTCATTGAGACAGCCTATATCTCCAATCCGAAAGAGGAAAAAAAGCTAAAGAGCCGGCAATTTCAAAACGAGCTTGCAGAGGCTATCGTTAAGTCAACCGTCGCCTTCCTGTCATCGCCATCCTCGCCCATCAAGGCGCCGACGGTGGTGACCACGCAGACACAACCGGTTGTGTCCCGTAAAATAGATGATGCTGCGAAGAAAGGAGATGTCTCGAAAAAGGAAGAGATACCTGCGAAGGAGGAGATAGCCAGGAAAAAAGAGCCTGCAGTGGCCGGCGGAAAAACCGTGACCGTCTTCTATATGGTAAAAAGAGGCGAAAGCATTGACAGGATTGCCAGGAGATACCATGTCAACCCGGCCCTGATTTTGAAGATCAACGGTATGAAACCCAAGGACCCCCTCTATGCAAACCGGAAAATAAAAATTCCCCTGAAGAACATTGAGGGAAAGCCGGCTCCTCGGTCATCGAAAACTGCTAAGGCGGAGGCAACGGAAAAGCGGAAGATCACAACGACCACCTACGTGGTAAAAAGGGGTGAGAGCCTCGACAGCATTGCCAAGCAGCAGGGGATAAGCCTCACAGAATTGTTGAAGATCAACCAGATGAAGATTAAGGACACCCTTTATGCGGGAAAGAAGATCAAGATTCCCGCCCCAAGTGAAAATGAGCCCGAGGCGGCGCCGGAGCAGAAGAATGGGGTAACAGAGGTATCCGAAAAAAAGGTTGCCAAGGAGGTCTCGGAAAAAAAGGCTACTGCAGATGCATCAAGATACCAGGTCAAAAGGGGAGATACCCTGGAAATTATCGCCAGGAAGCATGAAACGACCATAACCGCGCTCCTCAAACTGAATAACATGAAACCTCGCGATCCCCTGTACGCAGGCAAGGTCATTAAAATCAGGGAAGGGGAGAAGCCCGGCGGATCTGAAAAGACGGCAAAGAAGAAGGCGGAGGGATCAGCGCCGCGTACGACGATTTATATCGTCAAAAAGGGAGACAGTCTCGACACCATTGCCCGGAAGCACAAGACGTCGGTAAGCGCCTTGAAGGACCTTAATCAAGGCAAGCGTCTGGCACCTCTTTATGTAGATCAGCGTCTTAAGATACCTGCGACCTCAAAAATGTAGTGAAAGACAAAGAAAATAAAATACTTAGGGGTGCATTATCAGATGAAGATATTTGACGGATGTGAGGGTTTCCTCTGGCGACATTATCAGGAAAACAATTGTAACGCCTATTTCATTAACGGAGATAGGCGGATCTTGATTGACCCGGGGCATGAACATCTCATCCAGCATGTCCTGGATGGCATGGAAAGCGCCGGTGTCGGCATGGAAGACGTGGATGTCGTTATTGCCACTCACGGCCATCCCGATCATCTGGAAGGGGTGAGAAAATTCGGCAAGCCGACCTTGTTTGCCATGAATCAGGATGAATATGCTTTCATCTGCAAACTTGCCGGCCATTACTTTCGTATTCCCGCACCGGACTTCTTCTTGACGGCAGGGGATCTTACCATCGGCTCGGAGTTGTTTCAGGTGTTAAAGACACCGGGGCATACCCCCGCCTCCATCTGTCTGTACTGGCCGGCAAAGAAGGCTTTATTCACCGGCGACGTTGTCTTCAACCAGGGGATTGGACGAACGGACCTACCCGGCGGGAATGGAGAGATGCTCAAGGAGAGCATCGAAAAGCTCTCCGAACTGGATGTGGAATATCTGCTCACCGGTCATGGGGAGCCCGTCATCGGGAAAGAAGCTGTCCGGGCCAATTTCAAGGCCGTAAGGGAGCAGTGGTTTCCTTACCTGACCAGATAAAGCTTATTACGGAATTGCCCCCGGGCTTTATCGAGGCATGCCTTCCAGGCCGGACTGAGGTTTAGATTCGGTGTCACGGATGTGCCGCTGATCCCCTGGGCATGAAGGACGTCGAGGGCATCCCTGTTTATTTCGGTCCGGTGCCGGAGCATTTCATCGTGAAAATCATCAACGAGAAGCTGAAAGGGCGCATAATCGATGCCCAGAATCTCATCCATCATTTGAAAAATCTTCTGATTATCTGCCTCCGGTTCCACATGGGCAAGACATTCCTCTCTCAGCAAGGGTGCCGCTTCGGGGAAGGCGTCCCGTTCCTGTTCAATGTTTTCCTTTAGATCCCGAATGGTTAAAGCTCCGTCGCTATATCGCTGAAACCAGCCTCTGACCCTGCTCTTCACTTCCCTGGTGTGGATGGCCTTTTTCTCTTCGTCTGTCAGGGTCAAATTCTTCGTTCTTTCCATAATGAGGTCTAAGGTGCTTTTAATCTCTGCCATGTTTCCTCCTTCCCGCATTGTTCGGGTGCATCCATACCAAAAAGTATGGCCTCTGTCAAAGGCTATGAAAAGCCTTGCATTCTCTAATTGAGGCAGGTATTTCATAGCCACGGAAATGGCGGAATCTTTCTGCATGATGATGATCAAGGCGGAAGCGAGGGAGTTCCATCTTGATCAGGTCATTGAAGACCTGTGGCTGGCAAAGATGTGGACAACCCACGCCGCTGCCATTGTTCCCCGTCCGGATGTCGCCCGCCCAAGCTCGTCAAAGCGGCGGACGCGGCCCTTTATGAGGCCAAGGCCCGGGGCCGAAACAGGGTGGTCTGGAAAATGGTGGGAAATCATGAAATTATCTGTGATCGCTAACAGTTATGGTGCCTATATTGGTAGAAGGGGGCGGTTGGAGCCCGCCCCCGATGAATCACTTGTTGCTATTTTGATTCTTTGCCGAATGCGGTAGATGTTGCGATGATAATTCCCAGCAACATAATCATTTCTGTTGTCCCTGCAGAAAGATGCTTGGTGAAAATCGGCGCCACGCCAAGCGTTAGAAATCCGATTAAAAAGGTTATTTCTCGCGAAGTCATAATTACCTCCTTAAATTTACGATGTCTTGTCGTTTCGTTTCTTTATGCTTACGGCAGATATGGCGGGGTTGCGACGATCAAAAATATTCTTTACTACCACCCCAAGCACATCTACCTTTTCGCCCCGTTTTATTTCTTCCGCCGGCGCCGTAAACATGATGACTCTAATGTCCCCGGTGCCGTCTTTCACTTGGTAATGAGGTCTGTTAAGCCATTTAAAGGAGATATTTTGAACCTCTCCGGTTACGCTGACAACTTTTCCCGCTATTGCCAGGTTGATTTTGCCAATCTTGTACGGTCGGGCGCTTTGGCTGTGTTCGGCTTCCGCTTGGTCAAATGTTCTGCGGCTCATCCATGCCAACGTCATAGGGATAACGACAAGGAGAATCAAGCCGGGGATTGCATAGATTAAAAAGCGGGCATCCCTAACCTGCAAATAATGTATAAACACGGCCGCCGAACATGCGAAAAACGCAATCCAAGCTAAGAGAGACAATTAAACACCGCCGTCAATCTTTGGGGACTTCACTTCTGAACATGAAGAAGTAGACGACGCCAATGAACAAGAATCCCCCCAGAATATTTCCTATGGTAACGGGAATTAAATTCCAGAACCACACATCGGCCCAGCTAAGGCCGTTATTGGCCTGCAATAGACCACCTATTTTCGTGATCGTTGCCGGGTACCAGTCGGTCAAGAATTTTCCGGTGGGTAAAAAATACATGTTGGCGACGCAGTGCTCGAAGCCGGTGGCAACGAAGGCCATGATGGGGAACCAGATTCCGAAAAACTTGCTGATCACATCATCGGCGGTAATGGCGAGGAGGATAGCGATGTTAACGAGGAAGTTACAACCAATCGCCTTCATGAAACATGACCATATCCCTGCCGCGCCAACAGC
Source organism: Syntrophales bacterium (assembly GCA_041664405.1). Classification (GTDB taxonomy): domain Bacteria; phylum Desulfobacterota; class Syntrophia; order Syntrophales; family UBA8958; genus UBA8958. Next base: position 6,945 of record JBAYKV010000020.1, read on the forward strand.
TTTATAAGTCAAAACCTTACCGGCGGCAATATTTATGGCGTTTATGCCGAAGGCGTTGACGACCATAGCGCCGCTTGCCGTACCGTCAACAAGAGGACCAACGGCCATTAAATAGGCATAAAAAATGGACCCGACGAAATTGCCGATATAAACCCATAACCAGTTTCTCCACACCGAACCCCAGGTACACCTTTTCATCATTGCCGCCATAGGTACGAGCATACAATCCCCGGTAAAAAGCTCCATACCGGTTAGAACAATGGCGATCAAACCGACGGGGAACACTGCTCCCCCGATCATTTTTGCGAATCCGGCGCCGAGGAATGGTGCAACACCGGTTGTACAGACGGTTGCCAGCGCCCCGCCAATACCGATATAAGCCCCTGCCATGAAACCTCGCAGCAGAAACTGAAAAATTGAAAGTTTTGACTTGTAAACCCCTGCGTTGCCGACAAGACCGACCATTTTGGGTGGTGCATTAAAAGCCATATCGATACCTCCATTTCTTTAATAAAATTGCCGTACAAAGAACGCATTCATCGGGTTCGCCAAAAACGACTAACCGTTGGTGAATTTCCTCAAATTAATGACAGACCTTCTGAATTAAGACGACGAGGGAGCAGCAAAAGAACCCCGCCGACTAACTGGCAAATGCCTCTTTGACTTCCTTCTTCCAAATGCAGAGGAGTTTGGAGTTGTGATACTGGCACTGAACCAATTCCCATTCATTATCTCCTTCTTTGTCGAGCATGCCTTTAAAGTGATCAAGACCCTTTCCCTGTAAGTCAGTGACCATACAGTCCCCGGTAAGATCACATTCAATTGCCTCTGGGGGAACAACCTTATCCAGGTCAATAATATTCGTTTTGTAAGTCCAGCGTGGCATTCCATTCCTCCTTATTCAATTTATTTGACAAATCAAACATTCATGACGGGAATCCGTCGCAACCGCCCACCAATTACGTCAAAAAATACGCTCTATTCCCCCTCCCTTCAAGGGGTGGGGGGGAATAGATTGATCGATTACGCCGCTTCCACCTTGACGGCGCATACCTTGTACTCGGGAATCTTGCCGATGGGATCCATGGCCGGATTGGTCAGCAGGTTCACCGCCGCCTCATGGAAGTGAAAGTTCATGAAGATAGAGCCCGCCGCCGATCTTTCCGTCAGCCGTGCCTTGGCCGTGACTTCGCCCCGGCGGGACGATACCTTTACCATCTGGCCGTCTTCAATGCCCAGTTTATCCGCATCGAGAGGATTGATTTCCACAAGACTTTCCGGGCAGCGTTCCATCGCTCCCTTGGAGAGACGGGTCATCGTTCCCGTATGGTAATGATATAATACCCGACCTGTGGTCATGTACATCGGATAGGCTTTATTGGGGAGTTCCGCCGGAGGAATAAATTCGATGGCGTGGAACAGACCAAGTCCCCGGGTGAAGCGGTCCTTATGGAGGAATTTAGTCCCTTTGTGGTCCGGGGTGGGGCAGGGCCACTGGAGACCATTTTTCTCCAGGCGCTTGTAGGTTATCCCGCCGTAACTGGGGGTAACCCGGCTGATCTCCTCCATGATTTCCTGGGCAGAGGAATAATTCATGGCATAGCCCATGCGGTTGGAAATGGAGGCGATGATCTCCCAGTCGCTTTTGGCTTCTCCGGGAGGAGCGAGGGCCTTTCTTATGCGCTGGACCCGTCTTTCCGTATTGGAGAAGGTGCCGTCCTTCTCGACGAAACAGGCGGAGGGGAGAACCACATCGGCAAGGCGCGCCGTCTCGGTCAGGAATATATCCTGGACAACGAGGAAGTCGACATGTCTCAGCGACGCCTCCACATGGGAGAGGTCGGGATCGGAGATCATGGGATTTTCGCCCATGATGTAGAGACCTTTGATTGAGCCCTTATGGGCCCCTTCCATGATTTCCATAATGGTCAATCCCGGTCTTGCCGAGAGCGTTGCCCCCCATGCTTTTTCGAATTTCACCCTCGCGTCGTCGCTGGCGACCTGCTGGTAGGCGGGGTAAACATTGGGCAGCGCCCCCATGTCGCAGGCCCCCTGGACATTGTTCTGTCCCCGCAGGGGATTGACGCCTCCCCCCTCGATGCCGACGTTGCCCCCCAGCATGGACAGGTTGGCGACGGACTTGACGTTGTCGGTGCCGGTGATATGCTGGGTCATCCCCATGGCGTAGAGGATGGAGGCCCTGTTTGCCCGGCCGTACATCCGGGCCGCGCTCCGGAGATCCTCTGCCGGAATGCCGGAGATCTTCTCCACATAATCAGGGGTGTATTTTCCCACCGTCTTTTTCAGGGCTTCAAAGCCTTCCGTGCGGCTCTCTACGTAGTCCTTGTCATAAAGGTTTTCCGCGATCATGACATTCATCAGGCCGTTTAAGACTGCGACGTCTGTACCCGGCGCCTGTCGGAGCCAGAGATCGGCGTATTTTACCAGGTCGATCTCCCGGGGGTCGATAACGATCAGTTTGGCCCCGTGCTGGCGGACCGCCCGTTTCACCTTCATGCCGATAACGGGATGATTTTCCGTGGTATTGGTTCCCGTTGCCAGGATCAGATCGGTAAATTCGATCTCATCGATGGAATTCGTCATTGCTCCACTGCCGAAGGCGGCGGCCAGACCGGCCACCGTTACGGAGTGTCAGAGCCGGGCACAGTGATCGACATTGTTGGTTCCGACCACCGCCCGCATGAATTTCTGGAAGAGATAATTCTCTTCGTTGGTGCATCGGGCCGACGAGAGACCGGCTATGCTGTCGGCGCCGTCCTGCTTCTTGATCTCCCCGAACTTTTTGGCAATGAGCTCCAGGGCTTCGTCCCAAGACGCCTCTTCCAACTCCCCTCCCTTTTCTCTGCGAATCAGGGGTTTCTTCAAGCGATCAGGATGGTTGACAAAGTCGAGGCCGAACCGCCCCTTGATGCAAAGGCTGCCGCCGTTGGGCTGGGCATAATCACGGTTCCCCGTGACCTTGACGATCCTTCCGTTGTTAATATTGAGGTCCATCTGGCAACCGACTCCGCAGTAAGTACAGGTTGTCTTTACCTTCTGTAATTCCCAGGGCCGGCCCTTGAAGCGGGATTGACGGAAGGTGATGGCCCCTACAGGACAGACATCGGCGCATTCTCCGCAGAAGAAACATTCCGAATCAATGTAGTCGGCGTCGAAGGCAGGGCCGACCTTGGCTCGGGAACCGCGCTTGGAAAAATCGAGGACCTCGTTGACCTGTATTTCGTTGCAGGCCCGGATACAGCGACCGCAGAGGATGCACTTGTTCAGGTCCCGGGAGATCATGGTATTGGTCGTTTCCTGTTTGTATTTAGGAAACTGAATACTGAAGCGGGGCGTTTCCAACTCGAGCCAGTAAACAAGATTTTGCAGATCACAATTGCCGTTTTGTTCGCAGGTCAGACAATTATGATCGCCGGAGGCCCAGAGCAGCTCCACGATCAGACGCTGGGCATCGCGAACTTTCTTGGTATCCGTTCTGACAACCATGCCGGGGCTGACGGGCATGCAACAGGAGGCGACGAGGGAGCGAGCGCCCTCGACATCCACCACGCAGACGCGACAGGCACCGACTTTGGTTGTGCCCGGGTAATGACAAAGGGTCGGGATAAAAATACCGTTTTCCCTGGCGACTTCCAGGATCATCTGACCCGCCGCCGCCTCAACTTCCCTGCCGTCAATTGTTATGGGGATCTTTTTTTCCATGTCACACTCCTTAATGTCACTTGAGTAATAAACAGTATATGAGACCTCACCCGCTATGGGAGGTTGATCACAAATTTTCCGTTCTTATAGAACAATTCACCATCCACCCGAATCTCGCCACCTTCCCGGAGGTCGCAGATCATGTCCCAGTGAATGGCCGACTTGTTGACGCTTCCCGTTTCCGGATACCCTGACCCCAGGGCCAAATGAAAGCTCCCGGCGATCTTTTCATCGAAGAGGATCTGGCGGGTGAACTTTGTTATCCCTTCATTGGTGCCAATGGCGAACTCGCCGGCGTAACAGGATCCTTCATCCGTGGCGATCATCTTGAGGAGGAATTCCTCGTTTTTCCCCGCCCGGGCCTGCACGACCTTCCCCTTCGCGAAATCAAGCCTTATTCCCGTCACTTCCCGCCCCTGATAAATGGCGGGATAGGAAAAGCAGACATGCCCCTCCAGGCTGTCTTCGACGGGGCCCGTAAAAATTTCGCCGTCCGGCATGTTGTGACGACCGTCGCAATTGCGGAAGACCCGACCCGCGATACTCAGGCGTAGATCCGTATCCTGCCCTTTGATATGAACCTGCTTCTTTCCTTGCAGCCAGTCGATGATCTTTTGTTGGCGGGCGGAAAAATTTCGCCAGTAACCTACAGGGTCGTTGAGATCGGGCATACAGGCCCCATAGACGAAGTCTTCATAATCGGACAGGCTCATGTCGGCGTCCTGGGCGTAAGCATTGGTGGGGAAGATGGTCACCGTCCAGCGCAGTTCCCCCCGGGCTGCCCGGGCCATGAAAATCTCAAGGATCTCACGACGGCCCTGGCTGCGGAGCATTACCTTGCCGGGATCGACGCCGCTCAGGCTTTTCGTGTTATCAGTACTGGCGATGGAAATACTTACGTCATAGGTTTCCATGATCTCTTTGACCGGCGGGGCCACGAAGCGCAGCTGATCATCCGTGGCATGCCGGTAGAGTATCTCGTCCATGCCGGGCAGGGAAACAAGAAGGAGGGGATGACCTCCCGCCTTCAAGACAGCGGCATAGACTTCCCGCAGGAGCGGCCCTGCATCGGCGCCGCCGTTGATCACTACTTTGTCGCCGGGCTGCACGGCTACGGAATAGTCGACCAGGAGCCCGGCCAGTTTGGATGTGAGTGAATCGCTCATATGTTCAATCAGACTTCCGCGTCACACCGGAGGCAGCGGGCTGCCTCCTTGAGGGCGTCTTCCATTGTGAATCCAAGTTCCACTTCCACAAAACTTGCCTTCCGTTCCGCTCCGTGCAATTCCGGCATCTTGCCCTGGGGCGCTTCCTCGCCCTCCTCGTCGATGATCAGCGGGATATCGATCTTTTCTGCCGCCGGCTCTTCGTAGGCCTCTTCCCCGGCGGCCAGCCGGATGGCGGCGTCCATGTCCCGGGCCGCCTGATGACCAGCGGCGATGGCCCCGATGACCGTATCGGGACCAGTCACGGCGTCGCCGCCGGCGTAGAATCTGGCGTCCGTAGTCTGGGACTTGCTGCCCTTGACCAGATCAAAGCAGTCCCACTTATTGACGGAGACACCGCTGTCTTTGGGTACAAAGGTCAGATCCGGGGCCTGGCCGATGGAAGCCACAATGGCGTCAACGGATAGCGTAAAGGCAGAACCGGGGATGGCGACGGGCTTCTTTCTGCCGCTCCGATCGAACTCGCCCAGCTTCATCCGTTCACAGGTGATCCCGGAGACCTTGCCGTCTTTGGCCTCGATCTTCAGGGGGGCGACGAGGTATTCTAGCTTGATCCCTTCGTCTTCCGCGGCGATTATCTCTTCTACCGCCGCGGGCATATCTTTTCGCTCCCGGCGATAGAGGATCGTGACGTCGGCCCCGAGGCGCAGGGCCACCCGTGCGGCGTCAATGGCCGAATTCCCGCCGCCGATCACGGCGACCTTCGATCCCAGCGTTTTTTCACCTTTAACCCAGGCGTCTTCATGAGCGTTGAAATCCCGGAGGAACTCCACGCCCCCATGGACGCCGGGGATGCCTTCCCCTTCCACGCCCATCTTCTGGCTCTTGTGAGCCCCCGGGGCCAGGTAGACATAATCATAATTCTTATTCAGTTTGCTAAAAGACAGTTCTCTTCCCACCCGGATGTTGCATTTGATCTCCACCCCCAGAGCCGTCACATCGGCAATTTCGTTGGCCAGGATGTTTCGAGGGAGGCGATAGGCGGGAATTGCCCAGCGGAGCATGCCCCCCGGTTCGGAAAGCTCTTCGAAAACCGTAACCTTGTAACCCCTCAGGGCAAGGTCCCGGGCCGCCGTCAATCCGGCAGGACCGGCGCCGACTACGGCGATCTTTTCCTTGCGGGTTACGGGAACGGACTCGATCTTCGGCCGCGGGGCGTTGTCGGTGATGAAGCGCTTGAGGAATTTAATGGCAATTGGTTCATCCATCTTGCCGCGTCGGCATTTAGTCTGGCATTTATGATCGCAGACCCGCCCGCATACCGACGGGAAAGGATTGGTGCGGAGCAGCATTTTATAGGCGTCTTCCATGCGGTTGGCCCGGATCAGGGCGATGTAGGAAGGAATGTCCATTTCAATGGGACAGGTATGCTGGCAGGGGGACTTGAACAGGGCGGTGCAGACCGCCGCGTCGCAACGGTGGTTACGGATGTGATCCTCATATTCCTTCCGGAAATAACGGATGGTGCTGAGGACCGGGTTCGGCGCCGTCTGGCCCAGGCCGCAGAGGGAGGCGTCCTTGATGATGGGGGCCATCTCCTCCAGGAGTTCGATATCCCCTTCCTTGCCTTTGCCCTGGGTAATATTCGTCAGGATCTGGAGCATCCGCTTGGTTCCTTCCCGACAGGGAGTACACTTGCCGCAGGACTCATCCTGGCAGAAATCCATGAAGAACCGGGCCATGTCGACGGCACAGGAATCCTCGTTCATGACGATCATACCGCCGGATCCCATGATGGCGCCCAGTTCCGCCACCTTCTCGTAGTCGATAGGGGCATTGAGGTGCTGCATGGGAATCATGCCTCCCGATGGTCCCCCCAACTGGGCGGCTTTGAATTTCTTGCCTTTGGGGATGCCGCCGCCGATATCAAAGACGATGGTTCCCAGGGTGGTCCCCATGGGAACTTCCACAAGACCGACGTTGTTGACGTCCCCGGTGAGGGCAAAAACCTTTGTTCCCTTACTTCTTTCCGTACCGACGCTGGCGTACCAGGCGCCGCCCCGGAGGACGAGCTGGCCGATATTGGCGAGGGTTTCCACGTTATTAAGGACGGATGGTCGCTGCCAGAGACCGGCGATGGCGGGGAAGGGCGGACGGGGACGAGGCATCCCTCTTTTTCCCTCGATGGAGGTCATCAAGGCGGTTTCCTCGCCGCAGACAAAGGCCCCGGCCCCTTGATAGATTTCCAGATCAAAGTCAAAGCCCGTTCCCAGGATATTCCTGCCCAGAAGACCCATGTCCTTGGCCTGATTAATGGCGATATTCAGGCGTTGGATGGCCAGGGGATATTCGGCGCGGCAATAGATATAGCCATGATTGGAGCCGATGGCCTTGGCGGCGATGACCATGCCTTCAAGAACGGCATGGGGGTCCGATTCCAGGACGCTGCGGTCCATGAAGGCCCCGGGGTCTCCTTCGTCGGCGTTACACAAAACGTATTTGACGTCTCCGGGGGAGGCGGCGGCAAATTTCCATTTCAGTCCCGTGGGGAAGCCCGCGCCGCCCCGACCGCGGAGTCCCGAAGTGAGGACTTCCTGGACGATGTCCGCGGCGGTCATTTCGGTCAGGGCCTTGACCATTCCCTGATAGCCGTCCCGGGCGATATATTCTTCGATTTTCTCCGGATCGATGAGCCCCCGGTTCCTGAGGACCCGTAGCTCCTGAAGGGCGAAAAAGGGGATCTCCTGCATCGTTGGGATAATCTCTTCCGTGGTGGGTTCACGGTAGAGGAGCCGTTCGAGAACACGGCCCTTGATCAGGTGCTCTTCCACAAGTTCAGGGATGTCTTCGGCTGTGATCAGCATATAGATAACGCCTTCGGGATAGACAACCATGATCGGACCCATGGCGCAGAAGCCGTTACACCCCGTTTCTACGATCTTGATTTCTTCGGAGAGCTTTCTTTTGACCAGCTCCGCGACTAATGCCTTCTTGACCTTCAGACTTCCGGAGGCATGGCAGCCGGTGCCGCCACAAATCAGTAAGTGCGATCGGAATACCTTCATTAGGTTTACATCCTCCTTCTATTTTTGTGTTTCCGCGCCCCGGGCCAGTACGAAGGGATTTTGAATTTCTCCTTCCAGAATGTGCCGTTTGAAGACCTGACGCATTTTGTTTGAATTCATGTATTCGTACTTGATCGGGTCCTGGTTGAGGATCTCGACGGTAACCAGGGGTTCTCTGCTACAGAGACCCATACAGCCCGAGGTGGTGACGGCTACATCCGATACCCCGGCTTCTTCGATTTCCCTCAACAGGGAGTCCATGACTTCCTTGGCCCCCGAAGCGATACCGCAGGTCCCCATATGAACGGTGACCTTGACACGCAGGTGACCATCCCGCAGGGCCGTTTCCGCATGGACCCGCTCCTTGATTTTCTTCAAATCTTCAATTGTGATCTTTGCCATAAGGTATCCTCACTTTTTATCAGTTATAAGCATTTAAGATATCTTTGACTTTCCCCGGTTTGACCCGTCCGTGAACGTCATTGTCCACAACAATGACCGGCCCGAGGCCGCAGGCTCCCAGGCAACGGACCGATTCATAGGTAAACTTGCGGTCGAGAGTCGTTTCTCCCTCTTTGACGCCGAAATTTTTTTCAATGGTTTCCGCGAGAGCCTTGCCCCCCCGGACGTAACAGGCGGTGCCGAGGCAGACGCGGACGGTATGCCTTCCCCGGGGGGTCATGGTGAAAAAAGAATAAAAGGTGACGACGCCGTAAACACGGCTTAAGGGAAGGTTCAAACCTTTGGCGATCTTTTTCTGGATGGGAACGGGCAGGTATTCGAGGGCAACCTGCGCTTCCTCAAGGACAGGAATCAGACCTCCTGGTTTGCCCTTGAATTTGGCGATAATTTCTTCCAGCTTCGCTATCTTGGCCGCTGAAAATTCTTTTATTAATTCGTCATTCTCCGCTTTCATGAATTGCTTCCTCCTTCATATGTAAAGCGATGCTTACGCTTCCGATCCGATTTCTTTCAAGCCTTCCGCGATATGGCTTCTGATATATTTAAGTACTTCAATATGATTGATAGGTACATCCTCAAGCTCTTTCTTTATCTCTTCCGTGCTGAGCAGGTACATTTGATCTCCATGCTCATGGGCATACGTAAAATCTATGTCCGGATTTCCGGCGATCAGGGTTACCATGGATCCGGCGGCATCGCCAAGGGGCTGGCGGTCAAGATGCCGGAGTCCGAAGGTCACCTTGAGTTGCGTCCCTTGGCCCGGTTCCGAACTCAGGATCAAATGTCCTCCCGCGCTTTCTGCCGCCTGGGCCAGCATCGGCAGCCCCAGGCCCACCCGGCGGACCTTCTTGGTCGTGTAAAAAGGGTCGAGGGCCTTTGCCAGGGTTTCCTTGTCCATGCCGGCGCCGTCGTCAGTGATCTCCAGGGTGAGGAGGTCATGTTCGGGGTCTTCCTTTAGACGTATATCCACATGCCTGGCCCCGGCCCGGGTGGAATTCTCGGCGATATCAAGAATATGTAAGGCCAATTCCAGCATGTCAGGTCCCGCCGATTATATGTCTTCCCGCCTCGCCACGGAGGGCCAGGCGCAGCTCTTGAAAGCTTCCCTCCGCCATCCACATCTCAGTATAAGTCTTGCCGATATCACGAAGGAAATGGGCATCAGAGGAGGTAATAAAAGGATAATTGCCAAGGTCGGGAAAGGTTTCTCTCGCCTTGGCCAAGCCCAGTCGGGGAGTGACCTCCAGGGCATCAAAGGCGAAGGTAGGGTCGATGAAACCCAACTGCCCGATGACGCTGAAGCTTTCTCTGTCGATATGGGAGGCAATGGCGAGTCCCCCCAGACGGTGAATATGGTCAATGATTTCCTGGAGAGATAGAGAAGTCGCACCAATGAGGAGATGCTGATTTAATCCCTCAACTTCGTCGCTTTCATTTACGATGGCCTGACATCCGAAAAAATTTTCGTCGTTTTCACCTGGCAGGTTATCGTAGATGAGTTTCTGGAAGTGTTGCAAACGGGATATATTATCAAAGAGCGCCAGCGTGTGCACTTCCTCCCTGCTGGAGACCTCCATGCCCGGAAACACCGTCAGGGGATGGCCGGCTGCCGCCTTCTGAACGGAGGCGACATTCTCTGAGGAATTATGGTCGCATATACCGATAACATTGAGTTTTTCCTCACGAGCCTTCTGCAAAATGGCCCGGGGGTACATATCCAGCTCAGCGCATGGCGACAGGCAGGTATGGATGTGAAGGTCACAACGAAACGCCTTCATCAGGGGCTGAACCTAATAAATGTAAAAAAGGCCATGATATCATGGCCTTTTCATGTGGAAGGGTCTGGACCCTTCTTAGTTGCGATCATGTTGTATACCTTGCCGATAGCTTCAAAACCTGGCATATCCGTTACCATAATCGGGACGCCTTCCTTACGGGCCTTATCCAGTGTATCGGCAGCCGGGTTACAACCCTGAATCAGGATGATTCCGGCGTGGTCCTTCAGGCTGGCCACGGCAACGATGTTCTGATGAGTCTGCCGGGTGATCCAGAGATCGCCTTCTTTGCTATTAGCCATGACATCGCTCAGCAGGTCGCCGACGTACCCCCCCAGAACCTCGGCAGTGAGCCTTTCCTCACCGGAGACAACCCTTAGATTAAGTGCTTTAACGATGTCTTCTAAGTACACGGTAAATTAACTAAATCCCATCAAAATCTTTGTCGATGCGGATAACCATCTTGAGATGGGTGCCTTTTCCGATCTCCGAGGTGATGCGAAAGAAATCAGAAAAATTTTTGATGTTACACAACCCCATCCCGGCCCCGAAACCCATTTCCCTTATCCTGTCCGTTGCCGTCGAGTAACCTTCCTGCATAGCCAGCTCAATATCCACGATGCCTTGGCCCTCATCAATTGCTTCAATCGTGACGTGTTCCGGAGTTACCCGGAGGACGATCTCACCGCTTCTGGCATAGGAACAGATATTGATTTCTGATTCGTAAGTGACTAAAGCAGCCCGCCTGACGACCTCCTTGGATATTTTCATACCTTTCAGCAAGGCTTTGATCTGGCTCGAGACATGCCCGGCGTTTTCGTAAGTTCCACCCTCTACGGGAAAGGAATTCTCATAGAGGGCCGGTTCATGTGAAAGCACGTTCGTCGTCAACCCTTTCCATGCAGCCAACGATACCTTTGGCGTATAGTTTCCCGGCGGTTTCAAAGAGGATATATTTTGTGGTCATAACCGGGATCAGCAGCTCTTCCGCGAGGCGGAGCGTTTCCGGTGATGGCCGCTTTCCTCGCACCATGATAATTGCGGCGATATCGAGAACGTCAGACGTCCGGATGACCTGAGGGTTCGTCAGACCGGTCAGCAACAAGCTTCCCGCCTTGGCAAAGGCCAGGACATCACTCATGAGATCGGCGCCAAAGGCGGTCTTTATCTCTTTGTCCATCTGATCGTGGCCGACGAGCACTTCTGCATCCAGTAGCTCTTTTATCTCTCGAAGCGTCACATTGCTCTCCTTTGAAAGAAAAATGTTAAAAATCAGTACCCTAATCGTTTCTTAAAGCCCGCATCCGCTTACCACAAGGAAAGGGGGGATGTCAATAAAATTGTCCCGATGAGGAAAATAATCGCACTTAATATTAGTCCATTTGTGGCATAATTGTCCGCACATGCAATTGAACATTGAAAGCCACTTATTTTGACAACCTTGTAGATGTTTTATGAAAGTTGTGCTAGTTAGTACGAATATTAAAACTTTTGCCGATTATATTTAATGAAATTATCGCATCCCAGAGAAGACCATATCCAACAGCCGGATTTCTACCAGACCATCGCCGAGGCTTCCTTTGGGGGCATCTATGTTGTCCAGGACGGTCGTTTTAGCTACCTCAACCGAAATGCCGCCTCCTATGCCGGATACACGCCTATGGAACTCGTGGGTCGTGAGGCCTTCAGTATCGTTCATCAGGAAGACAGAGACCTGGTGAGGAGGCTGGCCCGGAAGATGCTTAAAGGTCTAAGAACAGAACCCTGTGAATTCCGGATTATTACCAGGGACGGGCAGACCCGCTGGATCATGGAGACGGTTATATCCATTACATACCAGGGGAAACCGGCCATTCTGGGTAATTCCATGGACGTGACTGAAAAGAAGCAAGCGGAGGCGGTGCTATCTGAGCAGAAAATGCGTTACAAGACGCTGTTCGAAGGAGCCAATGACGCTATTTTCATCATGGAAGACTATGTGTTTACGGATTGCAATAATCGGGCACTGGAAGTCTTCAAGTGTAAACGGGAAAACCTTGTTGGAGCAACGCCCGATCGTTTCTCCCCGCCCCTCCAGTCCGACGGGGCAAGTTCCAGTGAAAAATCAAGGGAAAGAATGGATGCGGCACTGCGGGGCGAGTCCCAGCTCTTTGAATGGCTCCATTGCCGTTACGACGGGACCCCTTTCCCCGCCGAGGTGAGCCTGAGCCGCCTCGATATTGCCGGGAAGGTTCTGTTACAGAGCATTGTCCTGGATATTACGAATATCAAGCAGGCAGAGCAAGACCTGAAAGAAAGTGAATCTAAATATCGGAAAATATATGATAACGCCGTCGTGGGTATGTTCCAGAGCACTCCGGAAGGCCGGTTTGTCCATGTCAATCCCGCCCTGGCGAAAATGTGCGGTTTTGCCTCGCCGGAGGAGATGATCGAATCGGTCACAGACATGGCTGCCCAACACTATGTATATCCTGATGATCGTGAATTTTTTAAAGAGACGATAAAAAAGCAGGGATTTGTAGATAATTTCGAACACGCCACTTTCAGAAAAGACGGGACGATTTTCTGGGTGTCCGTTAATGCCCGTGTTGTCCTGGACAAGAGCGGCAATGTCCTCCATTACGAGGGGACTCATATAGACATGACTGATCGGAAACTGGCCCAGGATGCCCTGAAGGCCAGCGAGGAGCGATACCGGGCCATCATCGAAAACATCGGGGACGGCTATTACGAAGTCGACCTGAATGGGTGCGTCCAGTTTATGAATGATTCCTGTGCCCTGATTACCGGTGTTCCGCATCATAAGCTCATTGGCGCGAATTTCAAGGAATTTGCCGTTGAAGGAGAGGAAGGGGAGCTTTATAGAATCTTCCATCGCGTCTTCATGACCGCTGAACCGGAAAAGGGGCTGGTCACTCGTGTCAACCGTCCGGACGGAAAGGAACAATATGTGGAGATTTCCGTCTCTCTAAAAAAGGACAGCAAGGGAAAGCCGACCGGTTTCATGGGTATTCTTCATGATGTAACGGAACGGAAAAAGGCAGAGGAGACGATTCAGTGGATGGCCTATCATGACGCCCTGACCGGTTTGCCGAACCGGATTCTATTTCATGACCGCCTCGCCGTGGCTCTGACCCAGGCGAAACGAAATCGGGAACATCTGGCGGTGATGATGCTGGATCTCGATAAATTCAAAGAAATCAATGATTCTTATGGCCACTACATGGGCGACTGCATCCTCTGCGCCTTTGTCGAGGGTGTCAAAAAGCAGCTTCGAGAAGGGGACACTGTCGCCCGCATGGGCGGCGACGAATTCATGATTCTCCTGCCCGGCATCAGGCAGGTAGAGGATTTGGAAAAACTGGGGCAAAAGATCATCGACGCTTTTCAAGTGCCCATAAAAGTGGGCGAGCTTTTCTTTACGATCAGAACGAGTATCGGTATCGCCCTTTATCCCCGGGATGGTCAAGACTTCGACACCCTGGTCAAAAAGGCCGATATTGCTATGTACGGGGCAAAAAAACGCGGTGGCAATAAGTACATTATTTGCTGTTGAGAATAATCATGTAAAAAACCCTTGACGATGTTTTGCAGTTCTGTTAGGGGGGAATCACCGCTTGGATCCCGTAAGGGACTGGGACGAAGGGTTTAAGGAATGCAACAGGGACTAAATTCCAGGCCTCCCGTCAGCGACGGCGAGGCTTTTTTTGGTTTGAAGAGGGGTGGGCCTGTGAAGATTATCGAGACGGTCAAGGAGATGCAGGTTTATGCTGAGTCCCTGAGAATTGCGGGGAAGAAAATCGCTTTTGTCCCGACCATGGGCTACTTTCATGAGGGACATCTTGATCTGATGAGGGTCGGCCGAAAGCGGGGGGATTGTCTGGTCATAAGTATCTACGTTAATCCGACCCAGTTTGGTCCCAACGAAGACCTGGCCAAGTATCCCCGTGATTTTGAAAGAGACAGGGCAATGGCGGCAAGCGTGGGCGTCGATGTCATCTTCTATCCCCCCAACGAGGAGATGTATCCTGATAACTATCAGACCTATGTAAATGTGGAAGTGGTTACGGATAACCTCTGCGGCCTTTCCCGGCCCGGGCATTTTCGGGGTGTTACCACGGTGTGCTGCAAACTTTTTAATATGGTCAAACCCCATGTCACCATTTTCGGCAAGAAGGATTTTCAACAACTTACCGCCATCAAGAGAATGGTCATCGATCTCAATATGGATCTGGAGGTCGTCGCCATGGAGACGACAAGGGAGAAAGACGGTCTGGCCATGAGTTCCCGGAATATTTATCTCAAGTCTGAGGAACGGGAGTCGGCCTTGAGTCTCAGCCGTTCCTTGAAGATGGCGAAGGAGATGTATGACCGTGGTGAAAGGGATGCCGGGGTAATCATTGGCAAGGTCCGGGCCTTTATCGGGGATCATCCCCATGCCCGTATCGATTACGTACAGATCTGTGATACCAAGACCATGAAGGACATCGAAAGGTTGGACAGCGAGGCCGTCATCGCCCTGGCCGTGCGGGTGGGGGCGGCCCGTTTGATCGATAATTACGTCTTCGGAGCTCCTCTGGAGATATGAAAAAGGGGTAACGTCTATGCAGAGGTTCATGCTGAAATCAAAACTACATCGGGCCGTCGTAACGGATGCGGATCTGCATTATGAGGGAAGCATTTCCATTGACGAAGACCTGCTGGAAGCGGCGGACATCATTCCCTACGAAAAGGTCGCCATCTATAATGTTACCAATGGCGAACGCTTCACCACCTACGCCATTAAGGCCCCCCGAGGTTCGGCTACCTTCTGTCTTAATGGCGCCGCGGCCCACAAGGCCTCAAAGGGAGACGTGATCATTATCGCGACTTATGTTACCGCCGAGGCTTCGGAGCTCAAGGGCTGGTCGCCTAAATGCGTCCTTCTCGACGGCAATAACAAGATCAAGAAAACAAACTGACCGGCAGATCTTGAAAACCATCTTAATTCGGTGAGATCCGGGCAGGGCTGGCATGTGCCTTGCCCGTTTTTCGATTGCAGGGAAATGAGAAAAAAAATCAGGCAGATATTTATTGCCGGGCTGGTGGCGACGATTCCTATCGGTCTGAGTTTGTATGTCATCTTTTTTCTTATTGCCCTCATGGATAACCTGCTTCGGATCATACCTAACCGTTTTCATCCCGATACCCTGTTACAGTTTCACATCCCCGGACTCGGCGTTATTTTCGTTATTCTCCTGATTTTTGTCGCCGGACTGATAATGAAGAGCTATATCGGGAACATGATTGTCAACTTTGGAGAGTCTGTATTTCACAAAATACCCGTAATACGAAGTGTTTATGATGGGGCCAAGCAGGTTGTGGACAGAATGTTTGTCAACAAAAGCCGGAGTTTCAAGAAGGTCGTCCTCGTAGAGTTCCCTCGATCCGGCGCTTACACCGTGGGCTTTGTTACCGGCCCGGCCCATGACCGGATCGAGCGCCATGTCGGGCAGCCCTGCACAAATGTTTTTGTTCCCACCACTCCCAATCCCACCTCGGGCTATCTGCTGGTGATTCCCGATCGCGACCTCGTTGAGGTCAACATGACCGTAGAAGAGGCCCTTACCTATGTCATCTCCTGCGGGATTGTCCAGCCCCAAGTTCTCAAGATATAATTTGATTTAAAAAGTTATTGAAGTCGTTCAAAGGGTTGTGTTAATGGACCGTCTGAGAATGTCATAAAAGGAGATGCGCCCATGTACATCACGTCGGAGAGCGTCAAAGTCGGACATCCGGATATGGTCTGTGATGCCATCGCAGCCAATATTATTGCCGAGATTCTGTCAGAAGAAAAGAAGATAGGCATGACCATCGATGATATGCCGCACTGCGGGCTGGAGGTCTTTCTTGGCAAGGGTCTCTGTGTCATCGGCGGGGAGGTCGCCACGAGAAGTTATGTGGACATCGAGAAGGTGACTCGGAAAACGGTCCTTTCCCTGGGTTACAGAGACTCCGCCGTCGGTCTTAATGGCAGTTCGATGGGGATTCTCAACGCCATGATTCCCCAGTCCCCGGACATCAACATGGGGACCAGGGCGGGACTGGGAAAGCATCAGGAGATCGGCGCCGGTGATCAGGGTATTATTTACGGTTTTGCCTGTGATGAGACGCCGGAGTTGTTGCCCCTTCCGTATGTGCTTGGAAACCGTCTGATGCGGGCATTTGAATATTGCGGCAATCCCGTTTTTGCCCCTGATGGAAAAGGTCAGGTGACCGTAGAATACGACGAAAATATGGTTCCGGTCCGCGTGGCGACGATCCTCATGTCCAATGCC